>CAZNJJ010000152.1:0-1522 GCA_964573335.1 uncultured Oscillospiraceae bacterium | reverse complement strand
TCCGCCATGAAACCGGATACGGCGGCGGCGACGCACCCCGCGCTGATCGCCGCGCTGTCGCGTGAGCTGGTAAAGCGCGGCGCGCAGGTCGTTGTGGGTGACAGCTCCGGCGGGCTGTATACCGCGGCGGCGATGAATCACGTCTATTCCGTCACGGGAATGCACGAGGTTGAGGCTTCGGGCGCACGGTTGAATCAGGATTTTTCGCAGAAAAACGCGGATTATCCGCAGGCGCGCGCCGCCAAGCATTTTGCCTATACCGCGTATTTGGACAACGCCGACGCGATCATCAGCTTTTGCAAGCTGAAAAGCCACGGCATGATGTCCCTTTCCGCCGCGACGAAAAATTTCTTCGGCGCAGTCCCCGGCACGATCAAGCCGGAATACCACTTCCGCTTCCCCGACCCGATGGATTTTGCTGCCATGCTGATCGATCTGAATGAATATTTCAAACCGCGTCTGTATTTGGTGGACGGCGTGACGGCAATGGAGGGCAACGGCCCAACGGCGGGCACTCCGCGTCACATGGGCGTCCTGCTGGCCGGAGCGGACTGTCATCGGGTCGATCTGATCTGTGCCAAGCTGATCGGCTTAGAGCCGATGGCCGTGCCGACGCTTCGCGCCGCCGCAAATTTCGGCCTGATTCCCGAAAGTGCCGACGCGGTGGAGGTGTTTGGGGATGTGGATGCCCTTGTCGCGCCGGATTTTCAGCGCATTGAGCGCGGCCGCGGCTTCCAGTTTGAAAACGTTCTGTCCGGAAAAGCGGGCATCCTGTTCGGAAAGCTTGCAAAAAAGGCTCTGCGCTCCACGCCGGTTCTGAAAAAGGACACCTGCGTCGGCTGCGGCTACTGCGCGCGGCTTTGTCCCGCAAAAGCAATTACAATCGTGCAAAAGAAAGCGAAAATCGACCGAAAAAAGTGCATCCGTTGCTTCTGCTGTCAGGAATTCTGCCCCAAGGGAGCAATGAAGGTGCGCCGTCCCCTTCCCGCCCGTATTCTAAACCGCTCCTGAGCCTTAATAAAACGCAAGCAGCAGAAAGTGCGGAAATCCGCAACCTTCTGCTGCTTGTTTTCTGTTTTGTGAATTACGCAAGAAGTCCGGCGAAGATGAGAACCGTCAAATAAACCGCGAAAATCGCCGTCAGGACGATGCCGACGATCAGGCCGACCTTGCCGAGAATGCCGCCGACCTTGGCTTTTCCGGCATAGATGCCGCCCGCAGCCAAGTGCGCTTCCAGCTTGTTCTTCTGCATTGCGCCGAAAACGATGCCGAGGAAGCTCGCATAGAAGGTGCAAGCGAAGGCAATCGCCAGAATGCCGAACACGAGCAGCGGCGAGGTGTTTTCGCCCACCGGCTGAGCATACTGCGGCTGCGCCTGCTGCTGGCTGTAAGCCGGCTGCTGATACTGCGGCTGCTGCGGCTGGTTGTAAACCGGCGGCTGATACTGCGGCTGCTGTGGCTGGTTGTAAACCGGCGGCTGATACTGCGGCTGCTGCGGCTGGTTATAAACCGGCGGCTGATA
>CAZNJJ010000151.1:1181-1579 GCA_964573335.1 uncultured Oscillospiraceae bacterium | reverse complement strand
TAGTTATTAAAAATAAATATATAATTAAATCTAAACTTAAATTTCTAATTATAATCATTAATGAAAAACTAACACCTAAAAAGAAAATTCCTGCTAATAAATAAAATGCATCTGTTATACTATATATACTTCTATCATGATAAAATACAGTTGGAATAAAATATACCAAAAATAATCCAGATAAAACTCTAAAATCTACAGAATATATCATTTCACTATTATTAATATTCGATAAAACAATTAAAGTAAATATAATATAAGAAATAAATTCTATAAAAACTGGCATTGATTTTTTAGAATTTTTAGCTTTTAAAAATTCTCTTAATCCTAAAATTGAAAGTATATACATTGCGACTGTATAAATAAAACCTCCATAAATAAAAATTGGTATGAATATT
>CAZNJJ010000151.1:0-1171 GCA_964573335.1 uncultured Oscillospiraceae bacterium | reverse complement strand
GAAGTGACGAAAGACTATATGTTGCGTGTTCGTATTGATAACGCAACTATCGCACTTATTACTCTTTTTTTCATTCTCTATCACCTATAATAATTATACCAAAAAAAGACTTAAATGTCTTCTTTTTTTTCTTCAATTATATATCGATATACGACATTATTATGAATTAATGTAAATTCACCATAATAATTAGGTATATGTTCATAAAAATTAATAGGAATTCTTAGTTCTTCTTCTAAGTCAACCATTTCTTCAATTCCTTTAACCTCAATTATTTCATAATCATCAATATTAACTGGTGTTGATATCTCAACTATAACATCATCATATGATTTTAATATTTTTTCTAATTTTTTTGTATACTCATTTTTTTCTTTAAGTTTAAAAATATCTTTAAAAAATATAATTGATAAACAAATTGATATCACAAATAATGATATTATTGTTGGAATATTAGCAAAGAAAAATAATTTTACATCTGTTTTTGTTTCTATTTTATCATTAATAAATTCATCATAATTAGTTTCAATTGAAAATGCTTGAACACCAAGTGGAAATGATAATTCAATTATACTTTCTTTGTCAAAATCATTTTCTTCTATTTTGCCAGTGATATTAACAATAAGTTTAATGTCAATTTTTGTTGAAACAGACATTCCAAATTCTTTTTTAAATGCTTCTACTTCTTGTTTATATTTAGGAAAATCTAAAATAATATTTTGATTAATATAAAAGTTTTTAGAATCTATTTCTTTATTTATTTCATCTAATAACACATATTCTTTAGACCAAACATTTCCTTGTTCATTATTAGAACTTGTACCTTGATAAGTACCATTTAAAGTTCCAATTATTTTATATTTGAAATTTAATTTAGCATCACTAGTAGCTGAATAATCAAAATTATAACTAACATTTATATCTTTTATTAATTCAGATATATACATTTCATTAGCTTTAATATTTTTATCATTTATAAAACTATTATCATATAAATTTACTGAATAATCTATATTTTGATTTATTCCATAAGCATAAACTAATTTGGCATCTTTATTTTTATTATAATCTAAATATAAATATAGTAAAAAAATGGAAGTTGTAAAACAAAATGTTATTACAAATATTAATAAAATTTTCGCATTGCTTTATAACATACTTCGGTGCTGAA
>CAZNJJ010000150.1:0-1593 GCA_964573335.1 uncultured Oscillospiraceae bacterium | reverse complement strand
AACACCGGTCTTGGTCTCCAGAGCCCGGATGTTCCGGCCCTCACGGCCAATGATCCGGCCCTTCATCTCATCGTTGGGCAGGGGAACCACGGACACGGTGACCTCGGCGGCATGGTCGGCGGCGCAGCGCTGGATGGCGGTGGAGATGATCTCCCGTGCCAGGGTCTCGGACTGATCCTTCAGCTGCTGCTCGATCTCCTTGATCTTCATGGCGCTTTCGTGGCGAACCTCGGATTCGATGTTTTTCAGCAGGTAGCTCTTGGCATCCTCCTGGGTCAGGCCGGAGATCTTCTCCAGCATCTCCAGCTGGGAGCGCTTGATGGTCTCCACCTCTTCCTGGGTGGCGGCGATGTGAGCCTGACGCTTGCTCAGCTCTTCTTCCTTCTTTTCAAAGGCATCGACCTTCTTGTCGAAGGCCTCCTCCTTCTGCTGGAAACGGCGCTCCTGCTTTTGCAGGTCGGAGCGGCGCTCCTTCAGCTCTCTGTCATTTTCGGTACGCGATTTATGAATTTCTTCCTTGGCCTCCAGCAGCATTTCACGCTTTTTGCTCTCGGCGCTCTTGATGGCCTCGTTGAGGATGCGCTTGGCCTCCTCCTCCGCGGAGCCGATTTCCTTCTCGGCCACGTTCTTGCGGTAGGTCATACCGACCAGGAAGAATACAATACCACTCACCACAACGCCCGCTGCGATCAGGGCGATTGCAAGTCCTGTATTCATAAGCTGCGAACCCACCTCCTTGTCTTGAATTTGGGAATGCGTTGAAAGACAAAGGCCACGATAGATTCCCCTGTTTCTATTTTGGCCAGATTACTCTCAGCGTATATTTTAACCGTTTCCTTGGTCTGTGTCAAGAAAAAATCGCAGGACATTTGTCCAGAATGCACAAATCCCGAGGAAGGATTCCAGCAATGGGATATGTGCCCCCCGGCTGGCTTTCGCCAGCCACCCCCCTGAAAAAGGGGGGGACGAATCATTCATCATTCTTCTTTCCTTCTCATCGCCTCCAGCGACAGCTCTCCGGCCAGCTTGAACAGAGTGTCCGCCAGAACCTGCTCGGTGGTGCGGTGCGCCGTGCGGGCGACCCGGTCGTAAAACCGCGCCGTGGCAGGGTCGAGGCAGATCAGAAATTCATCCATAGGCAGCGCCTCCTTTTTGGGGATGCTCCATCCTATGCGTCCCTTGACAAAAGGGAGATGGTATACTATAATTTAATCTTAATCATGTAAAAACCGCACAAACCGAAATCATTATTCCGAAAGGAAGAGAGAATACTATGGCAAAAGAGAAGAAAGTGGAGCAGATCACCGATATGGAGGTGGACTTTGCCCAGTGGTTCACCGACGTGTGCCGCAAGGCGGAGCTGATCGACTACTCCTCCATCAAGGGTATGTTCATCTACCGCCCCTATGGCTACGCCATCTGGGAGAATATCCAGCACATCATGGATGCCGAGTTCAAGAAGACCGGCGCGGAGAACGTCTATATGCCCATGCTCATCCCCGAGAGCCTGCTGCAAAAGGAGAAGGATCACGTGGAGGGCTTCGCTCCCGAGTGCGCCTGGGTCACCTACGGCGGCAGCGAAAAGCTGGAGGA
>CAZNJJ010000149.1:0-1607 GCA_964573335.1 uncultured Oscillospiraceae bacterium | reverse complement strand
AAAACGGTATGTACGGTCAGATGGGTATTCTCTACAACAAGACCATTTGGCGCGCCTTTGGCGGAACGATGTGGGTAAGCGTTTGCTGCGCGCTCATCGCCGGCACTATCGGAACGATGATAGGCTATGCCGTTTCCAAAAACAGAAGAAGCAAGTGGGCAAACTATGTAAACAGTGTGGCATTTTTGCCCTATCTGATGCCCTCTATCGCTGTGGGCGCGGCATTCTTTATCCTTTTCTCCAACCAGTATATCAACCTCTTTAACAGCTATTCGATACTCATTATCGTGGGAACGATAAAGTATATCCCCTTTGCCAGCAGAAACTCTCTCAACTCGATGCTTTCGGGCGAGATAGAGGAGGCGGCGATAATACAGGATATTCCGTGGATAAAGAGAATGTTGAGGATAATTATTCCTATCCAGAAAACCTCTATCATCAGCGGATACCTGCTCCCCTTTATGACCTGTCTGAGAGAGCTTTCGCTCTTTATGCTGCTGTGCGTTCAGGGATTTATCCTTTCCACCACGCTGGACTATTTCGACGAAATGGGACTTTACGCCTTCTCCAGCGGTATCAACCTTATCCTGATAATCACCATCCTCGTCTGCAACACGCTTGTCAACAAGGTGACGGGTGCAAGTCTTGACGAGGGAATAGGAGGTTAATTTTATGCCTGAGATAAAATTGGAACACATCACAAAGCGTTGGAACAAATTCTACGCGGTTGACGACCTTGATTTGACGATAGAGAACAACGCCTTTGTCACTCTGCTCGGACCCTCCGGCTGCGGCAAGACCACCACTCTGAGAATGATAGCCGGTCTTGAAACTCCCACCAGCGGTCGTATCACCATCGGTGACAAGGTGGTTTTCGACAGCGAATTGGGGATAAATATTCCCGCCAACAAGCGCAAGGTTGGATTTCTTTTCCAAAACTACGCTCTCTGGCCCAACATGACCGTTTATGACAACATTGCGTTTGGTCTTTCCAACATCAAAGAGGAACTGCCCAAGATAGATTTTGAGGCGAAAAACGCGGCGAGAATCGCGGAGATTCTCGCAAATCCCGCCGAAGTGGTGAAAATCATTGAGGAGTGCCGCGACAAAAAGGGAAAGCTCGATGAAAAGAAAGCCTACATAAAGCTCATCGACGCTTTCACCGTTTCGATGTTCACTGCGAAAAAGCTGTTTGACTATCATCTCGAGCAGGGCAAGGATATGTCCGGTGAGATAGCCGGTCTCAAGAGCAAGGTGGAATCCGCTAAAAAGGCGCAGAACCTCAACGAGAATTTTGAGGCGACCTCGGGCGGAAAGGTAGTAACCGAGGTGAGAAAGCTCACCAAGGAGGAAATCGACCTCTCGGTTCGCCGTGTTTCCCGCATAGTTAAGATAGGAATGTTTATGGACAGATACCCCGCAGAGCTTTCGGGCGGTCAGCAGCAGCGTGTTGCGATAGCGAGAACCCTTGCCCCCGAGCCTACCGTGCTGTTCATGGACGAACCGCTCTCCAACCTTGATGCCAAGCTCCGCCTTGAAATGAGATACGAGCTTCAGCGTCTGCACGTTGAAACAGGTTCTACCTTTGTTTACGTTACCCACGACCA
>CAZNJJ010000148.1:0-1609 GCA_964573335.1 uncultured Oscillospiraceae bacterium | reverse complement strand
ATAACACATCCCCAAATTTCTTTTGAACTTAGTTGCTGTCCGAGAATGATCCATCCGGCGATCACAGAGATGCAGGATTCCAGGCTCATGATCAGTGAAGCGACGGTTGGATTCATATCTTTCTGTCCGATCACCTGCAAGGTATATCCGATACCGGAGGACATCACACCTGCATAGAGAATCGGCTGCCACGCGGAAAGAATGGCACTTAAATCCGGCTGCTCAAAGAGCAGTGCTGGGATTGCAGATAGGATCCCACAGGTTAAAAACTGGATGCATGACAATTTGATACCGTCAGTCTTAGGTGAAAAATAGTCAACGACTAATATATGGATGGAGAACAAAAAGGCGCAGATCAAAACCAGGATATCGCCTTTTCCAATGGAAAAACCATCTGTGATGCACAGCAGATAGAGACCGACCAGGGACATTGCCACTGCGATCCAGATGTAACGGCTGCATTTTTTTCCAAGAAACAGTCCGAGGATAGGCACAATAACAATGTAACAGGCGGTGATAAATCCAGCTTTGCCTACTGTGGTGTATTTGATCCCAAATTGTTGGAAATTGCTTGCCAGACAAAGACAGATTCCACATGCGATCCCTCCGATGATAAGATCTCTGTTGCTTTTCGATGATGTATTAGAAACTGCGATAGTTTTTGATGATGTTTTACCAAAAAAGAGGATGACAGGAATCAAAATGATCGCACCGATGATGAAACGAGATGCATTGAAAGTAAAACCGCCAATATAATCCATACTGACGCTCTGAGCGACGAAAGCAACTCCCCAAATGGCGGCGGTCAAAAGCAGGAGTAAAGGATTTTTTAGTGAAGTTTTCTGTTGTGTTTGCATGATAAATTCCTTTCTGTGTGTATCTTAGAACAGTTATCCACATATAGTGGAATGTTTATAGAAAAATCCCACTATAAGGTGAATAAATACTTCTTATTATTATACGATACCACATCACAATGTGAAAGAAAAAAATAAAAATATATTGTGATTGTCGTGTGGGTATGATATAGTACAGTTATTGAAAGATAATTATCTGAAAAGGAAGTGATAAAGTGAAAAAAAGGCCGGTTACACCGGAGGATATCTTGCAGCGAAAGCAGGAGATTATGGAACAGTGCTATGAATGCTACGCGGAACATGGATTCAACGGAACGGGAATTAAGTTGCTGGGAAAGTATTGTGGATGTACGTCTGCGAATTTATATGTATATTTTAAAAATATAGATGATCTGATCATTCAGTCCACAGAATATTGCATGAGTAAAGTGGAAGATGATTTTATGGCAAAAGCCCCGACGAATGTTTCGGATTTGTGGGAATTTATAGATGAAGTTCCATACTGGACAGCCCAAACGCATGGTAAGAAGTATCGCTTGATGTATCAGATCTATACACATCCTAAATATCGTGAGTATGGTCAGAAATTTTTTGCTGGTGTGGATAAACGCTATACCGAGTATGCAAAATTTTTGGAAGGTAAACTTGGAATACCATATCAGAAATTGACACCGATGATCTTTATTCTGATCCGAGCCTGTGTGCACTACGCATTGTTTGAGGATGAATTTTATCTCAAAGCACAGATTGAT
>CAZNJJ010000147.1:0-1659 GCA_964573335.1 uncultured Oscillospiraceae bacterium | reverse complement strand
CATCGGATTCAGCTCCCAGCCCAGCAGGGAAATCCACGCGCCGGCCGCCAGCGGGATTCCCAGCGCATTATAGAAAAATGCCCAAAATAGGTTTTCGCGGATATTTTTCAGGGTCGCGCGGCTCAAGCGAAGCGCCGCCGGAACATCGCGCAGTGTGCTGTGCATCAGAACCACATCGGCGGCATCGATGGCAATATCCGTCCCCGCGCCGATGGCAATGCCGACATCCGCCGCCGTCAGTGCGGGCGCGTCATTGATGCCGTCTCCGACCATTGCGACCTTACCGCGCTGCTTCAGCTCGCGGATGGCCGCCGCCTTACCGTCGGGCAGAACACCGGCGATCACCTCGTCAATGCCCGCCTCCGCCGCAATCGCACGGGCGGTTTTTTCGTTGTCGCCTGTGAGCATCACAACGCGCAGTCCCATGTCCTTCATGGTCTGCACCGCCTCACGGCTGTCGGGCTTCACGGTATCGGCCACGGCGATCACACCGAGCAGCCGATCTTCCACACAAAAGAGCAGCGGCGTTTTTCCGTCCTCGGAGAGTGCCTCCGCCTGAGCGCGAAGGGCTTCCGGCAGCGGCGTATGCGCGGAAATCCAGCCGAGGCTGCCGCCGAGAAGCGTTTTCCCGCCGAATTTTGCGCGAAGGCCGTTGCCCACGACGGCCGAAAAATCGGTGACCTCCGGCGCTTGCAGTCCGCGCGCGGCGGTGTATTCCACCACGGCCTTGGCCAGCGGATGCTCGCTGCGGCTCTCCAAGGCAAGCGCCGCCGTCAAAAGCGTCTGCTCCGAAACACCCTCAGCGGGAATGACCTGCGTCACCTGCGGCTGACCGGCCGTGACCGTGCCGGTTTTATCCAGCGCGACAATCTGCGTCCGCCCCGCGTGCTCCAGCGAAGCGGCGGTTTTAAAGAGCACACCGTTCCGCGCGCCGACACCGTTGCCCACCATAATGTCCACCGGCGTTGCCAATCCCCGCGCGCACGGGCAGCTTATGACCAGCACGGAAATCGCGCGCGCCAGTGCAAAGCCCACCGTCTGCCCGACCAAAAGCCAAATCACCGCCGTAACTGCGGCAATGCCCATGACCGTCGGCACAAAGACACCCGCCACACGGTCGGCCAGCTTTGCAATCGGCGCTTTGGTTGCCGCCGCGTCACTGACCATGCGGATTATTTGCGACAGGGTGGTATCCTCCCCCACGCGGACGGCCTCGCAGCGCAGATAGCCCGACCGATTGACCGTTGCGGCGGAAACCGCATCGCCCGATGTTTTATCCACAGGGATGCTTTCGCCCGTTAACGCGGATTCGTTGACGGCACTCCACGGGAATGCTCTCGCCCGGACGGACGACAAAAATATCGCCCCGCTTCACCTGCGCAATCGGCACACGGCGTTCCTTCCCGTTTTCCCAGAGCGTCGCCGTTTTCGGCGCAAGCTCCATCAAGCCGCGCAAGGCATCGGTCGTTTTTCCCTTCGAACGCGCTTCAAGCAGCTTGCCGAGCGTGATCAGCGCGGGAATCATGGCAGCGGATTCATAATACAGCTCATGCAGCCCATGCGCGGCATTTCCCGCCGTCATGGTAAACAGCACATAGGTGCTGTACAAAAACGCGGCGGACGAGCCGAGCGCGATCAGCGTATCCATATTGGGCGAAC
>CAZNJJ010000146.1:0-1791 GCA_964573335.1 uncultured Oscillospiraceae bacterium | reverse complement strand
CCCAGATAAAGAACCAGAAACACTCCCACCGGCAATAATGCCCAGCCGTTTGCTTTTACCTTGTTTTCCATTGAGAAAACCTCCGTTTCTTTGGTTTGACGAAGGCAATAAAAATAGCCCTCGCCTTAAAATTGCTTTTAAGGACGAAAGCTAACCACTTCCGTGTTACCACCTTAATTCACCGACGCCTCGCGGCGGCAGCCTTGAGAAGTGCGCTGTTGACACTCCCGCGCTTTAATGGGCGCACCCATCGCAGTCTAAAACGGCAAAGCGTGTTCAACCGCGCGGCTCAGGGGCCATTTTCCGAATCGGCGTTTGCACCGCGTCACACCAACCCGCGGCTCTCTTTGCCATTCACCGAAGCGTACTCTTCCCGTCAATGCCTTTTTTAAGATTATATTACGGCTGATTTGGATTGTCAACAAATTTTCGGATACTTTTTCGGCTGTTTTGCTCCTTTTTATTGTCGAACAATCGTTTTTACGCCTGCCCCTCCCCTTTCATAAAAAGCGAAACGGCTTGACGACAAAGCATCAAGCCGTTTTAAATACGATAGGCTGTTTTTAAAGAACGTGTGCGTCGGCGGTGTCAAAGTCCAGCCAGGCATCGTCTCCGACCTCATACACCTTTTTGTGCTTGGGGTTAAAGTCGGTTATCTTAACGATGGTGCTGCCAACCTCAACATGGTAGTTCTGATAGGAACCCATAAAGCAGGAAAGCACCACCTTGCAGGGCAGAACGCCCTTATCGGCAACGCAAGCCGCCTCGGGACGAAGCACCATAGTGCAGCTCTTGCCCACCTTAGCGTCCTTAACATCGTTAAAGGAGAGCTTTGTTCCGTAAATATCCACCTCTGCGCTGTTCTCGTCGGCGGAAATGACAGTTCCCTTGAGGAAGTTTGCCTCGCCTATAAAATCGGCAACAAACTCGTCAACAGGGTGATAGTATATCTCCTGAGGAGAACCTATCTGCGCCACAACACCCTTGTTCATAACGATTATCTGGTCGGAAAGGCTCATCGCCTCCGACTGGTCATGCGTTACATAGATGGCGGTGATGCCAACTCTCTGCTGAATACGGCGTATCTCTGTTCTCATGGTGACACGCAGTTTGGCATCGAGGTTGGAAAGCGGCTCGTCAAACAGCAGAACCGACGGCTCGATAACCAGCGCTCTCGCCAAAGCGACACGCTGCTGCTGTCCGCCGGAGAGCTGGTTGGTCATGCGGGATTCCATTCCGCCCATCTCAACAAGCTCGAGTATCTTCATTACACGCTCATATATCTCGTCTTTCGGAACCTTTCTCAGCTTCAAGCCGTAGGCAACGTTATCGAAAACGTTATAATGAGGCAGCAACGCATAGCTCTGGAACACCATCGCCGTATCGCGCTTGTTGGGGGTCAGCTCGTTTATCGGCTCATCGCCGAGGTAGATTTCGCCCTCGTCGGGGCTTTCAAATCCGGCTATCATTCGCAGAGTGGTGGTCTTGCCGCAGCCGGAGGGACCCAGCAGCGTGACAAAGCTGCCGGGCTCGATATTCAAATTGGTATCCTTGACCGCGTAAAACTCCTTGCCGGTTTTAGGGTCGTTGTATATTTTGGAGATATGCTCAAGGCGAACGCCCTTCTTCTCTTTTGCCATGTCAATCAACCTCCTTGACCTTTCTGCTGGTGCCGAAGAATTTGATGAAAAGATTCATCAACAGCACCGCGCCGTATGTGATAACAATAAGGATAGTGGCAAACGCACAGGCGATGCCGAACGAGCCCTTTTCGGCGAACTCGTTTATCTG
>CAZNJJ010000145.1:0-1861 GCA_964573335.1 uncultured Oscillospiraceae bacterium | reverse complement strand
AATATGATATAATTTGCCATGCTTTTCGGTTGTCCGCAAGGCGGACGAGAAAAGCATGGCGGTCGCTCTCAAAACAAAAACAGCTCCGCAATCTCGGCGAAGCTGTTTTTTGTAAATTCACGGCTCGGGACACTCACAGCAATCGGAAAGTATGATATACGGCAGCGACTTGTGGTCGAAAATCATATCCCTTGCCGAAGCAGTCTCCTTAAAATCCAGTTTTGTTTCACGGCAGAGCGGCAGACTTATCGCAACGGTGGTTCCCTCCCCCTCAACAGAGGTTACGGCGATGGTTCCGCCATGGCGGGAAATTATATCCCTGACTATGGCAAGCCCCAGTCCACCGCCGGAAAAGGGCATATTATCGGGGTCGTAGCTGAAAAACGGCTCGCATATTTTGGGGATTATTTCGGCGGGAATACCACGCCCTCTGTCCTTTACCGTTATCACCGTCATTTCCCCCTTCACCGAGAGAGAAAGCGATATTTCGTTTTTCTCGCGGTTATATCGGCAGGAATTTGAAACGATGTGCAAAAACGCATGGGAAAGCGACCGCTCGTCCGCTTTCACCAGCACTGCTCTGTCGCAGATGGATACGTTGATTCTCACCGGAATTATCATCTTCACAGCCTCGCAAAGCTCGCGCAGCATAGCTCCGAGGTCTATCACCGAATGTTTTTCTATTCCGATTCCCCCGATATATTTCATATAGGCGCTCATATCCACCGCAAACCGCAGCAGATGATAGCACTCGCTGTTGGCGCTTTTAGCCAGTTCTTCCAGATGAACATCTCCGATGTTATCGGCGGTTCTTGCTATCGAGGATACTATTCCGAACAGGTTTGAAACCGGCACCCTGAGCTGACCCGAAATCAGCCCGTTCATAAAATTTATACTCTGCGGGAGCATGGCGGGGGAATTTTCGGCGCTGCTGTAACCTATCATCACGAGATAGCCGTCGCTCAACGGTGAAAATGTCGCGGCGAAATTGGGCATAGCGCCCAGCGGAACCGAAAATCCGACCTTATCCGCTTTAAACTCTGCCATCTGTTTTGAGGAGAAAAGCTGAAACAAACCGTTTTCACTTGAGAGCTGCGGATACTGTTTCAGAGCGCAGGAATTAGCCCAAATCACGGAAAATTCGCTGTCTGTCATAAAAACGGGAACAGGCGTTGATTTGAAAATCTCACAGATGTTTTCGCTTTGCAGGCACATTTACTCCACCGCCTTTCTTCAGCTTCATGTTAGCACAGATTCGGCGCTTTAACAACTTTTTTCGACAATTTCTGACAAGGAGCCGCCGTTTGGCTTTTACTATCCGTCATGACGTGAAAATCATTTCCGAAATGAAATAACGTTTTTGTGATAATTCAACCAAAATGCCGTGTTGCTATTGTTATTCCCGAAAAAATGTGATATAAAATAAACAATGTGCAAAAATCCAAAACAGGCAATTTGAAAGGAAGTTACAAACATGGCTGTAAATGTTGGTATCAACGGCTTTGGCCGTATCGGTCGTCTGGTTTTCCGCGCTGCTGTAAGCCAGCCCGACAAGTATGTTATCTGCGGCATCAACGATCCCTTTATCGATCTTGACTACATGGTTTACATGATCAAGTACGATTCTATGCACGGTCACTTCAACGGCACCGTTGAGGTAAAGGACGGCAAGCTGGTAGTAAACGGCAAGGCTATCGACGTTTTTGCCTGCTCCAACCCCGCTGAGATTCCCTGGAGCAAGTGCGGCGCCGAGTATGTAGTAGAGTCCACCGGCGTATTCACCACCACCGAGAAGGCTAAGGCTCACCTCGAGGGCGGCGCAAAGAAGGTTGTTATCTCTGCTCCCGCCGCTGATGCTCCC
>CAZNJJ010000144.1:0-1880 GCA_964573335.1 uncultured Oscillospiraceae bacterium | reverse complement strand
GACAGACACCAAAGGAAAATCGGGGAACACATGAGAAATTATGTGGGAAAGACCACCATCTAAAAAGATGGTGGTCTTTTTTTGCGCCCTTTTCCGAGAGCAAGGAGGAACACGCAGATGGCGGAGAATGTACTTTACGATTATTACTATGGTGACGAAAGTAACCAGTTTTCCTTTTACCGCATCCCCCGCCAGCTGATCACTGGGGAGCGTTTCAAAAAAATCTCTACGGACGCAAAACTGCTATATGGCCTCCTAGACCGCATGAGCCTGTCGGCGCGGAATGGCTGGTTTGACGAGTCAGGCCGTGTCTATATCTATTACACGCTGGATGAGATACAGGCAGACCTGAACTGCGGCCATGAAAAGGCCGTGAAGCTGCTGTCTGAACTGGATGCAAAAGGCTGCGGCTTGATCGAGCGTGTCAGACAGGGACAGGGCCGGCCCACAAAAATCTATGTCAAGAAATTCAGCACCCGTGAAGTCCCCCAACCTTCCCCCGCACCGCAGGAGAATCCAAGACTTCCGATTTTCGGAAGTCAAGAAGTCGGAAAATCCGAAGTCAAGACTTCCGAAAAACAGAAGTCTGCACTTCGGAAAAACGGAAATCAAGACTTCCGAAAATCAGACGCAAGTTATATTGAATCTAATCAGACTGATTTAAGCTATACTGATCCATCTATCTATCCATCACCTTCCCCCGCGCCGCAGCGATGGATGGATCGATGCGAGTATGTGAGAGAACTGAAAGAAAATATCGAATACCCGCTTCTCTGCCGCCAGTACAACCCGGAGGATGTGGACGAGGTGGTGGAACTGATGGCGGATGTTCTTTGCTCCGGTCAGTCAACTGTGCGGATCGGCGGCGAAAAGATTCCGATAGAACAGGTACGGGCGCGGTTTTATCGTTTGGATTATACGCTGATGGTGTATGTGTTTGACAGTCTACGCCGCAATACCACCAAGGTGCGCAACATCCGGGCCTACCTGCTGACTACGCTGTTCAACGCACCGTTGACGATCAGCAATCACTACCAGGCAGAAGTACAGCATGACTTCGGCCCATAACATCGGTTGGAAATGCGGCTCAAATTGAGCCACATTTTTCGACATAATCTATCAAAATGGAGGTCAAAACAATGTCGAGCGAAAAGAAAAATCCCCTGATTGGCGCATTTCGCACACCGCCTGCGGGTGCGCCGCCCTCTCCCGTTTCTGTGTTGAAACCGGGCGAGCTGCCCAAAGACGGCAAAATGCCGCATCTCAGCGTTCCCACAGCAAAGTCTGCCGCTGCGCCGCCCACTTCCCCCAAGGTGGAGGAAGTGAAGAAGCCCGCCGAGCCTGCCAAGGACGATAAGCCAGTCAAGGCCGAAAAGTCCGCCGCCGCGCCGCCCACTTCCACCAAGGCCGAGGAAGTGACGAAACCCACCGAACCCGCCAAGGACGATAAGGCGGCCAAGGCCGAAAAGCCTGCTACTACACCGCCTACTTCCCCCAAGGTGGAGAATACGAAGAAACCCGCCGAGCCTGCCAAGGGCGATAAGGCGGCAAAGACCGAAAAGCCTGCCGCAACGCCGCCCACTCCCCCCAAGGTGGAGGAAGTGAAGAAAACCACCGAGCCTGTCAAGGACGATAAGGCGGCAAAGACCGAAAAGCCTGCCGCTGCGCCGTCCACTTCCCCCAAGGTGGAGGAAGTGAAGAAGCCCGCCGAGCCTGTCAAGGACGATAATCCGGTCACGGCCGAAAAGCCTGCCGCTGCACCGTCCACGTCTACCAAGGACGAGGATACGAAGAAACCCACCGCGCCAGTCAAGGACGATAAGGTGGATAAGACCGAACAGACCACCGCAGGCGCAGCGCCCAGCCGCACAGCGGACGGC
>CAZNJJ010000143.1:0-1928 GCA_964573335.1 uncultured Oscillospiraceae bacterium | reverse complement strand
CCGACACCCGTTGGTCTTACGCCAATGTCTGGGAGCCCAAGTCCATCAACGGCGGCACGCCCAAGTACAGCGTCAGCCTCATCATCCCCAAGTCCGACACCAAGACGGTCGCCAAGATCAAAGCGGCTATCGAGGCTGCTTACCAGGAAGGCCAGGCCAAGCTGAAGGGCAACGGTCGCACCGTACCTCCTCTCGCTGCCATCAAGACCCCTCTGCGTGATGGCGACATTGAGAGACCCGACGACCCCGCTTATGCCAATGCGTACTTCATCAATGCAAACTCTCCCACTGCACCCGGCATCGTGAATGCTGACCGCAACCCCGTGCTGACCCGCTCCGAGGTATATTCCGGTGTTTACGGCCGTGCCAGCATCAACCTGTACGCTTTCAACTCCAACGGCAACAAGGGTATCGCTTGCGGTCTGAACAACCTGCAGCTGATCCGTGCCGGAGAGCCTCTCGGCGGTAAGGCAAGTGCTGAGTCCGACTTCGCCACCGATGCGGACGACGACTTCCTGTCCTAAGAAGGAGGTACTGCCTTATGGAAATGATTGAGTTCGTCCTTCTGGCAATTCTCCTGGTAGCTTGGCTGCTTATCAGCATTGCAGGTTTGATTGCCACCATCCAGTCCATCGTCTATGACCACAAGCGCGAGAAGCGTGAAAGAGAACGGGATGCTCGTGATGCTGAGTATCACGCAAAGCGTATGGACGCCCTTAAGTAACTCTCACCCAGGGGTGGCGGAGCAATCTGCCACCCCATTTGGGCTTTGAAAAGGAGCGGTTATTTATGAAAACACTTTCAATCGATATTGAAACCTACAGCGATCAGAACCTTGCCAAATGCGGAGTGTACCGCTATGTGGAGTCTCCCGTATTTGAAATTCTGCTGTTCTCTTACAGTATTGATGGCTCTCCGGTTCAGATCGTTGACCTTGCCTGTGGCGAAACCATCCCTGCGGATGTGGTTGCCGCCCTTACCGATGACTCCGTCATTAAATGGGCATTCAACGCCACCTTTGAACGCATCTGCCTACCAGCCGTCATCGCCTCCTTTCTGATAGGGATATGACCTTGGGACAACTTGTCCCAAGGTCAGCGTTCATCATGCTCCTTTCTCGGATGCAGGCGTTCGCCCTCTAAGGAAGAACGGTCTATGACCTCCTTGTAGGCCGCCATCTGCTCCCGGATATTCAGCTTTGGATAGGCAAAAATGCGATGCTCGGCAGGAATGTCCTCGGTGCCGTGGTACACCTCCTTGAAGCCGCCGCTGCGGGTCAGATAGCCCGTGGGGGCAAAGTGCCCGCCCTCGTTGATCCGTACATCCCGCCCGTAGGCTTCAAAGTCGAAGTAGGCGCTTTTTCGATCTCGCTTGCCCAGACCGGCTCAATACCACAGCGCACCGCCGCCAGCGGGAACACGCCGATCCCGTCAAACAGGCTCCCTAGCCGGAGCGCCGTCATCTCATCTGCGCCCCTGTCCCTTGACGGTCAAAATGCCCTCAAGGGTGGTGGCGGTGATCCCCAGTCGCTGGGCAACGGCGATGTCATTCTTCATGGCCTCGGTGACAGTATGACCGCACACTACCAGCACATGAGAACGGCGGAGCAGGTCACGGCCCATGTCGATGCCGCTCTTATGTTCCTCGGGAACGGCGTCATTGAGGAAAAGGGGCTGATAGAGCGTCGGGCAGATAGGCGAAAAGCCTGCCTCATATACCGTGCGGCAATACTGCGCCGCCAGCTTTGCGTTTTCGTGGTCGCTGCCGCACCACGCGGCGGTAACATACGCGAGGGGTCGTTTCATTGTAAAAACCTCCATTCATAAACGAAAGACCTCGGGACAAAAAGTCCCAAGGTCACTTTTCCAGATCCGTTTTCTTTTCGGGCTTGCCCAGCTCGGGCGGCTGCTTGGCCTTCCAGTCATCCA
>CAZNJJ010000142.1:0-1950 GCA_964573335.1 uncultured Oscillospiraceae bacterium | reverse complement strand
AATTGTAGATGAGATTTCTAGAATGAATAAAGAAGATGTTTTGGGAATGATTCAAGAATTAAATGAAAAGGAAAGTGAAACAATTAGTATTGAGGCAAAAACTGCAAATGCAGGAAAGCCAGAAAAATATTATGATACAGTATCATCATTTGCAAATACAATTGGAGGAACTATACTTTTTGGTGTTGAAGAAAAAAAGATAAAGAATAAATCAATTTTTACACCAGTAGGAGTATATGATGTAAATGATTTACAAAAAAATATTACTAATTTATGTAGCACAGAATTTGAGCCAATTATAAGACCAGAAATAAGTGTTGTTGATATAGATAATAAAAAAATAGTTGCTGTTAGAATAGATATGATAATGCAAAGAAATAAGCCATGTTATTATAAGCCTAAAGGATTGCATAATGGATCATATATTAGAGTTATAGATAGAGATGACCATATGACTGAATATGAAATATATAAATGTATATCATATAGGGAAAATGTTAAAGATGATTTAAAACCAGTTGTGAGAGCTACTATAAAAGATTTAGACGAAAAACTTTTAAGCAAGTTTATATCAAATGCAAAATTAAATAAACCAAAATTTGCAGAATTTAGTGATGAAGAAATTTTACTACAGTATGGAGTTTTAACACAAGTTGAAGACAAACTTTTTCCAACTGTAGCAGGGATTATGGTATTTGGAATTTATCCACAGAAATTCTTTCCACAATGGTTTGTAGCTGCAATTGTTATTCCTGGATTTGAGGTTGCAAATTTAGGAGAATTTGGACAAAGATTTGATGATAATAAAAGAATTGAAGGCAATATAAGGGAAATTTATGAAGAAACAATGAGTTTCTTAAGTAGAAATATGAAAGTAAAAGTTATTATTAGTGATAAAACAGGTTTAAGAACTGATATAACACAGTATCCAATTGATGCACTTCGTGAGGCTACTTTAAACATGATAATTCATAGAGATTATAGTCAACTAAAAACTGGTGTTTATAGTATGCTTACAATATACAAAGATAGAATAGAATTTAGAAATGTAGGTAATTTATATGGTTCAAATACTTTGGAATTATTAGAAACAAGAAAAGCAATGGAAGTAAGGAATGAAACTATAGTAAGATTATTAGAAACTTTGGGTGGAGTAATAGAAAATAGACATACTGGAATTTCTACAATACAAGATAAAATGAAAGAATCAAATTTACCAAAACCAATATTTATAAATGAAAGAGAAGATTTTGTAGTAACATTATACAATGGAGAATATCCAGAACTTTATCCAGAAGAACTAAAGAAAGGCAGTAAGAAAGGCAGTAAGAAAGGCAGTAAGAAAGGCAGTAAGAAAACAGTTGATGAAGAACAATTATTAAATTTGTGTAAAATAGAGAAATCTTTAAAAGAAATTGCACAATATTTTGATTATAAGGATATATATAAATTTAAAAATAAATATTTAAATCCATTATTAAATAGAGGAAGATTAAAAATGACAATTCCAGAACAACCTAAAAATAGAAATCAAAAATATATAAGTGTTAAATAAAGGAGAAATATAACTATGGCAAGTCAACCATTATATCAATTATATTTAGAATTAGAAGATTATGAACCTAAAATCTGGAGAAGAATTCAAGTAATGAACAATATAAAATTTGCAAGATTAGGATATATTATAATGACTTTATTTGAAATGCAAGCAAGTCATTTATATGAATTTGAAATAGATGTATTAGAAAATTTTAAAAGAAGAGATAGAGAATTTTGGAAAGAAGACTCTGATGCTAGATCAAGAATAAAAAAGAGAAGAGTTGGAATTTTAGATGAAGACAATATATATGATTTTAATAATTTAGAAGGATATGAACCATTAAAAGATTCGAAAGAAGAATATGTTAAGCATTATATATATGACAAAAATGATGAAATGATATTTAAATA
>CAZNJJ010000141.1:0-1956 GCA_964573335.1 uncultured Oscillospiraceae bacterium | reverse complement strand
CTGAAGGCTTACCGATCCATGGCTGCATTCCGTGGCGAGTGCAGTGAGAAGACCTGGCTGATGCGGATCGCCATCAACACCTGCCGGGATATGAAACGTTCTGCGTGGTTTCGCCACATGGATCGCCGCGTGACCCCGGAGGACATGCTGCCCATCCCTGTTCAGCCGATCGAGGACTGCGATGCCCAAGAACTGGCACAGGCCATTGTCGGGCTGCCTGCGAAAGACAAAGAGGTCATCCTGCTGTACTATTATCAGGATATGACGATGAGAGAAATCGCCGAATCGCTGGGTATTGCTGTGTCAAGCGTATCTGGCAGACTCAGGCAAGCCTGCGCCAAGCTGCGCAAAGTGCTGGAAAAGGAGGGCGCTTATGGACGATAAGCTGGTTCGAGCCAGGGTACACACCGCTGTGCAGCAGCATTGCGCCGCATCCGGCGTACAGCCTGACCCATTCCTTGCGCAGCGGGTGCTGAATGCAGCAAATGCGGAACGTGTTGGGAAAGGTGGAATTGTCGTGAAAAGAAAAATGTCGATTGCGTTGATGATCGTGGCTGTACTCATGCTGTCAGGTATTGTTGCAGTTGCAGCAACGCTGCTATGGCAGGACTATGTGCCGCAGATGACGCAGACCGAGCATGAAATGGGTGACTATGCGGAGTGGCCCGCAACGCGCCGGATTCGGCTGGCGAAGGATATTGTTGCCATGGGCTATCTGGAGGAATCCGAAGACACGCAGATGCTGTCTGATGAAACGGCCACCGAGCAGGACAAGGCGGCGGCAGCTGATCGGCTGATGCTGAAGCTGACTGGTCTGGAAGACGTGAAGGAAGTGCACTCCACGCAGATCACCTATGCCATTATGGGGCATGAAGATACCTGGACGCCTGAACAGCGTGTATGGTGGAATGGCATTGTGACGATGTATGGTGACGATGGGGCGACGGACACGCTGATCGTGCCGACAACGGAGGTTCTGTCAGCCGAAGAGGCCATAAGCATTGCACGCGCTGTCATTCAGGAAGTCTATGGCTTTGACGATGCATACATGAGCCGCCTGCATCCTGTCGCCAACCTGTACACGACAGATGAACGCCCGGACTACAAGCGCTGGGATGTTCAGCTCAAGAAGTACCGCGAAGGAAGCAACACCTATGTAGAGAAGGTGTACAGTGCGATTGTAGATGAAAACGGTGAAGTGATTTCTGATCCGGATGTGGGCATCCAGCATCCGGCCGAGAAAGCTGCTCACAGCGCCAATACCACGATGGTCATTGAAGAGGAGGATCGGATGATTGGAAAGGTATATAGCCAATATGGTCGTCAGAGAGAAGGAAAAAGCATATGGGCTTTGTCTGTGGAAGAAAAGGCAATCATGCTTGGTGGTGAAAACAGAGTACCCAGCGAAAACAGTATTTCCGAAGCTGATGCGGTTCGGGTTGCTCGCGAACGCCTGGGGGCAGTTGGATATGATATGCGTTCCTTTGAAGTGAGTGTCTGGTATATTGCCGATGATTCCAATATGGAAAGTGCTTCTCTGGACAAGGAAGTATTTGTTGTATATTTTGTCGACGAGATTGACACACCTGTCAGAGCTTACTTGGTAACGGTAGGTGCAAAGACCGGTACTGTTGTCGATACATATACACCTGAACCGGCGAATTGAGACTACTTGAAAGGGGGGCTGCTTTCGACACCCTGTGTATTGCGCTTGTGCGGGGTGAAAAAGAAGGACGCAGAGAGCCAAATGACTTTCTGCGCCCGTTTGCGTGATGGAATATGCGACTGTGCCTTGATACCATTTGATGAAAGCATCCGCAAAAGTCCTTTACTGCAAGGGCCTTCTGACCTACATGGGGTAAAAGAAAAGAACCAGCCTTGTATCAAAAGCTGGTTCTTTATCTGGAGCTGATACCCGGATTCGAACCGGGGACCTCATCCTTACCAAGGATGCGC
>CAZNJJ010000140.1:0-2058 GCA_964573335.1 uncultured Oscillospiraceae bacterium | reverse complement strand
AAATTTAACAATTAAAAAAGCAGGCTTAAACCATCTTTAAACCTGCTTTAAATAATATTTATTCCATTATTATTTTCCTTTTAATACAACCTGCAACGAGTCGAGGGTATCTGTTATTTTTCTGTCGAGTTTAAACAACTCTTTATATTTACTGAAATCAACTTCTGTCTGTATTCCATCTTCATCAGTTCTTGTTAAAATTAATTTAGAGATATTTTTTAATTTATCAAAAATATCCGTTATTTCAATAGAAGAATTTACAATACTAAAAGATAATCCCATAAATTTTTCTTCGCTTAATGAAAATATTTTTTCACTTACAACTTCTACTTCTATTTCCATTTCTTCATTAATTTTAATTATCATATTCTACACATCCTCTCTTTAATCACCATTACAACCACAATCTTCACAAGTGTCATAATCACCATCGCAACTGCAAGAGTCACCATCACAGCCACAATCTTCACAAGTGTCATAATCACTATCACAACTACAACTATCTCCATCACAGCCACAATCTGAATAATCAGGAAAGTCAACTGTACATTCACCACATTCTACAAGTTCTCCTTCATCATTCCAAGCAGTTTCGCTATCGCAAATACAACTATGACTATCACAAGAACAGCTATTATCTCCACAATCATCACTTGAACACGTTTCATAGTCACTGTCACAGGAACAGGTATTATCTCCGCAATCATCACTTGAACACGTTTCATAATCACTATCACAATAACAGTTTCCATTACAACTACACGCTGTATCACAATTGCTATAATCATTGTATATTTTCGATTGTACGCCTAATAAATTATTTACTGTAAAAGCCGACATAAGCGAATTTTGAACTACTTTATTTAAAGTCCCTCCTGTGTAATATACTCCTTGTCTATTAACATTATCCAATATACAAGCATTCAATAAATTCACAAGACTGTTAAAATGACTAGCGGAAGTTTTGCTATTAGCTGTTACCTGAGTTGCATTGCCAGCATTTCCATATCTTTTTGATGTTTTATTTACATTATTTACAACAGCATTCATATCAGAAGCTTTTAATATACTTCCATTTGAGATAGACATTTATTTACTCCTCCTCTCTAATGGTTTCTTTTTCACTTTCTAATATTCTTACCTTTTCTTCTAAAGCTGTTATTCGTTCATTTTGTTTTTTAAACATCTTCATAATGGTCTTTTTTTCAATTACTTCATTATAAGTTTCATAGTAATAATTTATAATTTCATTAAATTTCGTATTCCAATCACTAGGAAGTTTATTTATATCTCCTGAATACTGATAGTTTACTGCTATACATACTTGACAAGGAAAATTTCCTAAGTTTTCTGCATTAAAATTTTCATAGACTTGTTTCTTTTCAGCACAAATAGGATTTTCGTTATAGATGTTTCCTATCTTTGTATTTTCTTTTTTATAAAAGAAAAATCTGTGACAAGGATAAATATCTCCGTTTGTATCTACGGATATAAGTCTTTTACCACAGCCACAACCCTTGCAGGTATTAAAATGTTTGAACGGATAATCTTTTAGGTTTTCTCCTATTTTGCAAGCAACAGTATTGATTTTTCTTAATTGTTCAGAAAATATTGATAAGTCATTTTCTTCCCAATCACTCTCCATAACCCACGCAAAATTTATTTTTTTAATTTTCAAAACATTTAAAAAGTAAAGATATGTTTCGTAAATTTTCCCAATATTTTTATGAGATATGCAAGAATGTATATATAAATTTTTTAAACTTATTCCATTTTCAAAAAAATAATTTCTATAACATTCAACAGTTCTTTCAACTAATTCAGAAGATTTTAAACTGTTATTGGCACAAGGTCTATTCTCGTTTTGTATTTCAGGCGAACCATCAATGGATAACTGTATATCTATTGAATTTTTGCCAAATAACTTTATCCAAACATCTAAAAATTCCTTTATTTTTTCATTAAATATAGTTCCATTTGTTATGATGTTGGGTTTAAACTCTACTCCTGTTTTATCCTGTTTTTCTTTAGCATATCTTAATATTTCAATCATTAAAT
>CAZNJJ010000139.1:0-2241 GCA_964573335.1 uncultured Oscillospiraceae bacterium | reverse complement strand
AGCAGATGCCTGCGAAATGAGCGCACGGTTTTTGGTCTTTCCCAACAGGTCAAACAGAACATAAATGGAATTTGAAATCAGCTTTTTGTTGAGCATTACGATAAGCCCGATGCTGCCTACGGCGCTCTCCTTTCCCGCGTCCTCGGGAACAGGCAGTTCCTCAACGTTCAGCAGCGCGCCGCTTCTGTCGGGAGAGCGTCCCAAAAGATAATCGCAGGAAACGGAATAGTAATCCGCCGCTTTAACAACAAAGTCCAGTCCACATTCTCTTATTCCCTTTTCGTAGTGTGAAAGCAGTGCCTGAGATATGCCGAGGTCGGCGGCAACCTGCTTTTGACTCAGCTTTTTTTCTTTTCTCAAAAGCGAAATAACTCGCGGAAACTGAGAATTCATCACAAATTCCCCCATAACATTACAGATAGTATATTGATTATATTATAACGAAAAAGAATTGTAAAGAATTTTGAAACAAATTGTTAGATTCTGTAAATATAAACAAATTTGCGGAGGTAAAAATGGTTACTTACAAGCTTCATTTTATCAGACACGGCATGACCGAGGGCAATCGGGTAGGCCGCTACGTCGGCAGACTTGATCTTCCCGTCTGCCGCGAGGGACGCGAACAGCTCGAGCAGATGAAATCCCGCTATCTTTATCCCGAGGTGCAGGAGGTTTATTGCTCCCCCCTGCTAAGATGTCAGCAGACAGCCGATATTCTCTATCCCGACACTCCCCGAACCATCGTCGAGGATCTCGTCGAAATGTCTCTCGGCGATTTTGAGGGTCAGTATATCGAAAGTCTCAAAAACAACCCCGCCTATTTAGATTGGATTTCCGATTCTCTCCGTCATTCTCCCCCCAACTCGGTAGAAACGGGCGAGCAGTTCGCGGTGAGAGTGGCGCAGGCGCTCTACCGCATCTTTATGAATATGACTCAAAACCGCATCACCGAGGCGGCGGTCATCGCCCACGGCGGCGTTTTCATGAGTATGCTCTCCGCCTTTGCCATGCCCCGCCGCTCAATGGGCGAGTGGGCGCTCTCCAACGGAAGCGGCTATACCGTCCGTATGTCTACCGAGCTTTGGATGCGCGATCAGATAATCGAGGTTATCGGAACAGTTCCACAGGGCTTTACCGCGGGTCGCGACCCCAAGGTAATGAAAAGTCTCGGCGTCAAAAACTGATTTCAAAAAGGTGTGAATCACTTTATGCGGCTCAGAAAAACAATCAAGCGAAATTCAAAGCTGGCTCTCACCCGCCACTGGTGCAAAGCTTCCGGCATAGTCGTGATACTTTTGCTCTTTTGGAGCTTTGCCGCAACAGCGCAGCAGTTCGCGTTGAGCATCTTTGAGGTCAGCGGCTTTGTCGATATGGTAAACACTCCCAATATCGCCCTTGACGATATTCCCGACATATCTCCCATAGCGATTATCATTTCCGCTGCCGCCGCGCTTTTCTTTCTGCTCATATTGGAACCGCTCAAGCTCGGCGCGAAAAGCTGGTATTATCAGCTCACCGACGGAAAAAGCCTTTCCGTCAACGAAATTTTCAGTTTTTTCTTTACCTTTGAGAGATATTTCGGCTCGATTTTCCTCACGATAATTCTTTTTATCAAAAAACTGCTTTGGAGTATCCTTTTCCTCATCATTCCGATAACCGCCGTCGCAGGCGGCTTTGTGTGGAAAGAGCGCGCCTCCCGTGATGTGGAAATCCTTCTCTCGCGCGGTCTGCAAGTCAGCGGAACAGTTCTCTCCCTCATCATGTCGTTTCTGCTCATTATATGGCTCAACCGCTACTATCTCGCCGAGTACCTTTTCGTCGGCGAAAGCTCACTCTCGCCGCTCAAGGCGATAAAGCTCTCCGTTTTGCTTACAAAAGACCGCCGCATGGAGTTTTTCTCGCTGGAATTGAGTCTTATCGGCTGGCGTATTCTCAACATTATGATACTGCCGGCCCTCTACACCATACCGTATATTTCGGTGGTGAAAAGTCTCTACACCCGCTACCTTCTGGAGCTTTTCTCCCGTGAAGGCTATATTGCCAAAGAGCAAAACGCCGTTCCCCCCGCCGAACCGGTTTCCGAATCGGATTCCCCTCCGCCCGAGCAAGCTCCGCCCATCACCGATGAAGAATAACAAATCGCTCAGACCGTCTTTTCAAAAAGGAAGGTCTGAGCGTTTTTATTCTCCCCCCGTCAACGGATTCCACCACAGCCCGTTTTTAAACTGCTTTGCAATCACC
>CAZNJJ010000138.1:0-2359 GCA_964573335.1 uncultured Oscillospiraceae bacterium | reverse complement strand
CGTAGGTGACGGACTCACCGCCGAAGCGGTTCTCGCCGATCCGGGGTTTGACATATGCCAGGCGTCTGCCAGAGGGCAGGCAGATAAACAGGAATCCGCTCTCGTACACAAACTGAATGCCGTGTGTTTCGGATGATGTCCTGAGATCCACCGCTTCCTTGACCGCACGGTCCACATCCCACCAGAGTTCGGTGATGTTGGGATTGGCATCCCGCCATGCGTCCACCAGCGGCTTCAGTTCTTCTTCCGGGATGCCCATTTCCAATGCGCCCATTGCTTTGAGTGCGCCCACGGAGCCGCCATAACCCAGCGCCAGTTCAGCAATCTTTCCTTTCTGGCGGAGGTGACCGTTGATGCCATGCTTCTCCACGGGTACGCCGAACATCTGAGACGCGCTTGCACAGTAGATATCGCCGCCATTCCTGAATACCTCCAGACGCCATTTTTCATCCGCCATCCACGCAATGACCCTCGCTTCAATCGCAGAGAAGTCCGCCACGATAAACTTACCGCCCTCATACGGGATAAAGGCTGTGCGGATCAGTTCGGACAGCACATCAGGAACGGAATCGTACAGCAGCTGAAGGGAGTCATAGTCACCGCAGCGAACAAGCGCCCGGGCCTGTTCAAGATCATCCATATGGTTCTGCGGCAGATTCTGAAGCTGAACGAGCCTGCCGGCGAAGCGCCCGGTGCGGTTGGCGCCATAGAACATGAACATACCGTGGGCGCGTCCGTCAGCACAGACACAGTTTTGCATGGCCTGATACTTCTTGACGGAACTTTTCGCCAGCTGCTGTCGGAGGATAAGCGCTTCCCGCAGATCGGGCGGAGCATCCTTGAGCATGGCGGCAACTTCCTTCTTGCCGAGGGATTCGATTTCCATGCCGTGCTGTGTCAGCCATGCCTTCATCTGTGCCACAGAGTTCGGATTCTCCAATGCGGTTAGGTTCTGCAGCTGTGATTTGAGATCGAACCGGGACCAGCCATCCACATCAATCGCATTTTCAACCATCTGCATATCCACCCGGATGCCGCGGTCGTTGATTTCCTGATCCAGATGGTATTCGTCCCATACGAACTCAGGCACCGGGAATCGTGCCAGCTTCTTCTGAATCTCCATTTCCGTTTCCACGTCGCGGAGGTTATAGGATTTGAACTGCTCCCATTTGCCGGGATCGTGTCTGGGCAGATTGCGTGTGCGCCCGCCGTTTTTCTTCGTGGGTCGGCAAGGCTTGCAGAAGTAGCGGATCAGATCTTTGCCGGTGTCCAGTTTCTGCTTGTCCAGCTTCAGCACAGTGCCTACGCCGGCAAGAGAAAGCGGCAGACCAAGGTATGCAGACCAGATCATAGAACAGCGCCACTGCTGCGGCTCCAGATAGGTGCCGGAAGGCAGTCCCAGCCATCGGGACAGACAGATGCGTTCAAAACTGGCATTGAATGCCCACTTCGTGACAGCCGGGTCACTCAGCGCGTCCTGTACCTCATTGGGAATGTGTTCGCTGCAGGTCAGATCGACCAGCTGGACAGGAGCGCCGTCAATGCTGTAGCTGAAAAGCAGGATCTCAAAGTCCGGGGATTCGCTGTAGCGGTACACGCCGGTCTTGCTGATGTCGGCGCTGCTGTAGGTTTCCAAGTCGATGGATAGAGTTTTCATACGCACACCTCCATATGAAACAAGGCGGCAGATTGCTCCGCCGCCTGTTTCGTTCGGTCGTCAGGACAGGAAGTCCTCGTCATCGAGGGTCTCGAACTCGGAAGAGGCGTTGGTGCGACCGCCCAGCGGCTCACCGTCGCGGACCTTCTGGATGTTGCCCAGACCGCAGGCAACACCCTTGTTGCCGTTGGTGTTGAAGGCGTAGAAGCTCAGCGAAACATGGGCATATACACCGGAATAGACCTCGCTGCGGTCGAGGATCGGGCGGACATACTTGTCCACGATCTGAGGCGCAGTCTTGCTGTTGGCGTTGATGAAATAGCAGCCGGCATAGGCGTCATCGTCGCGCTCGGTATCGCCGTCACGAAGAGGCAGCTTCAGCGCGCCCTTTGGGGGAACCTTGCCGCCGAACTTGCCAATGCCTTCCTTCATGGCGCAGTCGATAGCGGCGTTGATGGCATTGACGGTTTCGATGTCGGACTTGGGGATGATGATGGAACAGCTGTACTTGGGATCGCCGCCGTTGATGGACTTGGGTTCCCAGACGTTGGCGTAGGAAAGACGGACGAGACCGGTAACAACCTTGGTGTTATTCTGCTTAGCCATAATTCTTAATCCTCCTGAATTTCATTGAAGTCATTTTTTGCATATGTTTACGGATTCATTGCTCACTGTCTGTTAAAGGATCGGGATACAGTTGAT
>CAZNJJ010000137.1:0-2383 GCA_964573335.1 uncultured Oscillospiraceae bacterium | reverse complement strand
TTCCGTGAATCAAGGTGGCACCGCGGATAAAAAGTTTTATTCGTCCTTGACAGAATGGTTTATTTCTGTCAAGGACTTTTTGTTTTTCAAAAAGACTTTCTTGGCAGTGAAAAATGTCGGGAAAGTCTTTTTCCGTATAAGGAGGCAGACATAATGTTGTTGACAAAACGATGGCGAATTTCAAATACGATTTCTTACCAAAACAAAAAGATATTCTTAAAAACGGAGGAAAAATATTATGAAATTCAACAATATCGACTTTACCACCTACCTTAAAAACTACCCCGATGCCGACGGCTTTTTCGGAAAATACGGCGGCTCCTTTATTCCGCCCGAACTGCAAACCGCAATGGACGAAATCGACCGCGCCTACAAAACGATATGCAATTCCGCAAAGTTTATCAGCGAACTGCGCCGTATTCGCAGGGAATTTCAAGGCAGACCCACCCCTATCTCGCATCTTGAGCGCCTTTCCGACAAGATAGGCGGCGCGCAGCTCTATGTCAAGCGCGAGGACCTCAACCACACCGGAGCGCACAAGCTCAATCACTGCATGGGAGAAGCGCTCTTGGCAAAATATATGGGCAAGCGCAAGGTGATAGCCGAAACAGGAGCAGGTCAGCACGGAGTTGCCATGGCTACCGCGGCGGCATATTTCGGTCTTGAATGTGACATCTACATGGGAGCCGTTGATATTAAAAAGCAGGCACCCAATGTAGCGAGAATGAAGATTCTCGGCGCGCGTGTGATAGAAGTGACAGACGGACTTCAAACACTGAAAGAGGCGGTTGATGCCGCGTTCGCCGCATATTGCAGAGAATACAAGGACGCTATATATTGCATCGGCTCGGTGGTGGGGCCGCACCCCTTTCCGATGATGGTGAGAGATTTTCAAAGCGTGGTCGGCATAGAGGCGCGGGAGCAGTTCATTGATATGACAGGCAATCTCCCCGACGCGGTGGTAGCCTGCGTGGGCGGCGGTTCAAACGCTATGGGACTTTTTTCCGGATTTTTGAACGACCCCGTCGATATTTACGGCATTGAGCCGCTCGGCAGAGGAACAGCTCTCGGCGACCACGCCGCAAGCATCACCTACGGCGAAGAGGGAGTTATGCACGGCTTCAACAGCATTATGCTCAAGAACGAAAAGGGCGAGCCTGCGCCGGTTTATTCGGTGGCGAGCGGCTTGGATTATCCCTCCAGCGGTCCCGAACACGCATTCCTGCACGATATAGGCAGAGTGAAATACGATGTCATAAACGACGACGAAACAATCGACGCATTTTTTGAGCTTTCGCGAATGGAAGGCATTATTCCCGCAATAGAAAGCTCTCACGCCGTAGCCTACGGCATCAAGCTGGCGAAAAAGATGGGTAAAGGTACGATATTGATAAATCTTTCCGGCAGAGGCGATAAGGATATGGACTATGTGATAGAAAAATACGGGGTGAGGTAACAAAATGAATCCCCCGCCCTCAACCGCAGGCAAGCGATTTGAGGGCGGGGGATTTTGTTAAACTGCGACACAAAAGAAAAATCCTCTTTGCCGTCATGACAAAGAGGTTTTATCTTTCTTTTGCTTTATTTTTTTGCGAACAAACAACAGCGTCATCGCGGCGGCTGCGCCGAAAATCGCACCGAATATGTCCAGCCAGACGTCTCTGACGTCGCTCGCGCGGTCGGGAATGAAAATCTGAATAGTTTCGTCACAGAGCGCGACAAAGGCTATCATCAGCAGGAAGATGACGCACTTTTTCCAAAGCCGAGCGGCGCGACCGGCGAAAAGCGCCCAGCAAAGCAGACCCAGCACCGCAAATTCTGCAAAATGCGCCATCTTGCGAACAAGCCGAACCGATATGTCAAACGGGAATATCGCCTGTATCATTTCCAGTGCCCATCGGCTCTCCTGCGCGGAAACGCTGCCAGGCTTTACCGACCGTAAAAATATAAAGCATATCCACGCGGTCACAAGCGCGATGAGAATCTCTTTCCTTTTTGCCGTCATATTGCTCCTTTGATTCTGCCCCGGGCGGTTTTTGTTTATAAAATCCGAAAATCCCGCGCCGCAACGGTTTTTGGGCGCACAAATCCTATTCCTATTATAATCTCACTGTCAAGTCCCGACGGCGCGGCACTCGCCGCCGCTTGACCTCCAAACGCGTTTTTTCGGCGGGAACAGAATATATTATTCCTATTCATGCGGAAAATATTCCCGTTTAGTCCGGTTCCAACTCGAATCCGCAATTTTTTGCAATTTCCCCAATGAATTTTTCAAAAAACTATTGATATTTCAAATCAGTTGTGATAATATATTTAAGTCACAAGTCATGGGGGTGTAGCTCACTTGGGAGAGCGCTTGAATGGCATTCAAGAGGTAAGGGGT
>CAZNJJ010000136.1:0-2402 GCA_964573335.1 uncultured Oscillospiraceae bacterium | reverse complement strand
AGCATGCGGCTGTTAACCGCAGGGTCGTTGGTTCGAGTCCAACTTGGGGAGCCATAAAACGTCGTGATTCTTTTGAATCGCGGCGTTTTTTCTTTGAGAACAGAAAATTCGCAAAGCGATATGCTATAATTATTTTGTTATTACGGAAAAGGCGGGAGGCTTTGATATGAAAAAGCTGTTTGTTTTGACGCTTTTTGTTTTGGCATTATGCAGCTGTGTAGGTTCTGCCGAATTAAAACCGGCAGCCGATTCGCCTGCGGAGCAACAGTCTAAGGCGGAATCCGGCCTTGCGGCTTCAACCGAAGCCGACAGCGTCGATATGCAGCTTCCCGGGCATTTTGAGGGGGAAGACCATTCCTACCGTGTTATTTCCACGCCGACCGAGCTTATGGAATTTGCCGATTGCGTGTTGGACAGGGAAAGCGGCTATCTGCAATACGAATGGCGTCTGGGTGCCGATATTGATATGACCGGCTGCGATTTTCAGCCGATTGGAATGAGACTCTCGTTTGAAGATGTTCCGCATGACATTGGCTATGATGCAGAATCGGAAATGCTATACAGCCGCTGTTTCGCGGGAGTTTTTGACGGGCGCGGTCACACCGTGAGCGGAATATTCTGCGTTGGGAAACGGCTCTATGATACGGGATTTTTTGCGGTACTGCATAAAGACGCGACAGTCCGCAACCTCAATGTGGAGGGAACCTTTATCGGTCAGCGGCAGGTTGGAGGAATTTCCGGCGGTGGCGGCGGAAGGATAGAGAGATGCAGCTTCAGCGGCAAAATTTACGCCGTCGGCGACTGTGCCGGCGGAATCGCGGGGTGTAGCGGTGAGGACACTGTTATCAGCGAGTGCTTTTCCGATTCCGAGGTTTACGGTTGCTATGATGCAGGCTGTCTTGTGGGGAGCGCTAATAACAATTCGGTGATAACAGACTGCTCCTGTCGGGGAAGGGTACACGGTATCACTACCGAGGCACTGCGTGAGCTTTTGGGCGAGAATCAGCCGCCGCGGGGCGACGAACCCGATGCCTATTCTACCGTGGGCAGACCTAATCATATAGGCGGCTTGGCGGGCGGGTCTTATGGCTCGGAATTTATCAGATGCGTTTCCGATGTAATTGTTATCGCCGAGTCCGAGACGGGATTGATAGGAAATTTTGTCGCCTACCACAGCGGCAAGGACACCGACTGCTATTATGTTGACGACTATATGAAATGGGGCGCAGGCTATGCCTATTTGGGAAGCTATTCCGTTATTGCGGCAGAGGGAATAACACTGTCGGAGCTGAAAAAGGAGGAGACCTTTTCCGATTACCGATTCGGCACGGTGTGGGAAATGACAGAGGGTATGCCGATTCCCGCGCGGATTAGGCGATACTGACTTCCCTGCCGCGCGAAAGCCGTTAAGAACTTTATATTGTGGACTTTTTACACACAATGTGGTATTATATACAAACGTTATAGCTTTGAGAACGGAGGCATAAATATGTCCGACTACCGCATTGTGACAGATTCCACCGCTGATTTGACCCCCGAGCTGGTTCAACGGCTGGGAATAACAGTTATACCGATGGTGTTCAATATAAACGGCAAAGACTATCACAATTTTCCTGACAATCGTGAGCTTTCGCCAACGGAATTTTACGACTGTCTGCGCGCAGGTAAAACCGCCACAACCTCCGCGATAAATATGACCCAGTTTGAGGAGTGCTTTGTTCCGATATTGGAAAACGGCGAGGACATTCTGTATATAGGTTTTTCCTCGGCGATGAGCAGTACCTTTTCATCGGCACGAATAGTCGCCGAGCAGTTGACCGAGAGATTTCCCGAGAGAAAAATTTTGCTTGCCGACACACTTTCGGCTTCGATGGGAGAGGCGCTGGCTCTTTACAGAGCGGCGGCGCTGAAAGCTGAGGGAATGAGCATCGAACAGCTTTGCGACGCTGTCGGCAATGAACGCAGTCACTATTGCGGGTGGTTTACCGTTGATGACCTGATGCACCTTTACCGCGGCGGTCGTCTCAGCGCAATGAGCGCGAAAATCGGTACCGTTATGGGAATAAAGCCGGTGCTTCATATAACAGACGAGGGAAAACTCGCCGCCGTGATGAAGGTTCGCGGAAGAAAGCAGTCGGTAGATGCGCTCTTTAAAAAATACGGTGAGCTGGCGATAGAGCCGAGCGAAAACGTTGTCTTTATCAGCCATGCCGACGCACCCGATGCCGCCGAAGAACTGGCGCAGGCGATAAGAGAAAAGTATTCCCCGAGAGAAATCTTCATCGGCTATATCGGACCTGTTATCGGCAGTCACACCGGCCCTGGCGCGGTCGCTGTATTCTTTTACGGCAAAAACAGATAAACAGAGAGCCGTTCGGGGTGCTTTTTGAAAAAAGCACCCC
>CAZNJJ010000135.1:0-2507 GCA_964573335.1 uncultured Oscillospiraceae bacterium | reverse complement strand
CTGTTCACGTTCCGCTTTCGGCGGAGGCACAGGCTGAGGCAAGATTCCTCATGCTGGCGGCTAACAACCTGTTGAAGCCTTCCGACGGCAGACCTGTTGCGGTTCCCACGCAGGACATGGTTCTCGGTTCTTACTACCTGACCATGGTTCGCCCCAACGAGGCGGGTGCGGGAAAGGTGTTCCGCGATTTTGATGAGGCGCTGATGGCTTACAATGAAAAGGTTGTCACCCTCCATGCTCCCATCAAGGTGAGAAGAACACTTGAGATAGACGGCAAGATGCAGTCTAAGATAATCGAGACTACCGTTGGACGCATCATATTCAACGACCCCATTCCTCAGGATTTGGGCTATGTTGACCGCTCTAACCCCGAGAATAAGTTTGTTCTTGAGGTAGAGTTCCTTGTAAAGAAAAAGACTCTCGGCGATATTATTGACCGTTGCATAAGAAAGCACGGCACCACCCGCGCTGCCGAAATGCTTGACCGCATTAAGGCGCAGGGCTTTAAGTATTCCACCAAGGGCGCTATCACCGTTGCGGTTTGCGACGCTGTTATCCCTGAGGAAAAGAAGGATTATCTTGCCGAGGCGGAAACCGCCGTTGATAAGATTCGCCGCCAGTATGATCGTGGTCTTATCTCCGATGAGGTTCGCTATGAGAGAGTAATCAAGACATGGAATTCCGCTACCGCAAAGGTAAAGGACGCACTCCAGAAGTGCTTTACCGAGGATAACCCCATCTTTATGATGGCTGACTCCGGCGCGCGTGGTTCTATGGACCAGATAAGACAGCTCGCAGGTATGCGCGGACTTATTGCGAATACCTCCGGTCGTGCAATCGAACTGCCTATCAAGGCTAACTACCGTGAAGGCTTGACCATACTCGACTACTTCAACTCCTCTCGAGGCGCTCGTAAGGGACTTGCCGATACCGCGCTGAGAACCGCTGACTCGGGATACCTCACCAGACGTCTTGTTGACGTTTCGCAGGAGGTTATCATTCGTGAGCATGACTGCGGCACCCATGAGGGACTTGTTGCCGTGGCTATCACCGATTCGGGACGTGAAATCGAGAGCCTGCGCGAGAGACTTATCGGAAGATATGTCACCGATGATGTTATTCACCCCGAGACGGGCGAAGTTCTCATGACCCGTGACCGCATGATGACCTTTGACGACGCCGAGAGAATAGTAAATTCCGGCATCAAGGAAGTTAAGATACGCTCCGTTCTTAACTGCGAGAGCAAAAACGGCGTTTGTGCCTGCTGCTACGGCGCAAACCTTGCGAACGGTCAGCCTGTCGGCATAGGCGAGGCGGTTGGCGTTATTGCGGCTCAGTCGATAGGCGAGCCCGGTACCCAGCTTACCATGAGAACCTTCCACACCGGCGGTACCGTTACCGCATCGGATATTACCCAGGGTCTTCCCCGTGTCGAAGAGCTTTTCGAGGCGAGAAAGCCCAAGAATGCCGCTATCATTTCTCACCTTTCGGGCGTTGTTTCTTATGAAAAGGATCCCAAGGGCGGAGATTTGGTTGTTGTTACCGCTCCCGACGGCGAGCGCTTTGAGAAGCAGGTCGTTTACGGTTCTACCCGCCGCTTTGAAGAGGGCGCGGTAGTCACCAAGGGCGAAATGCTCACCGAAGGCTCGGCTGAGCCTAACGAGATACTCACTGTCAGCGGACATCTCGCTGTTCAGGATTACCTCATCAAGGAAGTTCAGCGCGTTTACCGTACACAGGGTGTTGATATTAACGACAAGCACATTGAGGTTATCGTTCGTCAGATGATGAGAAACGTCCGCATAGAGGACGGCGGCGAATCCGCTCTTATCCCCGGTGTTCACATCGAAAAGAGCGAATTTATCCGCACCAACGAGGAGATTGCCGCCAAGGCTGCCGAAGAGGGCAGAGAGCCGCAGTTTGCGACCTGCTCCCCCGTATTGCTCGGCATCACCAAGGCATCTCTTGTCACCGAGTCGTTTATGTCGGCGGCTTCTTTCCAGGAGACCACCCGTGTTCTCACCGAGGCGGCTATCAAGGGCAAGGTTGATCCTCTGCTCGGACTCAAGGAGAATGTTATCATCGGCAAGCTGATTCCCGCGGGAACCGGCACGGTCAACTACGATGACGTTGTTCTCGAGCATGAGCATGAACATTCCGGCTGTGATTGTGACTGCGGCTGCGGCGAGTGCTGATAATATAACAAAGCTGTATTTCGACCGTTCCTCAAAAGAGGGACGGTCGATTTTTTATATTCGGAAACGGGAAGTGGCGCTTTTTCAAATGCCTCCGGCGGGTCAAACCATTTTTGAAAAAAGGGTTCGACACTCCCAAAAACTTTAGGCTTTGAGCTTTGCAAATTTAAGTCGGCGCTTTGGCTTTCGGGCGAAATGGCAGTCGGCAGAGGGAAAGTTTTTGCCCCGCTTTTTTCAAAAAGCGGGAGGGGCAATTCTTTTTGAAAAAAGGGTTCGACACTCCCAAAAACTTTAGGCTTTGAGCTTTGCAAA
>CAZNJJ010000134.1:2030-2541 GCA_964573335.1 uncultured Oscillospiraceae bacterium | reverse complement strand
CCTGTACTGCGAGGGCTTCAATAATCTCAAGAACGAAATACTGAAAAACATCTCTCTGCTCGAAGACGGGTATCTGCCCGGGAAATGGTCGGACCGTGCTCTTGTGGTATATGAGCATTTTCCGAAGAACCACGGTGATTACAAGACTCTTACCGAGCCTTTGGTGTATCGCTTGTACAAGCATGATGGAGAGGTGGTCAGGGACACAATTCTCACATATCCCGCCGAACGCGGGAGCGCTACCGGGGCATTCATGCGTGAAGTCCTTACCGATATTTCGAAGGAACTGCCCTCCCGCTCGTGGGGGATGATATATTCGTCGCACGGCACGGGATGGATGCCCGCCGACTACAAGAAGAGCGATGAACTGGGTATATCCCTGTTCAGTATAGGGGCGGAGTTCGGTGGTCAATATACCGGCGGTCTTGAGATTTCTGATTTCAGGGAAGCCATACCGTTCCCGTTTGAATTCATGATAATGGACGCCTGTCTCATGGGCGGAGTCGAAGTC
>CAZNJJ010000134.1:0-2020 GCA_964573335.1 uncultured Oscillospiraceae bacterium | reverse complement strand
ACGAGTGGAAGGCCATCTGCCGGTACCTGGTGGCTTCTCCCGGGGAAATACTTGCTGCCGGGATGAACTACGCGCATCTTGGAAGTAGGATTCTGGAAGGGGAACAGGTTGATCTTGAGGGTGTATGCGAGGACTATATGAAGCTTTATGAAGGGCAGTATGCCACCATTGCGCTTTATGACTGCGCCAAGGTGACCTCGCTTGTAGAGCCTTGCAGGATGGTCTTTGAAAAATACCGCAGCGCCATATCCGGTCTCGACCCCGATAAGGTACAGGGATTTAATTATAATTTCGACGTGCATTTCGACTTCAGGGATATATTTGTCAAGGCCGGTGCAAGCGATGCTGAACTTGCCGAGATAGACGCCGCACTTGGGGAATTGGTTCTGTATAAGGATTCTACCCCGACATTTTTCGGGCAGAAGATAAATACTTATTGCGGACTCAGCATGTTCCTTCCGAGCGAAAAGCGTTGGCCAGTCCTCAGCGGCAGCTATGCCTCAAACTCATGGAATCTGGCTACGAACTATTTGGTTGATTAGAATAGAATTTACAATTTTAAAACATTGATTATAAAATGAGAAAGAACATTGTTGCAGGCAACTGGAAGATGAATACTACAGTGCCTGAAGGAATCGAACTTGCAAAGGCAGTGATTGAGAAGAGTGCTGAAGTTCCTGCGGAAGTGGGACTCGTAATTGCCACTCCTTTCACCCACCTCTATCCCGTGAACGAGCTTGTCAAGGGCAGCCGTGTGGCTCTCTCTGCCGAGAACTGCGCAGACAAGGCCAGCGGTGCATATACCGGTGAGGTTTCCGCCGCCATGCTCAAGAGCGTGGGCTGCGAGTACAGCATACTCGGTCACTCCGAGAGAAGACAGTACTATGGCGAGACTGACGAGAAGCTTGTTGAGAAGACTAAACTTGCTCTCGGCGAGGGACTTAAAGTTATCCTTTGCGTGGGTGAGAACCTTGAGCAGAGAGAGGCCGGCAAGCACTTTGACGTGGTCGGCAAGCAGGTGGAGAACGTGCTCAGCCACTTCAGCGCAGAGGATATGGCTTCTATCGTGATTGCATACGAGCCTGTCTGGGCTATAGGCACAGGCAAGACGGCTACCGCTGACCAGGCAGAGGAAATTCACGCCTATATCCGCACACTCCTTGTCAAACTTTTCGGTGAGCAGGTGGCTGATGACACAACCATCCTCTATGGTGGTTCTTGCAAGCCTTCAAACGCCAAGGAGCTTTTCGCGAAACCCGACATCGACGGTGGTCTCATCGGTGGCGCTGCCCTCAAGGCTGACGACTTTATCGGAATCGCACTGTCATTTTAAGACTCTCTCGCGAGTTCCATAACCATATTACATCGCCTTCGACTTTTACAACTTCGAGGGCGATGTCTTTTTTGATCATATCCGAGCCGTTGTCTCTGGTCCAGCGTATGGATGACGCCGCTACCACTTGATTCTCACGGACCGGCTCTTCATTGAGGGTGAGCAATACATATTCGCTCATATTGTCCGTGTGGAGTCGGAACTCCAGTCTTTCGCGGTTGTAGGCGTACTGGTATTCGTAAGGATCGTAGCGCAGTATCTCTTCATCCCCGACAGACAGCCGCAATGTCGCATCCTGCAGGAATTCCGGGGTATAATACCCCTTAGGTCCGCAGGCAGATGCGAGCATGAGTGCCGTCAGTAGTGGTATCAGTCTCTCCGCTTTCATTTTTCGAAAACTATCTCTTTGACAATAATGTCGCTGCTTCCGTCGCCGTAGCGGAGTACCGCACGCAGCTCTCCCTCGTTGTCTATGGTGAAGAATCCGTTCTCGTCCGTGGCGGCTTCTTTTCCGTTGAAGTACCATTCGACTTCTTCCGCATTGGACGAATTGTACACATAGAGAGGGCATTTGCTTCCTTTTATGAAAGTTCCGTTCTTGTTGCGTACTGCGCTCGTGAAGAATATGAACGGGGTAGAGTTTCTCAGGTCCGACCTCATCGGACTTATGCTTCCGTTGATTGAATA
>CAZNJJ010000133.1:0-2870 GCA_964573335.1 uncultured Oscillospiraceae bacterium | reverse complement strand
GGCACGCCATAGGTAGAGAACCGCACTTTTACGCTGCAATCGAAATTGTCTATCGCCTTAACCAGACCGATGCACCCCACCTGGAAAAGGTCATCGGGGTTTTCGCCCCTGTTTGCAAATTTCTGCACCACCGAAAGCACCAGTCTCAAATTGCAGGTTATCATCTTTTCGCGGGCGCTTTTATCCCCCGAACGTGCCTTTTTTATCAGCTCCAGCTTTTCGTTTTCGCTGATGACAGGCAGCTTTGTCGTGTCCACTCCGCATATTTCCACCTTGTTATAGTTGACAGCCATAACAACACCTACCCCGATTTGATTTACATGGTAAGTATTGTCCGCCCGCTGCCCGACAAATCATGTGGGAATATTTTCTCATCGGCGAAACAAAAATTTCCCTCCGCAGAATATGCGAAGGGAAATCAGTTTAAGCTGTTCTTTTAAAGCAGATGTGCGCGAAGCTCCTCGCCGCTCAAGGGAGAAAGCATAGCGGGTGCAACATCAAACACCGTCTTGCAGCCGCAATCGCCCTTTTGGCTCATTCTCCATGCGGCTCTCGCGTATGCCACCAGCACCGAGGAGGTGAACTCGGGGTTGGAATCGAGTTTCAGGCTGTATTCGATAACGTGGTTATGCTCCTTGTTGATTCCGGTTTTGCCGCTGCGGATAACCGTTCCGCCATGGGGCAGAGCGCTATGGTCGCGCTTCATTTCCTCGGCGGTGATAAAATGAACGGTGGTTTCGTAGTCGGCAAAATAGTTGGGCATGGTCTTTATCTCGTTTTCTATCCGAGCCTTGTCGGCGCCATCTTCTGCCACAACAAAGCACTCGCGTCTGTGCTTTTCGCCGGTGGTAAGGGTGGGATTTTCGCCCGCTCTCACCGCTTCTACCGCCTTTTGAATGGGAATGGTATACTGACGCGCATCAATTACCCCTTCTATTCTGCGAACGGCATCGGAATGACCCTGGCTCACTCCTCTGCCCCAGAAGGTGTAATCACTGCCCTCGGGCAGTATCGCGTTGGCGTAAAGACGGTTGAGAGAGAACATTCCGGGGTCCCAGCCGACCGAAATCATGGCAACCTTTCCGCTCTGCTTTGCGGCGGCGTCAACAGCCGCAAAATGCGCGGGAATATTCGCGTGGTTGTCAAAGCTGTCGATAACATTGAAATACTTTACATATTTCGGTGTCTGAACAGGCAAATCGGTGGCGCTGCCGCCGCATATTATCAAAACGTCAATCTCGTCCTTCATGCTTTCGACATCGTCAACGTGCTTTACCGGCACGCCCTCGGTAAGAATTTTGAGACTCTCGGGGGCTCTGCGGGTAAACACAGCCGCCAATTCCATATCCTTGTTCTGACGGATAGCGGCTTCAACGCCTCTGCCGAGATTGCCATAGCCTAAGATACCGACTTTCACAAATACACACGCCCTTTTATTGCAGATTTGCCATTATAATAACATAGAGAAAACCGTTTTTAAAGTCCCCAAACAACGATTTGTGCAGTTTTTTCATTTGGAAATTGCAGATTCGCCGTGAGAATAGTGCATTTTTGCGGCGAGATTGAATATCAGCGCACCCACAAGTATCACCGCACCGCCGACAATCACCGAATGACTCGGTATATCTTTCAGCAGAACTATCTCCACAGCCGCCGAGACCAGCGGAGTGAAAAACATAAAGTTGCTCACCTGAGAAGCGTTATCGGCAAGGGAAAAAGCCTTTGTCCAGCAGAGGAACCCCACCGCGCTTGAAAAAACGCCCAAAAACAAAACAGAAAGCACCGATTCCGTGCAGGCTCTGCCCACCTCTGCAAACGCCTTTGGGCTAAAGGGGGTAAGCATCACCATTCCGAAAAATATGCTGTATATCGAGCATTGCAACTGCGGGCAGCTTTGTGACAGCTTTCTTTGCAGGAAATTGTATATCGCCAGCGAAACAGCGGAAATCACCATCCACACAACTCCCCTGTTTATCGCCATAGCCCCGCCCGAAAACGCTATATAAAGTAGTCCGCCCCCGTGCAGGCTTCTTGCCGCCCCTGGCCGCGTCCACAGCTTTTCCCCGCGGCAGAACCTCGCCACCAACGCCGTCATAGGCGGAATAACGGCGCTGACAGCGCTGCCGGTTGCCGCGGTGACTGTCATATAGCCGATATTGTAGGCGACCATGTAAAAAGAGAATCCGCAAAATCCCGAAAGGATAAACCATGGCAACAGTTCTCGCTTTGGCGGATTCAGCTTTTTTATAAACACTATTCCCAAAAGAATAGCCGATGCCAGAAGATAGCGTAAAAAGCCCACCGAAAAGGGAGAAAAATCCCACAGCGCCACCCTTGTCAAAACATTTCCCACGCCCCAGCAGAGAATAGTTACAGCGGCATAGAACCAATACTTATTCAGCACGGTTTTCATCTCCAAATCAGCAGAGCGCCGCAAAACGGCGCTCTCTGCATGATATTATTTTCCGACAGCGGCTTTAAGCTCTTCAACGCGGTCGGTCTTTTCCCAGTTCACGCCGAGTTCTTCTCTGCCCATGTGACCGTATGCGGCAAGGCGGCGATAGATAGGCGCTCTCAGTCCGAGAGAATTGATGATAGCGGTGGGGCGCAGATCAAACACCTTGTTGATAGCCTGCGAAAGTTCTTCATCGCTCACAACTCCTGTGCCGAAGGTGTCAACAAACACCGAAACGGGATGAGCCACGCCGATAGCGTAAGCAAGCTCCACCTCACAGCGCTTTGCAAGTTTCGCGGCTACAACGTTTTTTGCTACCCAGCGAGCTGCATAAGCCGCGGAGCGGTCAACCTTGGTCGGGTCCTTGCCGGAGAAAGCGCCGCCGCCGTGACGGGAATAGCCGCCGTAGGTGTCA
>CAZNJJ010000132.1:0-2874 GCA_964573335.1 uncultured Oscillospiraceae bacterium | reverse complement strand
GCCTTGAAATGAGATACGAGCTTCAGCGTCTGCACGTTGAAACAGGTTCTACCTATGTTAACGTTACCCACGACCAGATGGAGGCTATGACCCTCGCTACACAGATATGCCTTATCAACAACGGCGTTTTGCAGCAGTATGACGCTCCGCTCACCGTTTACGGCAAGCCGAACAACCTCTTTGTAGCCGATTTCGTAGGAAATCCTTCGATAAACTTTGTTGAAGCAAAGGGCGCGCAGAACAAAGACGGCAGCTTGACCCTCTCGGTGTTCAACGATAAGAAGATAACCTTTACCCCCGATTCCGATATAAAGCTCGCCGACTGGTTTGCCGAGCGTGACGCAAACGAAAAGAAAGCCGCCGATGACCTTGCCGAGCGTGCCAAGGAAAAGGGATATGTGGAAAAGGGCAACAAGGACGAGACCTTCCGCTATCATATCGCCAAGGTGGTTGAGGACGACTTTTCGATTCAGGAGGAGCCGGTTATCACCAACGAGGACTTTGTTCTCGGCGTTCGCCCCGAGTTCATTTCGATTGCCGATGACGGCATCTTCTCGGGCGAAATTTACGGCGCAATGCCTACCGGCATGGAATCCACCATCAAGGTGAGCATAGACGGATTTTTGCTCACCGGTGTGGTATTCGGCAGCACGGTTTTCACCATCGGCACCAAGGTGAATATCAATCTTTCTGGCAGTATCATGCTGTTCGACCGCAAGAGCGGCAAGCTCATAGCGCAGGGCAGCGTTACCGCGGCAAAATAACGGATAAACAACAAAGAACGCCTTTTCTCAACGGAAAAGGCGTTCTTTTTTTGAAAAACCGACTGTATCAATCGGCGAAAAGCGGGGTGGAGAGATAGCGGTCGCCGGTGTCGGGGAGGAGAGCAACTATCGTTTTGCCATTGTTTTCGGGGCGCTTTGCCAGCTCGATAGCGGCATGGAGCGCGGCTCCGGAGGAGATTCCCACCAGAACGCCCTCCTTCTTTCCGATGAGCTTGCCCGCCGCAAAAGCGGCATCGTTTTCCACAGGGAAAATCTCATCATAAACCGTTGTGTTGAGAACATCGGGAACAAAGCCCGCGCCGATTCCCTGAATTTTATGCGCTCCTGCAACTCCCTTGCTCAGCACGGGGGAATCGGCAGGCTCTACCGCAACGACCTTGATGTCGGGATTTTTGCTCTTGAGATATTCGCCTGTTCCGGTGATAGTGCCGCCTGTGCCTACGCCCGCTACAAAGATGTCAACCTCGCCGTCGGTATCCTCCCATATCTCGGGACCGGTGGAAGCCTTGTGAACTGCGGGATTTGCGGGATTGACAAACTGACCGGGGATAAAGCTGTCGGAAATTTCCTTTGCAAGCTCCTCCGCTTTGGCGATAGCGCCTTTCATGCCCTTTGCGCCCTCGGTAAGCACCAATTCGGCACCGTAAGCCTTCATAAGCTGGCGGCGCTCAACGCTCATAGTCTCGGGCATAACGATGATAATGCGGTAGCCTCTGGCGGCGGCTACGCTCGCAAGACCTATTCCGGTGTTGCCGGAGGTAGGCTCGATGATAACCGAACCGGCTTTTAAAAGTCCCTTGCTCTCGGCATCGTCTATCATCGCTTTGGCGATGCGGTCTTTAACGCTGCCCGCGGGATTGAGATATTCCAATTTTGCCAGGAGCTTTGCCTGCAAGCCCTCCTGCTTTTCAATATGAACCAGTTCCAAAAGGGGAGTTTTGCCGATAAGCTGGTCTGCGGAAGTGTATATTCTGCCCATGATAAATTCCTCCGATAAATTTTTATTTATTCACAGATTGTATTGCGGATTTTAAAAGCTGCCGACAGCGGCAACATCGATTGTTCTTTATGTAATTCATTTACTACCAACCTTTCTTGTAGGTTTATATGGATTATATCGCTCTCCAAACGCTTTGTCAATAGGAATTTGCAAAAAATCACGTTGATTTTCCTATTAACCATGTTGTATAATGGGTTTATCACAGGAGGAGGGAGAAAAATGCTGATTTCGACTAAGGGGCGCTATGCGCTCAGAGTGATGATAGACCTTGCCGAGCATCAGGCAGACGGGTTTATTCCGCTGAAGGTGATTGCCGCTCGGCAGGAAATATCGGAAAAGTATCTCGAGAGCATCATAAAGCTGTTGGTAAAGGACAGGCTGTTAAACGGTCTGCGCGGAAAGGGCGGCGGCTATCAGCTGACAAAATCGCCGGAACAGTATACCGTCGGCAGCATTTTGCGGATAACCGAGGATTCCATGGCGCCGGTTTCCTGCCTGGAACCCGATGCCGCTGTTTGCCCTCACGCGGCTCAGTGCCGAACCATTTCGCTCTGGCAGGGGCTTAATAAGGTCATCAACGACTACCTCGATAATATTACCCTTGCCGATTTGATGCGTAAAAACCCCGATGAATACGATTATATCATCTAGCCGTGGATTTTTCGTGGATACAAAAAACAAACCCGCATTATAATGCGGGTTTGTTTCGTTTTGGCGGAGACGGTGAGATTCGAACTCACGTGCCCGTTAAGGCAAACGCATTTCGAGTCTTGTATCCGTTGGACACTTGCTGATTTTTAAAGTCTTTTTCAGGCGGTGTGATACTCTCTGAAAACCGCATTTTTCAATTGTACTCAAATCGAATTAAAAATCGCATTTAGGTGAGACCTCAGGAGAGAACAACCGCAAATTAAATCACATTATCAATATATGCAGGACTGTCATATAAGCAAAATCGACGGCTTTGTATTTCCTGAAAAGCGGAGCAGTCCCTGTGGATATTCGGGCAAGAAAACTTGATATGCTATAAAATTAAGAAAGACGATGTGCAAAAATATTTAGAAAGTAAAGGCAAGTTTCCCGAATGTT
>CAZNJJ010000131.1:0-2882 GCA_964573335.1 uncultured Oscillospiraceae bacterium | reverse complement strand
CGCAAGTGTTCAATAAAAGAAACGTAGATTTAGAGCGAAACCCCTCCGTCAGCTAGCGCTGACACCTCCCCTTGTAAAAGGGGCGGCTTTTAGCGGGAAACCCTCTGCCGCTTTTTATAAGCGGCGGCTTCAGCTTCCCAAGCGCAATTATATTCCCTCAAAAATATATCTCGCAGTCACTTTCCACCTTTTTGCAGCTCTTGAGAACAGAACGCATTACCTCATTGCAATCGGCACTGTCGGCAAATTCCACTGTCATCTTCTGGGTCATAAAGTTTATCGCCGCCGACAAGACCCCCTCTACCTTATTCGCCGCGGTTTCCATCTTATTAGCGCAGTTGGCGCAGTCAACTTCTATCTTGTAGGTCTTTTTCATGGTGAAATGCTCCTCTCGGTTCTATTATAATTAAACATTCGTTTAATTGTTTAATTGAATAGTAATACTTTTATCGTGATAAGTCAATAGCAAAAGCAAAGTTTACAAATTGTATGTATTTTAAAAAAAGAAAAAGCCCTCCTTATCGGTTTGTCCGATAAAGAGGGCAAGGCAGAAAATCCTTTACACCTTGATGTCGATAATATGCTCGCTTGCGGGTAGGGCGGCTTCTATCGCCTGAGTGAGATTTGCCGCTTCTGCCTCTTGAGAATCCATCGCTTTTTTGAGAACAGATATGCTCGCAGCCTGTTGCAGATTCGACAGGCTCATAGCCATGCTCAATGCCGCTATATCCATAGGTACATTCCTCCTCAACAATATATTCGGTCAAACAAGCCGATTCTTAACCCGATTTTGCCCGAAAAGAGATATTCAATAAGACCGCCCGAGCATTTCGCCCAAGCGGTCTTATCGCAAATCCTATTATTGTATCGGCGGGCGAATCGCTCAGCTGTCCGCGCCGTATTTCTTGTGAAGCACAACCAGCAATACCATGAGCATCGCAAAGGAAACGGCGAGTGTGAGCAGCAGATTGCCGTTTGTAAAGCCTGCCACAAGATAACCGACAAAGCAGCAAGAAGCTACCAACAGGCAGTAGGGAATCTGCGTGGAAACGTGTTCGATATGGTCGCAGCCGGCACCGGCAGATGCCATGATAGTTGTATCGGAAATGGGGGAGCAATGGTCGCCGAACACCGAGCCTGCCAGCGAAGCGGCAAGTGCGGGAATGATGAGCGCGGGAGCAACACTTTCGCAGATAGCGAAAACTATCGGAATAAGGATTCCGAAGGTGCCCCAGGAGGTGCCCATCGAGAAAGAAAGTCCCATAGCGATAGCAAAGGTGATGGCGGGCAGCAGCGCAATCGGAATATGACTGGTTTCCACCATGGTGCTTACAAAATCACCGGTCATAAGCAGATTGCGGCAAACGCCGGAGATAGTCCACGCGAGAACAAGAATAATGTCTGCGGGAACCATCGACTTGATTCCCTCGGTAACGCCGCCCATAAACTCGGTTGCGGTCATCAGCTTTCTGGGAACGAACTGAACAAATGCCCAAACCAGAGCCACAAAGGAAGCGATAACCAGTGCGGGTCCGGAGGAGCAGTCGCCAAATGCTTCGGCGATAGTCATTCCGCCGGCGAAATAGCCGCCGTTTTCCAGCATGGCGAGCGCCGCTACTATTATAAGCACGATAACGGGGAGAATAAGATCCCAAACATTTCCCTTGTCGGAAACCTTAACATCTTCCGAAGCGTTGGTCTCGACAGCGCCAAGGTCGCCCTTTGCGGCTTTCGCCTCGGAACGTGCCATAGGACCGAAATCAAGGTTTGCAACCGAGGTAACGATTATCATTGTGATAGAAAGCAGCGCATAGAGGTTGAAAGGAACAGTAGCTATCATCGCGTGTATTCCGCTCTCGAACATATTGCTGTTTTCGGGGAGAGAGGAGATAACAGCCGCGCCCCAGCTCGAAATAGGAGCTATGATGCAGATAGGAGCGGCGGTAGCGTCGATAATATAGGCGAGCTTCGCACGGGAAACCTTAAATCTGTCGGTAACAGGGCGCATAACGGTTCCGACAGTCAGGCAGTTGCAGTAGTCATCAATAAAGATGAGAGCGCCGAGTCCGCCGGTGGCGAGCAGGGCGGTGCTTTTCTTGTTGAGCTTTTTGTTCATCAGCGTGCCGTAAGCGCGGGAACCGCCCGCCATGGTGATGAGCGTTACAAGCGCACCTACCAGCGAGAGGAAGAGAATGATGTTCAAATCAAAGCGCAGAGCCATGAGGTCAAAGGTGTTCTTCATGGTGTCTACAATGATATTGCCGCCGGTGGCAACTGTGTAGATAAGTGTGCCGGAGAGAATACCTATCATCAGCGAGGAGATAACCTCCTTGGTGACGAGGGCAAGTCCGATAGCGATTATCGGAGGCAGAATAGACAGCCAGCCAACGTATACAGGTTCCATAGTTTTTACTCCTTGTCTTTTGCAAATAAAAAACGGCACACCTTTGGTATGCCGCGCCGAAAGAAATACCTGTAACTAACGGCTTTCTTTCAAAAACATTTGACTGATAGCGCTCCACACCACGGTGACAGTTTACAACATATTCTGCGGCAAACCAGTGTGAACGCTCCGGCAGGAGAATTTTCACACTTCGGCGGATTTTCCTTTCGCCTGCCGCGGTCTGCCGACCTGTTCGCGGCGGGCTACTGATAAGCTCCGCACCTCTACCAAATTCTTTATCTGTATTCATTTTTAATATATATACCATTAAATGACAAATCTGTCAACAGGGAAACCGTTTTTTTGAGCTGTTCGACATTTTCCGCCGCCGATAATTGACAGCAGCTATCCGGAGTGCTATCTTTAAGTCGGCGCTGTCGCACGCGGCAGGCGGTTAGCCTCCTACCCACCTAGGGAAGGAGGTGATGCAAATGGTTAC
>CAZNJJ010000130.1:0-2912 GCA_964573335.1 uncultured Oscillospiraceae bacterium | reverse complement strand
TAGGCTCTTTAAACCGCAAATTCCCAAAAAGAAAAGCTCTCGGCTTGATGAATCATCAAGTCGAGAGCGGTTATCAATATCCCATTTCCTTGGAAATTTTCAGCGCAAATTCCTTTGCCTTGAGCGCCATTTCTTCCATCAATTCAACACTTATTCTCGCGGCGGGGCCCGAAATATTCAGCGCCGCCACAACCTTATGCTGTGAATCGAATATCGGCGCGGCTACCGAAACCACGCCCTCCTCGCGCTCACTGCGGCTGGTGGAATACCCCAACGCGCGTATCTCGGCAAGCCGCTCGGTGGTGGTGTAGGGGTCGGCGGCGAGCAGTTCGTCAATTATCTGCGGCGGCTGATATGCAAGCAGCAGTCTGCCGGAAGCGCCGCGCGTCAGCGGCAGTCGGTCGCCTATATTGAGGATTCGCTTGAGGGGGTGGGTGCTTTCGATTCGCTCAATGCAGACGCGGTTTTCCTTGTTGGGAACATACAGCCCCACACTTTCGTTGTAAAGCTCCCTCAGCTCAATCATATAGGGAATGGAAATTCTGCGAAAATCCATGTGGGAATAGCAAAGCGTTCCCAGCCGCGCGATGCTCGGTCCGAGGTAGTAGCGCTGGGTTTCATCGTCGCGATAGAGATAGTTGTATTTTTCCAGTGTGGAAAGTATTCTCGATGTGGTGCTTGGGGGCAAATCTATCTCGCGGGAAATCTCCACCAGTGAAAGACTCAGCTTTTCTTTGGTGAAGCAGTTGAGCATTTTCAGTGCGCGCTCTATTACTTTTACGCTTGCGTCGGCACTTGCCATATATAAACATTCCTTTCGATGTAAAAATCAATTCCATGTGATTTGATTTTACCATTTATCCTGCCTTGGGTCAACCCGTATGGGCGGTTTGGGCAGAATAACATAGCGTCGTTTAGATGTTGACAAATTCGGTGGCAGAATATAAAGTAGAAACAGAAATTTCCGCCGAAAAGAGGATTTTTATGGAATATTTTGATATATCGCTCAAAACATATCTGATAGTCTGCCCGTTGGTTTTTCTGGCGGGATTTATAGATTCGGTTGCGGGCGGCGGGGGAATAATCAGTCTGCCTGCCTATGTCCTCGCGGGACTGCCTATTCACTATGCCCACGGCTGCAACAAAACCGCAAATTCCTTTGGAACAGCGCTCGCGACATGGCAGTTCGCCAAGAGCGGTCATGTTCGGCTGAAACCCGCCCTCACTGCGGCGGCGGGGGCGCTGGTCGGCGGCTGGATAGGCTCGCAGATAGTGCTGATTCTCTCTGCCGAAACCTTGCAGATGATGCTGGTGATATTCCTGCCGATTGTGGCGGTTTTTATGCTCACCCGAAAAAATATCGGCAGTGACGTTGACAAAATCGTTGAGCCGAAAAAGGAATATGCTCTCAGCTTTGTTATCGGATTGGCTACCGGCTGTTACGACGGCGTTTTCGGCCCCGGAACAGGAACTTTCATGCTGTTGAGTTTTACGGCGTTTTTGGGGTATGCTATGATAACAGCCTCGGCAAACGCCAAGGTCGCAAATCTTGCCTCGAACATCGGCGCACTGGTGAGCTATCTCCTCGGCGGAAAGGTGATTTTCGCCGTTGCACTGCCCTGTATGGCGTGTTCCTGTTTGGGCAATTTTATCGGCTCCCGACTTGCCATCAAAAACGGCAGTAAATTTATTCGCCCGATGATTTTTGTGGTGATAGCGCTGTTGTTCGTCAAGATTGCTGTGGATTTTATCGCCTGAATCGGAGGTTTTTATGGAAAAGATTACCGCTCTCGAGCTTGAACGCCGCGCCCGATACTATATTAAAAGAGCGCGCGAGGGAGAAACAAACTGTATAAACACCCGCATCAAATACGAATTGGAGAGCGTTGACCCGCAAAACAGCTCGCTCACGCTCAAATTCGCGGTGGAGGACTGGATGATGAACCCCGGCGGCGTTTTGCATGGCGGAATGATGAGTACCATTCTCGATATAACCATGGGAATAACTTCCCTCTCGCTCAGCGGTTTTTACTGTTCCACGGTGAATATGTCGATTTCCTTTCTCGAACCGGTGCCCGTCGGCGGCAATCTGCTTGTCACGGCGCGTTCCACCAGAACAGGCAACACCTTTGTTCAGCTTGTGGGGGAGGCTTATTCCCCGATGATAGGCAGGCTCGCCGCAACTTCGACAGGCGTTTTCATCATCAGTCGGGAAAAAATGATTATTCCCGCCGAAAAATAATAACGATTATCGTTTTCTGCTTGCAATTTAACAAAAACAGCGTTATACTGGAGACATAATTTGACATAAGGAGCTGTTTTGTTAATGAATATAAAGGGAACAGAGAGCGAAAAGAATCTGCGCGCGGCATTCGCGGGCGAATCTATGGCAAGAAACAAGTATACCTACTTTGCCGAATACGCGAGAAAGCAGGGCGACAGCAACGTAGCCGAGGTTTTTGAGCGGCTTGCCAAAAACGAAATGATGCACGCAAAGTTTTGGTTTGAGCTGATGTACGGCAAAAACACCCCCACCCTCGACAATCTCATGGTGGCGGTTAAGGGCGAGCATGAGGAATTTGCCAATATGTATCCCGAGTTTGCCGCGACAGCCCGCCGCGAGGGACTTGATGAGCTGGCTGTGATGTTTGAGCGGGTAGCCGCAATCGAGAGCAGTCACGAAAAGGAATTTTTAAAGCTCATCGCCGCAATTTCCAACAAGGAAGAAAGCGCCGAAAAGGTGGTAAAGAGCGCGCACCGCTGTCAGTTCTGCGGTCATATCACCTCGGAGAGACTTGATGTATGCCCCGTGTGCGAGGCAATCGGCTCTTGGGATTCGGTGACAGTAGAGGAATAATAAATACCCCGCCGCAAGAGGAAAGAAATTTCCGTTGCGGCGGGGTTTTTCCTTT
>CAZNJJ010000129.1:0-3008 GCA_964573335.1 uncultured Oscillospiraceae bacterium | reverse complement strand
GAGCAGGTGGAGCCGAGAAAAGAATACATCGAGCAGAATGCCCGCTATGCCGTAAATCTTGATTATTGAAAAGGTGACACAGAATGGCACATAAGAATAAAGATTATCTTCCCGAGGATATTGCATATCCCAATCAAAATATAGTGGAGTCGGAGCTGGTTGAGGAAATGAAAACCAGCTATATCGACTATGCCATGTCGGTAATAGTAGGGCGCGCTCTGCCCGATGTGAGAGACGGCTTGAAGCCGGTTCACCGCAGAATACTCTACGCCATGTATGAGGACGGACTCACCCGTGACAAGCCTTTCAGAAAATGCGCCACCGCCGTCGGTGACGTTTTGGGTCGTTATCATCCGCACGGCGATGCTTCGGTTTATGAAGCACTGGTGCGTTTGGCACAGGATTTTTCGCTGAGATACCCGCTTATCGACGGTCACGGAAACTTCGGCTCGGTTGATGGCGACCCCGCCGCCGCCTATCGTTATACCGAGGCGAGAATGTCCCGCATCAGCGACGAAATGCTCAAGGACATCGAAAAGGAAACGGTGGACTGGGACCCCAACTTTGACGAAACGAGAAAAGAACCCCGCGTTCTTCCCAGCCGATTCCCTAATCTGCTGGTGAACGGCTCCTCCGGTATCGCAGTCGGCATGGCTACCAATATTCCGCCCCATAATCTCACCGAGGTGATAAACGCGAGCGTTTGCGTGCTGGAAAATTCCGAGGCTACCATCGCCGATTTGATGCAGCACGTTAAAGGCCCCGATTTTCCGACAAAGGGAATCATCATGGGCAGGAGCGGTATTCGCTCGGCTTATGCCACCGGCAGGGGAAAGATAACTGTTCGTGCCAGAACCGAGTTTGAGGAATTCGGCAAGGACAGAACCAGAATAATAGTGACAGAGCTGCCTTATCAGGTGAATAAGCGGCTGCTCATTTCCTCTATCGCAGACCATGTTAAGGAAAAGCGAATTGAGGGCATTTCCGATTTGAGAGACGAATCCGACCGCAGCGGCATGAGAATCGTAATAGAATTGAAGCGTGACGCCAACGCGCAGGTGGTTCTCAATCAGCTTTTCACCCAGACGCAGATGCAAACCACCTTTTCGGTGAATATGCTCGCGCTGGTTGATAACCAGTCTCAGCCGAGAATACTTTCCCTGCGGCATATAATCGACGAATATCTCAAGTTCCAAATTGAGATAGTCGAGCGCAGAACCAGATACGACCTCAAAAAAGCGAGAGAACGCGCTCATCTGCTCGAGGGTCTTATCATCGCGCAGAATAACATCGAAGAAGTCGTAAGAATAATCCGTGAAAGCTACGACGATGCCAAGCAGAATCTCTGCGAGCGCTTTGGCTTGGACGATATTCAGGCTCAGGCGATACTCGATATGCGCCTAAAGCAGATTCAGGGACTCGACCGTGAAAAGCTCGAGTCTGAATTTAAGGAATTGCAGGAAAAAATCGCCTACTACGAGGGACTTTTGGCAGACCCCGAAAAGATAAAGGGCGTTTTGCGTGATGAGCTTATAGCAATTCGTGATAAATACGGCGACGAGCGCAAGACCGAGATTCAAGAGGTGGAAAACGAAATAGATATAGAAGACCTCATTCCCGAGGAGGACTGCGTTATCACCCTCACCCACTACGGATATATCAAGCGTCAGCCGGTGGATACCTACAAAACTCAGCGCCGCGGCGGCAGGGGAATCACCGGTATGACAAGGCGTGAGGAGGATTTTGTCACCGAGCTGTTTATCTGTTCCACCCACGAATACATCATGTTCTTCACCAATATGGGCAGGGTTTACCGCTTAAAGGGCTACGAAATCGCCGAAAGCAGCCGAACCGGCAAGGGAACCAACATAGTAAATCTCCTGCCGCTCGAGTCGGGCGAGAAGGTGACTTCCACCATAAAGGTCGGCGATGTTGATGAAGAAAAATTCCTCTGCATGGTCACCAAAAATGGCGTTATCAAGCGCACCGAAATGTCTGCCTTTAAGAATATCCGCAAGAGCGGACTTATCGCGATAAATCTCGATGAAAACGATGAGCTTGCCTGGGTGAGAATGACCGACGGCAACGACCAGCTTATCATTGCCACCGAGCAGGGCAGGGCGATTCGCTTTAACGAGACAGAGGCACGCGGCATGGGCAGAACCGCCCGCGGCGTGAGAGCGATTTCGCTTGACGAGGGCGATGTAGTTATTGGAATGGCACGTGTCCGTGAGGGAGCGACACTTCTTACCGTTTCGCAGGACGGACACGGCAGAAGAACCGAGATAGAGGATTATCCTATCCGTTCTCGCGGCGGCAAGGGCGTTTTGAACTACTATGTTGATAAAAACGGCCCTGTCGCGGGAATAAAATCGGTTGATGACACCGATGACGCTTTTCTGATTTCCGATGACGGTATCATCATTCGCATAAATGTGGCAGATGTCACAGTGCAGTCCCGCTACGGCGGCGGCGTGAGAGTGATGCGTCTTGCCGAAGGAAGCAAGGTAGTCACCGTGGCGCGTGCCCCCGCCGAGGAGGAAGAGGAGGAAATTCCCGAGGGAGAAGCTGCGGAAGAAAGTTCCGTTGATAATGAATCCGATTCCGCAACAGAAGAATAAAAGCAGAAAGCCGCTCTTTTAAAAAGAGCGGCTTTTTTCAACTTTCTTTGCAAGAGAATGTTGAATGAGAGGGGAGGATTTGGATTCTTTAAAGTGCAAAGAATAACTCAAAGCCACCCATTGCCGCGCAAGGGTAGGTGCCCCGATAGGGGCGGAGGGGTGATTTTAGCCTCCTCTTTTACAAGGGGAGGTGGCTTTTGCGTAAGCAAAAGACGGAGGGGTTCATCTAAAAGCCGCCCCTTTTTAAAGGGGAGGTGTCGAGCATAGCGAGACGGAGGGGTTTTCATCTACATTTTCGTTTCTTCTATTGAACACTTGCGCCTGCGCGGCGCGGCGCTCCATTTCGGCTTGTCCCGAAATGGAGGAAAGGGACATTCAAGGGGCTTT
>CAZNJJ010000128.1:0-3018 GCA_964573335.1 uncultured Oscillospiraceae bacterium | reverse complement strand
AGAACGAATGAAAGGAGGATAAAATTAAGCGGAGAAACAATATACCGATATTGCATATTTGCAATGTCTTTCCACGGCAAAAAATGATTATTCAAAGCACAAAGCAGGACTTAAAAGATACGACCCAAAAGATCAAACTAAAGCATTAAATCAAACCATGATCTTTTGTTCGAAACCGAGCTTTGAATATCCTCCCTTGGCAAATATTATATCAAAATTTCAAAAGGAGCAAGCAATGAAAAAAATGATTTCGGCACTTTTAGCGGTCACTTTTATAATTTCAGCTATGTCATTTCAAATAGTTGCAGGTTCGGCTATTTCGAATGGGACGATTACCATAATATCCGGTATGGGAAACATGGATAATTATGATCCTGTTCCCGGTGCGCAAAATGGAGTGTCGCCATACTACGAGAGGAATATAAAAAATGTCATCATTGAAGATGGTGTAACGAGCATAGGCAATTGCTTATTCTACAATTGCTCAGAGTTGGAAACTGTAAGTATACCGAATAGCGTAACGCGTATAGGCGAAGATGCATTTTTCGGTTGCAGTAGTTTGAAATACAATGTATATGAAAACGGAAAGTATTTGGGAAACGATGATAATCCGTATGCGTTTCTTATGGGCACGATTTCATCGGATATTTCCTCTTTTGCTATCCATGAAGACACAAGAATGATTGCCGATAGTGTATTTTCCGGTTGCAGTGGTTTGAAATATAATGTGTATGAAAATGGACAGTATTTGGGAAATAAAGATAATCCATATGCTTTTCTTGTGAACACGACCTCAAAAGATATGACTTCTTTTGATATACATGAAGATACAAAAACAATAGGTGAGAGTGCATTCGGAGGGTGCAGCAACTTGGAAAGTATAACATTGCCGAACAGTGTGACGAGTATAGGCAATTATGCACTCTCCGATTGCAGTAGCTTGAAAAGTATAACGATACCGAGCGGTGTTACATGCATAGGTCGCGGTGCATTCTCCGGGTGCAGTAGCTTGGAAAGCATTACGATACCGAGTGGTGTTACATGCATAGGAGATCATACATTCTCCTATTGCAGCAGCTTGAAAAGCATAACAATACCGAGCGGTGTGACGATTATAGGTGAGTATGCATTCTTTGAATGTATTAGCTTAAAAACCGTAACTATACCCTCAGACAGCTTGCTGAAGTATGTAGGCGGTGCTGCGTTTTGCGGTTGCAGCAGTTTAGAAAGCATATATTTGCCGAACAGTTTGGTGAAAATGGAAAGTGTATCTAATGTTTACTCATACGGAGATCATTGTGGTGCTTTCACAAATTGCAGTAGCTTAAAAAGTATAACTATTGCGTGTAGTTTGAACGATATGTATAATGCTTTTTCCGGTTGCAGTAGCTTGGAAAGTATAACGATAACGAACAGTGTGACGAGTATAGGCAGTAGTGCATTCTCCGGTTGCAGCGGCTTAACAAGCATTGAAGTAGACAAAGGCAATCCTGTTTACCATAGTAATGGCAATTGTCTTATAGAAACCGATTCAAAAACTTTAATTTTGGGATGTAAAGCAAGTGTTATTCCAACAGACGGCAGTGTGACGAGTATAGGCTATAGAGCATTCTCCGGTTGCAGTAGCTTGGAAAGCATTACGATACCGAGCAGTGTAACGAGCATAGGTAATTATGCATTCTACGGTTGCAGTAGTTTGAAAAGTATGACGATACCGAGCAGTGTAACAAGTATAGGCGATAGTGCATTCGAGGATTGCAGTAGCTTGGAAAGCATTACGATACCGAGCAGTGTGACGGGTATAGGCGATCGTGCATTCTGGGGTTGCAGTAGTTTGGAGAGTATAACATTACCGAACAGTGTGACGAGTATAGGTTGGTATGCATTCCGTGGCTGCAGTAGCTTGGCAAGCATAACGCTACCGAGCAGTGTGACGAGTATAGGCTTGGGTGCATTCGAGGATTGCAGTAGCTTGAAAAGTATAACGATACCGAGCAGTGTGACGAGTATAGGCTTTGGAGCATTCTACGGTTGTAGTAGCTTGGAATATAATGTATATGAAAACGGAAAGTATTTGGGAAACGATGATAATCCGTATGCGTTTCTTATGGACACGATTTCATCGGATATTTCCTCTTTTGCTATCCATAAAGATACAAGAATAATTGCCGACTATGCATTCTCCTATTGCAGTAGCTTGGAAAGCATAACAATACCGAGCAGTGTGACGAGTATAGGCAGTGGTGCATTCTACGGCTGCAGTAGCTTAAAATATAATGTATATGAAAACGGAAAGTATTTAGGAAACAATGATAATCCATATGTTGTACTCATGGATACGACCTCAACAGATATGATTTCCTTTACTATCCATAAAGATACAAGAATAATCGACCATGGTGCATTCGAGGATTGCAGTAGTTTGGAAAGTATAACGATACCGAACAGTGTAACGAGCATAGGTAATTATGCATTCCACCGTTGCAGTAGCTTGGAAAGCATAACGATACCGAGCGGTGTGACAAGTATAGGCAATAGTGCATTCTACGGTTGCAGTAGCTTGGAAAGCATTACGATACCGAACAGTGTAACGAGTATAGGCGATTATGCATTCGACTACGACGTAACTTTTTTGTGCTATAGAGGCTCTTATGCGGAAAAGTATGCAAAAGCAAGATCCCTAAAAATAGAATATCTCAGTGAAACAGATGGAGCCGGTAATGTGAGCGGTGGAGAGAACATACCGGGTGACGGTTCGGGCTCGACGGACGACAAGAACCCCGCTACGTCCGACGTTGCGATAATATCCGTAATGGCAGTGCTTATAATTGCATTTGCGGGCTTTATCGTATGTAAAAAATGCGTGTTTAAACGCAAGCGAACACCGAGCGAATAAAGCGACGGTGTAATAATAAACATTGCAACACAAAATGCGGCACGGTCTTGATCCGTGCCGCTATTTTAGTGAACAATGTTCAGTGATTAGATACACGAAAGTGTCGCAATCTGAGTTTATCC
>CAZNJJ010000127.1:0-3231 GCA_964573335.1 uncultured Oscillospiraceae bacterium | reverse complement strand
CCCCCTTGGAACACAAACCGCGTCGTTTTTATTTTTTGGGAATAAAAACGACTGCGTGAGTAAATTCTCCCGCCGCACTTTCCTGGCGGTTCTGTGCGTAAGTGGATTATTGCGCTACTAAGAACCGCAGGGTGACGAAGTCGCAAGCCTGGGCGAAAGCACGAAACCCCTCCGTCTCGCTACGCTCGACACCTCCCCTTATAAAAAGGGGAGGCTTTAGGTTTTCCAAGGCGCTACGCCGGCTTTCTTTCGCGAAAGATAACTCAAAGCCTCCCCTTGCCGCGCAAGGGGAGGTGCCCCGATAGGGGCGGAGGGGTGATTTTAGCCTCCCCTTTTACAAGGGGAGGTGGCTTTTGCGTAAGCAAAAGACGGAGGGGTTTCATCTGTCAAACAATTTCTTGTTTCACGTGAAACATTCGCACAAAAATGTGATAAACTATTCTCAACGGACAAATCTGCTCTTTTTATCAAATGCTTTGAAATATTTCATAGCGCTGTCACATTGGTTTGCTGAAATATTCTATAATGGAGGGATTTTCAATGTCTAAGATACTTATCGTTGATGATGAGGATAAAATTCGCTTTGTGGTAAAGGAATACGCTCAATTTTCCGGCTACGAGACAGCAGAAGCGAGCGACGGCGCGCAGGCGCTCGAAATTTGCAGGAATCAGGATATAGATTTGGTTGTGATGGACGTTATGATGCCCGGTGTTGACGGCTTTTCGGCGGTTAAGGAGCTGAGAAAAATTTCTTCTGTGCCAGTGATAATGCTTTCGGCGCGCGGCGAGGAATACGACAAGCTGTTCGGCTTTGAATTGGGCATCGACGATTACGTTGTAAAGCCTTTTTCCCCAAAGGAATTGATGGCGAGAATTGCCGCTGTGCTGGCGCGCGGAAAATCGGCGGCGGCAGTCAGAGAAACGATGCAGTTCGGCGGGCTTTTCATTGATGTGACAGGGCGAACCGTCACCGTTGACGGTGTTCCGGTGCAGATGACCCCCAAGGAATACGAATTGCTGTTCTACATGGCGAAAAACAAGGGAATAGCTCTTTCCCGCGAGCGGCTGATAACAGAGGTTTGGGGATACGACTATTTCGGCGATGACAGAACTCTTGATACCCATATAAAAATGCTCCGCCAAAATCTCGGGCCCTACCGCGGATATATCGTGACTCTGCGTTCAATGGGATACAAATTTGAGGCGTGAGGGAAAAATGATGCTGAAACAACGAAAGAGCATTGAAATGCGTATTGCTCGCTCACTCCTCTTTTATACGCTTTTCACCGTTTTACTGCTGTGGGTATTTCAGGTTCTGTTTTTGAACACATATTATCACGCCCTGCGGCGAAAAAGCATTATCAAGGCGGGAAGTGAAATAATCTCCTGCATTTCTACCGAGAATTTCGATGAAAGGCTGGAAAATATCTGCTACACCCACGGAATGTGTACTCTGATAATAGACGAACACGGCAAGTCGGTCAATTCGGTGGATATGCTCGGGCGCAGATGCCTTATACATTCCCCCGTGAAATTTTCACTGCCGAATATCATCGAACCTGTTCTCAAAGGGGAGCAGAATATGCTTGTTCTCACCGTCAGCGACAAGCATTTTCACAACGAAACGCTGATTTACGCCGCGGCGGTGACAAATCCGCAGGGGGAACGGGTGATAATAGTCCTCAACGCAAACCTCGACCCAGTTGAATCCACCGTTTGGATTTTGAAAAGCCAGCTCAGGATAATAACGGCGGTTCTTGTGATATTGGCTATCATTATGTCAAAAATTGTGGCGCGAAAGCTCTCCAAGCCGATTCAAAACATCACCAAAAAGGCGAAAAGGCTTGCTAACGGCGACTATATAGCCGATTATACCGGCGGCGGAATAACTGAGGTGGAAGAACTGGCACAGGCGCTCAACTTTTCGGCGGAGGGACTTTCCAAGGTGGAAGAACTGCGGCGGGAACTGATAGCCAACGTTTCTCACGATTTGAAAACGCCGCTCACCATGATAAAGGCTTATGCCGAGATGATTCGCGACTTGACAGGGGACGACAAAGCCAGCCGAGATGAACAGCTTGAGGTGATTATCTCGGAATCGGACAGGCTGACCGCCCTCGTTACCGACCTGATACGCACTTCCCGCGAGGAACAGCAGCGGGAATACAAAAAAGAAGCCTTTTCAATCAAGCAGAAAATCGAGGATATTGTATCGCGCTTTTCGCAGCTTTACCCCGATTATCATATAATCAGCGAGACGGAAAGCGAAAAAGCGGCGATAGGCGACACCGAGAGCATCGGGCAGGTGCTTTACAATCTCATTTCCAACGCGATAAACTACACCGGCAGTGATAAAACGGTGAGAATAAAGCTGTTTGAAACGCCGCAGGCGGCTTTGCGGGTGGAAATTTCCGACAGCGGGCGAGGTATTCCGCAGGAAGAGCTGCCGCTGATATGGGAGCGGTATTACCGCAGTAAGAACACACATCAGCGCCCCGTCGCGGGAACAGGCTTGGGACTGTCGATAGTAAAGAGCGCTCTCACCGGTCAGAATCTGAAATTCGGTGTGAGGAGCGAAATAGGGCGGGGACGCTGCTTCTGGTTTGAGCTTCCCACCGAGAATAACTGAAAACAGCGGGCAAAAGCCCGCTGTTTTTTGTTACGATAATGTTTCACGTGAAACGTTACTTGAAAGAAAGAATGAGAAAACCCCTCCGCCCCTATCGGGGCACCTCCCCTTGCGCGGCAAGGGGAGGCTTTGAGTTATTCTTTGCGAGAAAAAGTCGGCTTTGCGGTTTGGAAAACCTAAAGCCTCCACTTTTACAAGGGGAGGTGTCGAGCGTAGCGAGACGGAGGGGTTTCGCTCTAAATCTACGTTTCTTAATATGAACACTTGCGGCTACGCGCCGCAGGCGGTAACTTTCGCTTGTGCGAAAGTTGCCAGCAGTAGCTCACAGCCAATCGCGCGGCGCAAATGCTTGCGCTCTTGGGTGAGCCTTGCACAGGTGCTGTTAGCCAAATCAAAGATTTGGACAGCACCGCGAAAGACACATTCAAGGGGCTATGCCCCTTGAAAATCCCCGTAAAGTTGATTCCCCCAGGGGAACAAAATGAGTCGATTTCATGAGCTTTGCGAATGAAATCGACGCTGTAACTTTTCCTGCCCGCCAAAGTTCCCTGGCGGTTCGCAAGCGTAGGTCGCTTTCTGCGCTACTAAGAACCGCAAAGCAA
>CAZNJJ010000126.1:0-3245 GCA_964573335.1 uncultured Oscillospiraceae bacterium | reverse complement strand
CGCCACCTTGCCAAGGTGGAGGTAGCGAGTTCGAGCCTCGTAACCCGCTCCAAAAAGAAAAGCACACCAAACGGTGTGCTTTTCTTTTTTTGCATAAACGACAGCCTGCGGCAATAGTTATTCGCCGATACTCACGGTTTTGATTGTGAATCGCGGCAGGGAAGAAAGTCGGATATTGTCAAGAGTTTTGATATGCACGAAACAGAGAAAATTCCGACTGATTTTTGTTCTATTTGTCGCATGAAGTTGCAATTAGGGTTTCATATTTTGCGTTTTTAACTAAATATTGTCTTGACGCAAACTGAAATGGAAGGTAAAATATATTGTATTGATTGGAATATGTTTTGTATTCCGACCAAAATAAGCAGAGAAATTTTCTGTTTACAGGAGGAAGTAAGTATTATGAAAAGAGTATTGTCGGCAGTTTTGGCACTCGCCATGGCTGCTACGATGTTTGCAGGCTGCGGTTCCGCGCCCGCTGCATCTTCCGCACCCGCTGCATCCGCTGCGCCCGCCGCTTCGGCAGCACCCGCCGCTTCTGCCGCGCCTGCTGAGGTAAAGGCTCCTATCACCACCGACGATCCCGCTTATATCGTTGAGCTTATGGAAGCCGCAAAGGCTGAGGGTGAGCTTGTAGTTTACGGCAGCTGCGAAGAGGAATATCTTGCCGCCGCTTCCGAGAACTTTGAAAAGCTGTTCGGAATCAAGGTAAACTATCAGCGCCTTTCCACCGGTGAGGTTCAGGCTAAGATAGAGGAAGAAAAGGGCAATCCCTCCGGCGACGTTTGGTTCGGCGGTACTACCGATCCCTATAACGAGGCTGCTGCCGCTAATCTGCTGATGCCCTACGAGGCTAAGAACGCTTCTCACCTTGCAGGTTCCGCTTATCGCGATGCCGATGGCAAGTGGTATGGCATCTACAAGGGAATCCTCGGCATCATGGTAAACCGTGATGAGCTTTCCCGTATGAATATCGACACCCCCAAGGACTGGACCGACCTGCTTGACCCCAAGTATCAGGGTATGGTTTGGCTCTCCAACTACAACACCGCAGGTACTGCAAAGCTTGTTATCAACACCATGATTCAGAAGTACGGTCATGATGAAGGCATCAAGTATCTTGTTGATCTCGATAAGAACATTGAGGTTTACACCAAGTCCGGCTCCGGCCCCTCCAAGAATGTCGGCACCGGCGAGTGCATCGTGGGAATCGGTTTCCTGCATGATGCTATCACCCAGATCGTTGACAACGGCTACGGCAACATCGAGCTTGTAATTCCTTCTTCCGGCACCTCTTTCGAGATCGGCGCTACCGCTATCTTTGAGGGAACCAAGCATCCCAACGCCGCTAAGCTCTGGATAGAGTATGCTCTTTCTCCCGAGTGCGTAGAGCGCGCCGCTGAGAACGGCTCCTATCAGTTCCTCGTTATCGACAATGCTACCCAGCCTGCTCAGGCTGCTGAGTTCGGACTCGACCCCAACAACGTTATGGAGTATGACTTTGAAGACGCAAAGGCAAACACCAGCAAGTATGTTGAGGAAGTTATGACCGCTCTCGGTGCTGCTGCCGATGACCGCTTCAAGACCGAGTGATTCTGCTCCGGTGAGCTTTCTGTAAGACCCAATGGGAGGCGGCACAGGTTTGCTGCCTCCCATTTTCGTTAGAAGGAGGAGTGATGGTTTGATGAAGTCAGGTCAAGGCGCGGCATTAGACCGTAAAAAACTGCTGGCTGACCCGATAATGGTGACGACTATTGTGGTCTTAATCACCTTTTTGACTGTATTTATTCTCTATCCGCTCGCTATTCTGCTTGTGGACAGTGTGTATTCCGCCGATACCGGAATTACAACATCGTTTTTCACCAAGATTTTCGATATGTACGAGTTTCGTACAGCGATAACAAACACACTCAAGGTAGGTTTCCTGGTCGGAATACTTTCGACTCTTATAGGCTTGCTTTTTGCCTATGTTGAGGTGTATGTAAAGGTACGCACAAAGCTGATGGAGATTCTGTTTCAGGTGGTTTCGATGCTGCCTGTCGTTTCGCCGCCGTTTGTGCTTTCACTTTCGATGATAATGCTCTTCGGCAAAGCGGGCATAGTTACCAGATTTTTGCTGAAGATATATGACAACAGCGTTTACGGCTTTTGGGGAATAACAATAGTTCAAACGCTGACATTTTTCCCTGTCTGCTACATGATGCTCAAGGGTCTTTTGAAGAATATCGACCCTTCTCTTGAAGAAGCAGCCCGCGATATGGGCGCTTCCCGCAGCAAGGTGTTCACCAGTGTTACACTGCCGCTTTTGCTGCCCGGACTGGGAAATGCTTTTCTTGTGACATTTATCGAGTCTATCGCCGATTTTGCAAACCCCATGATAATCGGCGGCTCTTATGACACTTTGGCAACCACCATTTATCTGAGAATAACCGGCGCCTTTGATAAAAACGGCGCTTCCGCTATGGCTGTTGTTCTGCTCGCTATAACCATGGTGATGTTTATGGTGCAGAAATACTATCTCGAGCGCAAAACTGCCGCTACACTCACCGGCAAGGCATCTCGCGGTCGTATGCTGATTGAGGATAAGAGCGTTACCGTTCCGCTCACGATAATATGCAGTCTCATTGCGATATTTGTTATTGTTATGTATATCTGCGTTCCTTTCGGCGCCCTCTTTAAGACATGGGGATATGATTTCCATCTCACCACAAAGTGGTTCAGACTGGTGTTTGAAAAGTATAAGGGCTTTAAGGCGTTTAAGGATTCCTTTGTTCTTTCCGCTATTTCCGCGCCTATCACGGCTTTGCTTTCGATGATAATTTCTTATCTCGTGGTAAAGAAGAATTTCCGCGCAAAGGGCTTTATCGAATTTGTTTCGATGCTGGCTATGGCAGTTCCCGGAACAGTTCTCGGTATCGGTTATATACGCGGATTTTCGGGCGGTATTTTCCGCACCGGAATACTCCAGGGACTTTACGGCACCGGCACTATCCTGATAATCGTATTTGTAGTGCGCTCTCTGCCTACCGGAACAAGAAGCGGTATATCCGCTCTGCGGCAGATAGACAAATCCATTGAGGAATCTGCCTATGATATGGGCGCGGACAGCCTGAAGGTATTCTTGACTGTTACTCTGCCGCTTATCAAGGATTCCTTCCTGAGCGGTCTGGTCACCTCCTTTGTTCGCAGTATTACCGCTATTTCGGCTATCATACTGCTGGTAACTCCGTCTTATCTGCTTATCA
>CAZNJJ010000125.1:0-3413 GCA_964573335.1 uncultured Oscillospiraceae bacterium | reverse complement strand
TGTTCGCGATATTTACTTATTCTTTTGCTGTGCCGCTTCTCTCTCACGGCAAATCTGCGCCCAACTGGGCATCTGCGAGAGCTTTTCGGTGAAATTCTTCATCTGCTGCGGAATATCTATATTCTGCGGACATACTCTCGCGCATTTTCCGCAGGAAATACAAGCGGAAGGCTTTTTGTCATCGGGGAGAAATTCCACCCTCATCGCAGAATTGACCGACGGCGAAAAACGCAGCTCATTATAGGTTGCGAGCAGCATCGGAATATCAAGCTGCATCGGGCAGCCGTCAACGCAATAGCGGCAGCCGGTGCAGGGAATGGAATTTTTCATTCTGTCGGCTATATCAAAGATGAGCGTCTTTTCGCTGTCGCTCAGCGGCAGACGCTTTTCAAAGGTTTTGATATTGTCCTGCATCTGCTCAATATCGGACATTCCGCTGAGTATCATCTTGACGTTGGGCAGCTCCTGCAAAAATCTGAATCCCCATGCGGCGATGGATTCCTCGGGGCGGAGCGCCTTGAGCTTTCGGTTGTTTTCCTCCCCCAAATCGGCGAGCTTGCCGCCGCGGACAGGCTCCATTACCCAAACCGGTATTCCCCGCTCGGTGAGAAGCTCGTATTTTTCCTTTGCGCCCTGCAAGGTCCAATCAAGATAGTTGAGTTGTATCTGGCAGAACTCCATATCCTCGCCGCATATATCGAGGAATTTCTCCAATCCCGCTGCCTGCGCGTGTGTGCTGAAACCGAGATGCTTTATTCTGCCAAGCCGTTTCTGCTCGCGGAAATAGTCGAGAATACCCCATTTTGGGTCGAGATATGTATCTATCGAGCGCTCATAAACGTTGTGCAAAAGGTAGAAATCGAAATATTCCACACCGCATTTTTCGAGCTGTTTTTCAAAAATTTCGGCGGGATAATAGCCGTTTGAAAGAATCTGATGACCCGGATATTTTGTCGCGAGGCAGTAGCTCTCGCGGGGATATTCGCTGAGAACACGCCCCATAACCCGCTCGGATTCTCCCTCATGGTAGGGCCATGCCGTATCGAAATAGTTTACCCCGCCCTCTATCGCAAGGCGGGTCATCTCTCTCACCTGCTGTTCATCAATGGTTCCGTCCTGATTTGTGGGCAATCTCATACAGCCAAAGCCGAGAAGCGACAATTCTCTGCCGAAAAGCTCGTTCTTTATCATTGCAAATCCTCCTTAACTCCGTTCATATACTTAATTTATAAGGTAACACGTCTTGCGAAAATTTACAAGCGCAATGAAATTTTGCTTTTTCCTCTTTGTGGTGTTACACTTATAGCATAATTTCAAAGGGGAGAGTTGCAACATGAGCGAAAACCGCCGTTTCTTCGGCAAAACGCCCAAGGGAGAAAGCGTTGAGCTGATAACAATAAAAAACGATAACATCAAATGCGAGATAATCACCTTCGGAGCGGCTATCCGCGCGCTTTATGTTCCGAATAAGGATAAACAGCCAACCGATATTGTTCTCGGATACGACAATATTGAGGATTACACCGGCAGAAATGCCTTTTTCGGCGCGGTTGTGGGGCGGCACGCAAACCGCATTGCCAACGGCAGATTCACCATGAACGGCAGAGAATACACCCTCAATGTAAACCGTGCGCCGAATCATCTCCACGGCGGATTTGTCGGCTTTTCGCACAGGGTTTGGAATGTGGAACAGCTTGAGGACAGCAGCGTGACCCTCTCGCTTTTCAGCCCCGACGGCGAAGAAAACTACCCCGGCAATCTCAATGTCAAAGTCACCTACGAGATAGAGGGCAATTCCTTTTCGATAAGATACCGGGCAGAATCGGATAAAGACACCGTCTGCAATCTGACAAATCACTCATATTTCAACCTAGGCGGGCATGATTCCGGCAATGTTTTGGAACAGAAGGTGCAGCTCTTTGCCGACAGCTACACCCCCGCCGACAGGACAGGTATTCCTCTCGGCAGTATCGAAAACGTAACCTCCACACCCATGGACAGACGGGAACTGAGAGCGATTTCCGACGGAATCACCGCCGACTTTGAGCAGATAAAGCAGTGCGGCGGCTATGACCACAACTTTATGATAAACGGCGAAATTGGAACAATGCGCCCCGCCGCCTTTGCCGAATCAAAGCAGAGCAAAATCACCATGGCGGTTTACACCACTCTGCCCGCAATGCAGTTTTACACCGCCAACTATATTGAAGAAGGCAGACCCGGCAAATGCGGCAAAAGCTACGGCAAGCATCACGGTTTCTGCATGGAAACACATTTCCCGCCCGACTCGGTAAATCGCCCCGATTTTCCGCAGGCATTTCTTTCGGCGGGAGAGAAATTCGACCACAAGACGGTGTTTACCTTTTCCATTAAGGAGTGACAGCGATGAAGCCTTATGTATTCGGCGTTGACATCGGCGGAACAACGATAAAGCTCGGGCTTTTTTCCACCGACGGAGAGCTTATCGAAAAATGGGATATTCCCACCGACAAAAGCGAAAACGGAAAGAATATTCTCCCCGACACCGCCGCCGCCGTTTCCGCGAAGATGAAAGAGCGCAAACTTACGGCAGACGAAACGGCGGGAATAGGAATAGGAGTTCCCGGACCGGTTGACCCTAACGGAACAGTTCACCGCTGTATAAACATCGGTTGGGGAACGGTAGATGTCAAGCGCGAGCTTAACCGGCTTCTTCCCGAGATACCAAACGTTGCCGCGGCAAACGATGCCAACGCCGCCGCCCTCGGCGAGCTTTGGCAAGGGAGCGCAAAGGGGTGTTTGAACGCCGTTATGATAACGCTCGGCACAGGAATAGGCGGCGGAGTTGTTATCAACGGCAGAATTTTGTCGGGCGCAAACGGCGGCGCGGGCGAAATCGGGCATATCACCGTAGAGCCTGATGAAACGGTTCGCTGCAACTGCGGCAAGTTCGGCTGTTTGGAACAGTATGCCTCGGCAAACGGAATAGTTTTTCTAACCAAGCGGCTGCTGGCGCAATCGGATATTCCCTCCGCTTTAAGAGAAAGAGAGAGCTTTTCCGCCCGCGATATATGCGACCTTGCCCGCGAGGGTGATAAAGCGGCGGCAGCAGCGATAGAGCGGTTCGGGCAGTATCTGGGCTACGCCATGAGCTGTGTCGGCTGTGCGGTGGACCCCGAGGTGTTTATAATAGGCGGCGGCATGAGCCGCGCGGGCAGTATCGTGGTAGATGCCGTTATGCGTCATTACCGTAAGAATGTATTTCACATTTCCGCGAATACCAAAGCGGTCATCGCCACTCTTGGTAATGATGCGGGAATTTTCGGCGCGGCAAAGCTGGTTTTGAATAACGGCTGACCGAGATTTTTCACAGAATAGGCAGATAAAAAGGCTCCGCTTTTCAGCGGAGCCTTTTTGGTTGTAGGAATCTTTTT
>CAZNJJ010000124.1:953-3440 GCA_964573335.1 uncultured Oscillospiraceae bacterium | reverse complement strand
TCTCGGACAGCCGTTTACCTTTCCGCCGAGTCGGTCATCGATACTTCTGAGCTGACGGTCGTTCATATCGACACAGCGTCTCCTAACTATTCTCTTGGGGTCGATATTCAGCTTGTTGCCCTGATAGATGTGGTTATCCAGCATAGCCGCGAGCAGATTGTTAGCCGCGCCTATCGCGTGAAAATCGCCGGTGAAATGCAGGTTTATGTCCTCCATCGGAACTACCTGCGCGTAGCCGCCGCCCGCGGCACCGCCCTTTACGCCGAAAACAGGTCCCAGAGAAGGCTCTCTGAGCGCCACAACGGCGTTTTTGCCGATTTTCCGCAGTCCGTCGGCAAGTCCGACAGTGGTGGTGGTCTTGCCCTCTCCCGCCGGAGTGGGAGTTATGGCAGTGACGAGAATCAGCTTTCCGTCTGAACGGTCGGATTCTTTCAGCAGACTGCTGTTCACCTTAGCCTTGTGTTTTCCGTAAAGCTCAAGATATTTTTCGTCAACACCGGCGGCGGCAGCGATTTCGCGAATATCCCGCATCTTGCAGGACTGCGCGATTTCGATATCGGATAAGTGGCTCATGGTTTTTCCTCCAATCAAAGTGATAAAGAAATACAGCCGTCTCGTCAGGGAGAGCGAAAAGCTCTCAACGCAGACTGCCGCAAGTGTCTTTAGAAAATCTCATGGGATAATAATACCGTATCGTGAGTGGTTATACAACGCTTTTCTGTTTTTTTGTGAAATTCGACAGCGGTATTTTTCCTCAACCGTTTATCAAAAACAGTCCCGCCGCGCAAACCGCCATTCCGATAAACTGCCTGACCGAAATCGCCTCTTTATACAGCAGCAGTCCCACGATGAGCAGAATACAGGCGAGTCCGATATTGGCGGTGAGAGAAGCTGTGCTGACCTTCCACCCCGCCCTGTAAACCAAAATGTAGCCGAATTCCAGCGGAGCTATCGAAAATGCAAGCGCGACAGATGCCCAGTTGAGCGATTTTATCTCCTGCGAAACACTACCCCTGCCCGAAAAGAGGAAAAACACCGCAAATGTCAGCAGCGCAGCCACCGTGTATGTGACCGACAGCGACAAAAACGCATTTGCGTTTTCGGGGGTGGATTTTGCGGCGATATTATACAGCACATTGGACATTATCACCAATGCGATAGGAAAAAACATTTTCAGCATAGCTTTCACTCCTCAAAAAGCAAACAACGAGGAATGATAACCTCGCTGTCGCAGATGCTAAACCATGTTAAAAAGCGATTTTTCAGATAAAGAGACTCGGCTCGGCTCTCCGTGCGTATCCTTCCTCCAGCTCATGCTGATGATAGAGATAGCCGGCATCGTCGTAATACTTTGCGCCGTTGGGACATTTTTTCACACAAGCGCCGCACTTCATGCAGATTCCGGTAAACTCACGCACATTTTCGGGGTTTATCGACCCCATCGGACATACCGCCGCGCAGATTCCGCAGTTATTGCAGTTATCGTTGGTGAGCGGCTTTACCTTGAGGATATTTACGGGATTGCCCTTTCTGTCTCGGGGCTGGTAGTAGCCGCGATAAGGCTTTTCGGTTCCCTCAACGGCGATAGGCTCGGTCACAGCATCAAGCGCAGTCACCTTGTCGGCGATTTTGGCGGCAAAATCCTCGGCAACAGCCATATCGGCGGCATCGGGGCGGTTTGCGGCGAGAATTTTCGAAAAAGAGTGTTCTCCGATGAAAGCGCCGCCCGCAACGGTTTTCATTCCTGCGGTTTCGAGAATATCTCTCAACTCGATGAGAGCATCGTCAAAATTCCGGTTGCCGAACAGCACTACCGGAACTGCAACAGCGCCATCCGAGCTGATTGTGGCGAGATATTTGAGCAAAACGTTGGGAACACGTCCCGCGATAACGGGAGTTCCGAAAATCACCAGCGAATCAGCCTCAAAAACCTTAGGCTCTTTTCTTGCGGCTGGCAATGTAAAATCGAACTTCTCCATCGGGAGCGAGAGCTTATCCGCTATTTTTGCGGCAATAGCGGTTACTGTCTTTTCGGTGGTGCCGGTAGCGCTGAAATAAGCGGCATAAACCTTGCTGAATTTCATGATATGAACTCCCTTTCAAATTGTTTTGACGGTTTTAACCATTATACTACCAAAAGCACTTTTTGTCAGCAAAAACACCCTCGCATCTTTTAAAATGCGAGGGTGTTATCAGAGCTTTTTAAAAATTACTTGCCGAGCTGCTTTGCGATTTCTTCAGCAAAGTTCTCCTGCTTCTTCTCGATGCCCTCGCCCTTCTCAAAGCGAACAAAGGTAACGATGTCAATCTTGCCGCCGAGGTTCTTGGCGGTCTCCTGAGTGTACTTGGAAACAGTGAGGTTGCCGTCCTTTACGAAGGGCTGCTCAAGCAGGCAGGCGTCCTGATAGAACTTCTTGTTCAGTCTGCCTGCAACCATGTTCTCGAGAATGTTCTGGGGCTTGTTTGCCATCTTGGGGTCTTCCTTAA
>CAZNJJ010000124.1:0-934 GCA_964573335.1 uncultured Oscillospiraceae bacterium | reverse complement strand
CGGGAACATCTTCCTTGCGAACATAGGTGGGGTTGATAGCAGCAATCTGCATGGCAACATCCTTGCCATACTCGGCAAAGCCGTCCTTGCCTGCAACATCGGTGTCAAACTTAACGAGAACGCCGATCTTGCCGCCTGCGTGAACATAGCTTACGAGGTCGCCTTCCATGCGAACAAAGCGGCGAATCTTGATGTTCTCGCCGATGGTGAGAACCTTCTCCTGAACCATCTTCTCAACGGTGAATCCGTCCTTGCCGTCGCAAGCGAGGAGAGCTTCAACGTCAGCGGGGTTCTTCTCGAGGATTATCTCAGCGATGTCCTTTACAAAAGCCTGGAAGGTATCGTTCTTGGCAACAAAGTCGGTCTCGGCGTTAACTTCAACAACAACGCCTACACCGTTCTTAACAACGGAATAAACAACGCCCTCAGCAGCGATTCTGCCTGCCTTCTTGATAGAAGCGGCAAGTCCCTTTTCACGCAGGAACTCGATAGCCTTGTCCATATCACCATCGGAAGCGGTAAGAGCCTTCTTGAAGTCCATCCTGCCGCAGTGGGTTCTCTCACGGAGAGCGGCAACGTCTTTAGCGGTAAAAGCCATAATTAAAACCTCCAAATTATTTTAAACGTTATAAAGGTCGTTATCAAAAAGCCGTTTTCCCGCCCCGAAATCGGGGCAGGAATCGGGTAAAATGTCAAAAATTACTCAGCAGCGGGAGCCTCAACGTTGTCAACACCCTGTCTGCCCTCGATATAAGCGTTGGCAATGGTGGAAGCGATGAGCTTAACGGCACGGATAGCGTCGTCGTTGCCGGGGATAACGTAGTCAATCTCGTCGGGATCGCAGTTGGTGTCAACGATTGCAACAATCGGAATACCGAGCTTCTTAGCTTCTGCTACTGCGATTCTCTCCTTGCGGGGGTCAACGATGAAGAGA
>CAZNJJ010000123.1:0-3618 GCA_964573335.1 uncultured Oscillospiraceae bacterium | reverse complement strand
CCATCACCGGTAACTCCACCAACCCCACAAGATTCCAGCATCCCGTTGCCGGCACCTACAAGAAGTGGGCGCTCGCTAACGGCGTTCGCTACTTCTCTGTTGCTTCGGGCGGCGGCACCGGCAGAACCCTGCACCCCGACAACGTTGCGGCAGGCCCCGCTTCTTACGGCTTGACCGATTCTATGGGCAGAATGCACGGCGACGCTCAGTTCGCAGGTTCTTCTTCTGTTCCCGCACACGTTGATATGATGGGTCTTATCGGCGCGGGCAACAACCCCATGGTCGGCATGACCGTGGCTTGCGCTGTTGCAGTTGACGAGGCTCTCAACAAGTAACGGCTTTGTATTCATAAAGAACAGCTTTTAAAGCGACAGGCACTCCGCGTGAAAATTGCGCGGAGTGCTTTTTGTTCAATAAAAAGAGACTGCCCCAAAAGGGCAGTCTCTTTCGGTTTTGTTCTATCGAATCACGCATTAGCGGCGGGAGCGTTGAGCTTTTCGGCTGCGAATACATAAGAGCCGAGGGTATTGGTGTTGAAGGTGACGGAATCGGCATCAAACTCGGCACCGTTTATCTCGTAGAGCTGACCGTCTACGATTCTGTAAGCGGCGGCAATGTTATCCATTTCGTAAACGAACTCACCGGTTCGGTTGAATTTCACGTTGTTGAAGCTGATGAAATCCATATCAACATCGGGATTTGCCGCGGCAATGGCTTCTACCGCGTCGGTATTGTACTTGAGGATTACTTTTCCCTGACCGGAAACGTCAACGCTGAAGGTTCCCTCGTTGTTGCCGTCGTTGTCGGAGCCGAAAGAAAGCTCAACAACGTCATCGCACTCGAATTTGAGGGCGTAAACGGTGTCCCACTCGAGGTCGGCGCGGTCGCCGTCAACGGTGTAGGCGGTGGAATCGTTTACCCAGCTGTTCTTGTAGAAAACGGGGAAAGCAAAATCAAATTCAACGTCGTCTATCTTGAGGATACCGTTTTTCTTGTCTGCCTTGCGGGATACCTCGAGCTTGCCTATGACATCGGTTTCGGAAGTGGTTTCAATATCGGCGAGCTTAACCTCGGCAAAGTAGTAGTAGTCCGACTTGGGAAGAAGCGCTTTCATGGCGTATAATCTGTCGTCAACGCCGTCGTTGTCGGAATCCCACTTTGCGTCAACGTCGATATACTTTTTGACGATGGCAAGACCTCTGATAATCTGAGCGCCGCTCTCAAGCTCAACCTTGTACTTTATATTTTCAACGTGCTTATACTTGTTGATGGGGGCGAGGGTGGCGGGGGTGTCATCGCCGTTTTCGTTGCTCCTGAGCAGATAATAAACCGGCTTGCCGTAGGCGTTTACTTCTTTGTCCTCAACGGTGAGAGGTGCGATATTCACTGTGGACTCCATGGCTTTTTTGTCCTCATCGTATACAAAGGTTCCGATGAGCTGAACGTCGGCGTTGGCAACGTCGATAACGCCGGCAGCGGCATAAGAAACAGCCGCCATGCTCAACATCATAGCGGCGGCGAGAACCGCGCAGATAAACTTCTTCATTGGTAAAACTCCTTTTCTCTTAAAATGCAAAGCGCTGAACAGGCTGTTCAGCAATGGATTTAATACACATATTCTACAATATTTGTGTATTAAATGCAATGCAGAAGATATTAAACCGATTTTCGGAATTTTTATGCAAAAGCGATAAAGTTTGACCGATAAACCGCACTTATGCCGCAGATTGCGGAATAAATCGAGAGAAAAGGCAGCGGTGGTGATTTTTAAATGGCAAAAAAATCCCCGCTCCCAAAAGGGAACGGGGAAACAGAGCAAAATCACTTTGCGTATTCGATAGCGCGGGTCTCTCTCACAACATGAACCTTTATCTGTCCGGGGTAATCAAGCTCCTCCTCTATCTTCTTGACGATGTCGCGGGCGATGATAACCATTCCGTCGTCGTCCACTATCTCGGGCTTGAGCATTACGCGAACTTCACGTCCTGCTTGAACAGCGTAGCACTTGTCAACGCCCTCAAAGGAATTTGCGATTTCTTCGAGCTTTTCAAGACGCTTGACGTAATTTTCGAGATTCTCTCTGCGGGCGCCGGGGCGAGCCGCCGAAATAGCGTCTGCCGCCTGAACGATGCAGGCGATAACGGTTCTCGGCTCAACATCGTTGTGATGCGCCTCGATAGCGTGAATAACAGCCTCGGATTCCTTGTATTTTCTGGCGATGTCAACGCCGATTTCAACGTGAGAACCTTCTATCTCATGCGTCATCGACTTGCCGATGTCATGCAACAGACCCGCACGGCGGGCAACGGTGACATCTGCGCCTATTTCGGCGGCTATCATGCCGGAGATATAGGCAACCTCGGTGGAATGAACCAGCACGTTCTGACCGTAGCTGGTGCGGTATCTCATGCGGCCGAGCAGGCGAACCAGTTCGGGATGCAGAGAGCCTACCGATGTTTCGAGAACAACACGCTCGCCGTCCTGCTTGATTTTGGTTTCCACCTCGCGACGAGCCTTTTCTACGGTTTCCTCGATGCGGGCGGGGTGTATTCTGCCGTCGTTTATCAAACGCTCGAGGGCGATTCTCGCGATTTCGCGCTTGAAGGGGTCGTGGCTTGAAAGGGTTATGGCCTCGGGGGGATCGGCGATTATCAGGTCAACGCCCGTGAGCGTTTCGAGGGCGCGGATATTGCGTCCCTCACGGCCGATGATACGACCCTTCATCTCGTCGTTGGGCAGCGGCACTACCGAAACGGTAGTCTCGGTGACCTGGTCGGCGGCGCAACGCTGAATAGCCAGCGAAATGATGTTGCGCGCCTTGGTGTCGGCTTCTTCTTTAAGCTGCGCCTCCATGCGGGAGATACGCAGCGCCTTTTCGTGGGTCAATTCACCGTCGAGATTCTTCAGGAGATAATCCTTAGCCTGCTCGATGGTAAAGCCGGATATTTTTTCCAGCATATCGAACTGGCTCTTTTTGACGGTTTCCGCCTCCTCGAGCTGCTGCTCGGCGGCTTTGAGCTTAGAAGCGAGAAGTTCCTCTTTTTTGTCGAGATTGTCGATTTTCTTATCGACAGTCTCCTCCTTGTGCTGAACTCTGCGCTCCAAACGCGATACCTCGGTGCGGCGCTCTTTGATTTCGCGCTCGCTCTCGCTTTTGAGCTTGAAAATTTCGTCCTTGGCTTCAACGACAGCTTCTTTTTTCTTCGTTTCAGCCGCTTTTATTGCATCGCTTACGATTCTTTTTGCTTCGTTTTCGGCAGTTCCAAGTTCCTTTTCTGCTACATTTTTTCTATAATGAATGCCTAGTGGAAAGGCAATTACAACACCGATCAGAAATGCAACCAAACCGCATATTACATAGGGCATCATGAAATGTGGTTCCTCCTTTCTTGTTTAATTTTTCATTTTCAAACGCCTTTTGTATAAATGCTGTGACCTCTTTATATAAAGAGACAAAAATATTTTACATATATATATGAATAATGTCAAGGTGGCTGAAAATGAGAAAAAGTTGCAAAATGGCTTTTTGATGCGAAATTCTGCGTTCATAAATTTTTGCGAAAAAAATTACCCCGCGAATAAATTCACGGGGTTTAAACCTTTTTTTCATCTTCTCAG
>CAZNJJ010000122.1:0-3625 GCA_964573335.1 uncultured Oscillospiraceae bacterium | reverse complement strand
TTCCCGTTTCGGCGGCAGACAGAAATGTATTAAAAAGCGAGGTAATTAAAATGAAATTGACTGAGTTTGATTTCAAAATGGATGATTTTGAAAGTATGCAATTAAAAGTATGTTCGGATTATTGCCAATATAATGCTTCTATGTTGTCTGACCCATTGAGCTATTCAGAAGATTTGTTTGAAAACTACTGTTGTCGTTGTCCTATGCAATCGTTGAATAAATTATATATGTCCGCTTTAAGGGCTGATGCTCTTTTAGATAAATAATCATTGGATATTTCCCGCTTCGGCGGCAGACAGAAAGGAATAAAGATATGGAAATTATCGGAATCGAAAGAATTGACTACATCAGCAAGAAAACCAAATTGCCCGTCAGAGGATACACATTCCACTGTGTAGGAGACAAATCCACCAACATTGGCGGCAAGTTCTGCGAAAGCTACTTCATCAACGATGATAACGTTAAGTCGCTGTTGGACACCGTGAACGAAGTTGACGAACTTCTCGGCGCAGAAGTAAGACCATACTACAACCGCTATGGCAGCGTCGTTGAGCTGGATAGGCTCGGATAATATGAAACGCTTATTCTGTGTCACTTTCTCAATATTTCTCCTGATTGCGCTTTTGCCGGTTGTCTCGGTGGCTGACCTCGGAGAAGATTCGACCACCGAGCAACAACCAATCGAAACTTTTGAGTATATTGAACCAATCGCCGAAATAGAGGACGATTCCGGCGAAGATGTGGAAGAAATTCCCGATGAAACCTCTGAAAGCACTTTAACGGATAGCGACATTCCCGCCGATGAAGAGAGTGTTGAAGAGGATAAAAGTTCCGAAACGGCAAAAGAGGAAAACGAGGAGAGCAATTATTATACGGAAACAATGAGTCTTAGCCCCGATATAGAGGCGGCAATATTTCAAATTAGGGATAATCTTTTATTTTTGAATTATGGTGTAATTCCTCTTATCTGCTCTTCGGTTATGGCTTATTTGTTTTATAAATTCGTGATGAATACATTTTAAAGGAGGTAAAAAATTATGGAATCCGGTGTTGCTGCCATTTCGGAAACTGCCGTCAGTGCTTCCGGCACTCTTCTTACAGCTGATATGTTCTCTTCGTTTATAGAGATACTGACCGGCAATCTTGGCATTGTAATCCCCGTCGGTATTGCGGTTTTCGCCATCGTTTGGGGAGTCAAAAAGGCTATTTCTGTATTTAAAGGTATCGCTAAGTAATAACTTTGCAAACGGAAAGGGGGCGGGGAATACCTGCCCTCTTTTATTTTAAATATGAAAGGGAGTTTATTTATGGGAGACACAGTATTTATCACACAAGAACACATGGACGCTTTCAGCTCTACCGTTGGTGAATGGATGTCGAGAGGATTCGACGTCAGCTTTGAAAAATTCCAAACAATAATCGGTATAGCTGCGCTTGTTGTAATTGTGAAGATAGTCGTTTCCAAGATTTTTTAAAGGGAGGTTATTTTTGTGGCCGGCAGTATAGATTATATGGTGATAGACAGCTCTATGTTTTCTTCTTGGAAGGCTATCGTATGGAATTATATCCGTTTGGGGTTTGATTTCGCCTTTCCTTTTTTTGCGATAGCGGGTGGTATTGTGCTTTTCATACTTGTTATAACGTTTATTTTTCGCAAGTTTAACGCCAAGGATTGAGGGGGGTGATTAAATGAAACGACTGTTTGGCGTTGTTCTCGCCGCAGCTTTGGTGTTGGGAATGAGTGTGCAGGGGTTTGCAAATACCGTACTTCTTGATATGTTTAATGATGTTTTACTTGAAGATGAAAGCGGTCTGACAAAATTCGGTACATTAGTTACTTCTACGCTTACGGAAGAACGAAAAGATTATTTACGCGATTTCTTTTCTGTAATGTGCGGCAATTCAGAACCTAACGGTTATCACTATTATATTATTTCCGATTCAAAGGGTAAGAGATTATTTTTTACTAGAGTTGCTAACAATCCAGTTGCGTTTTATAAGATAACCAAAGCCGTTAATACTTCCGTTATTGGTTCTATGCATATGTTTTTGCCTTATAAATCTACGGTTTTTACTTCTGACAATTACAACGAGGTAGATACTTTACTTTTTGAATATTCTGATGATTCTTGTCAGTATAATTTTTCTTATCATTATGATGAAACTGGCTCATGGAATTCTTTAGATAAATTTTCTGGTACTAATAAACTATATTTTAACGGTGCTTATCTTACAAGACCTAATTATTTATCATCTTCTAGCGTTTTATTGTGGAGTAGCGATAGTTCTTTTAATGCTGATTTAGATTTATCTCTTTACAATTTATCTTATAACACTTCTTCTAGTTCTACTGAACATTCGCTTGCTACTGTTGAAGAAATAGAACAGTGTGTTTGTTCTTATCCTGTTGGTCTCGCTTTTGTCGACGACGACGGCTTAATTGATTCCGTCAGTCCCGAGCCAACGCCCACTCCTGAGCCTGATGAAGATGACGGGGAAAACGCAGGAGATTCCGCCGACGACGGCGACAGCAGCGGCGGCGAGCTTCCTGAGTTTCCCGACAGTAGCACCGATGATACCGATACGACAATACAACTGCCTGAGATAGATTATGACCCCAATCTTGTTCCTTATGATTTAGATGTGTGGGATACCATTCCAAAGGCTTTGATGCCGCAGCTTAAAAAGGTTGTTTCTATCGCTTTTCCTATAATACTTATCTGCTTTGGTCTTGAAGCATTTGTTTTAATAGTTCGTCATTTGATTTTCGCCTGGCTTCATAAAGGCGGCGGAGGTGGGGGAGTGAGCGTTGATTAATAAGGGGATTTGTGCAATATGAACAACAATATCAGGAAAATACTCCTTTCGTCGGCTCGCATCTTGCTCGCTGCCATGCTGATTTTTCAGCTTTCTTTGTACAGTTTTGCCGTTAAACTGGACATACTCGATTACCGCGATGGCGATACATATCTCGAAACGTTCAGAACAACTATTATAGCCGATTCGGTTTATAACAGCTTCATTTCTCTTGTAAACTCTTCCACCTGCCTGGTTACATATTCCTATGATACCGGAAATGTCTGTATTTTTGATATTGTGAGTACTGACAATATTTCTGTCTCTGTCAATTCCTCGGGGCTTTGCGATATAGAAGCTGTTGTAGGCGGAAAAGGCTTTCAAGGGCAAATTTGGGAGCCTGTAGGCGATGGATATTGGGAGTTAAATTCCTATTTGGCTTACACTCCCGGTACTACAATGCGAAATGTTGTTCTTGTCGCCGGAGCTTCGATTAACGATATTGATGTTCTTTATGCAGACGGTAATACAGATAGCTTTTTCGCCGATATATCCGGCACCTTTTGGATTGTTCACGACAGAGACAAGGTGAATACTCCTGCCGATACGGAAGATGAAGATGACGGTATTTTGGGATTCCTGAAAGACTTTTGGGAAAAGCTCAAGGAAATTCTAATCGGCTTGTTCGTTCCCTCTGACGGCTTTTTAGAGAAGTGGTTTAACGAGATAAAGGACGCTTTTAATAAGAAGTTTGGAGTCCTTACCGAGTTCTATAACACGCTGACAGGCTTTTTTGACGGCATTGATACCGAAAATACAGATAACGGTA
>CAZNJJ010000121.1:0-3670 GCA_964573335.1 uncultured Oscillospiraceae bacterium | reverse complement strand
GGTTCAATTCCGGTTAGCAGCTCCAGAAAAGGACTTTCTTCGGAAAGTCCTTTTTCCGTTTTCAAAGGAGAACGCAGTTTCGATAAAAGAATGCCGAAAGGCGTGAGAACGGCTACTTTGGGATTTGCCGAACAGTATTTTAAAAGCGACTGCTATTGAAACCGACAGGCAGAATCTGATATAATAAAAAGCTGACATGATATTGGCTTTAAAGGAGGTCGGCAGCGATGGACGTGAGAGTGGGAGACACACTTTTGATGAAAAAGGAACACCCCTGCGGCGGAAAAGAATTTCTTGTTCTGCGCTCGGGAGCGGATTTTCGTATTCGCTGCAAGGGCTGTGGGCGGGAGGTAATGGTTGCCCGCCAAAAGATAGAACGTCATATAAAACAGGTGATACATCCCGAGGGGGAATAATATTCCCTGCGGATAAACGGAGACAGAATATGTTGGATAAGCTGAAAAGCGCCGAACTGCGCTATGATGAAATCAGCCTGAAGCTCAGTGAGCCGGATACGGTGAGCGACAACGAGCTTTATAAAAAGCTGATGAAGGAATATAAGGAGCTTACCCCCCTGGTGGAAAAATACCGCGACTATGCTTCTGCCGTGCAGGCGGGTGAGGAAGCTAAGGAGCTTTTAAAGGAACCCGACCTTGATGATGAGCTTAAAGCTATGGCAGAAGAACAGCTTGCGGACAGCCGCACCCTTCTCCAAAGATTGGGGGAGGAGCTGAGAATTTTGCTGCTCCCCAAAGACCCCGACGACGACAAATCGGCGATAATCGAGATACGCGGCGGCGCGGGTGGGGAGGAAGCGGCACTCTTTGCCGCCTCGCTCTATCGAATGTATAATATGTATTGCGCTTCCAAGGGGTGGCAGACCGAGCTGATTTCGGCAAACGAAACCGAGCTGGGCGGATTCAAAGAGGTCTGCTTTATGGTGAGGGGAGACGGAGTGTATTCCCGAATGAAGTTTGAAAGCGGTGTTCACCGCGTTCAGCGAGTGCCGGATACCGAAACCTCCGGCAGAATACACACCTCGACTGTCACAGTGGCGGTTCTGCCCGAGACAGAGGAGGTGGAGCTTGAGATAGACCCCAAGGACTTGAAGATTGACACCTATCGCGCGAGCGGAGCGGGCGGACAGCACGTCAATAAGACCGAATCCGCGATAAGAATAACTCATCTTCCCACCGGAATGGTGGTAGAATGTCAGGACGAGCGCAGTCAGCACAAAAACCGTGACAAGGCTATGGCAGTTTTGCGTTCCCGCCTTTATGACAAGATGAAGAGGGAACAGGAGAGCCGAGTTGCCGCAGACAGGCGCAGTCAGGTGGGGACGGGAGACCGCTCCGAGCGTATCCGCACCTACAATTTCCCGCAGGGGAGACTGACAGACCATAGAATAGGCTTGACGATATACAAGCTGGACGCTGTTATGAACGGTGACCTTGACGATATATTAGAGGCACTGGTGACTTATAATCAGACAGAGAGACTGAAAAATTCCGCCGAGGGGCAGGTGCTTTAACTTTGTATGATACCGAGCTGTTGGATTGCGGCGAAAATTCGATAAAGCTGGCGGGCAAACTGCTCAGCGAGGGGGAATTGGTTGCTATTCCCACCGAAACTGTTTACGGGCTTGCGGCAAACGCCCTCGACGAAAATGCGGTAAAACGCATATTCGAGGTGAAGGGCCGTCCGCAGGATAACCCGCTGATAGTGCATATAGCGGAGCTTTCCATGTGGGAAAGCCTTGTTACAGAGGTGAGCGAGCGGGCGAAAAAGCTGGCAAAGGCGTTTTGGCCCGGTCCTTTGACGATAATCCTGCCAAAGAGCGATATAGTGCCCGACGTTACTACGGCGGGTGGGGATACCGTCGCGGTTAGAATGCCCTCCCATGAGGGGGCGAGAGCCGTCATAAAGGCATCGGGTGTTCCGATAGCCGCGCCCTCGGCAAATCTCTCGGGACTGCCTTCTCCCACCTCAGCTCTGCACTGCATGAGGGATTTGAAGGGAAAAATTCCGCTGATAATAGACGGCGGCGATTCTTATGTTGGAATAGAATCAACGGTGGTTTCGCTTGTCGGAAAGCCGACGCTGCTGCGCCCGGGCGCGATTTCGCCCGAGATGCTGTCGCAGGCGCTGGGCGAAGATGTGGCGGTGTCACACGCTGTAAGCGAGCCGCTCAAGGAGGGGGAAAAGCCATCTTCTCCCGGAATGAAATACCGCCATTACGCTCCCAAGGCGAGAATGATATTGGTGAAATCCTCTGCCGAGAAATTCGCCGAGCTGGTAAATTCCGCTCCCGAGGGAACATGGGGACTGGTTTTTGAGGGAGAGGAAACGCTTTGTCAAAAGCCCTGCCTGGTATACGGCAGAGAGCATGACGCGGCAAGCCAGTCGCGGGAGATATTCGCGGCGCTCAGAGAGCTGGACGACTGCGGCGCTCAACTGATATATGCCAGATGCCCCGATAACGACGGCGATTCGCTCGGAGTGTTTAACAGAATGTTGCGCGCCGCCGCCTTTGAGGTGATGACGCTATGAAAAACATATATGTTGTGGGTCTGACGGGACAGACCGGAGCGGGAAAATCCACCGTTTCCAAGATAATACGGGCGCAGGGGCTTTCGGTGATTGATTGCGACGAGGTATCACGCGAGGTGGTTGACAAGGAAAAACGCTGTCTGGCTGATATGGCGCTCGAGTTTTCGATAACAATTCTCAATATGGACGGCACTCTAAACAGAAAAAAGCTCGCATCTATTGTGTTTAGCGATAAGGAAAAGCTGTCAAAGCTAAATGAGCTGATATTCCCTTATATAAAGGAATATGTGAGGGATAAAATAGCCGAGCTTGAAAAAGCGGGCGAGCGGGTTGCGGTTCTTGACGCGCCGACGCTGTTTGAAAGCGGAATGGAGAGCGAATGTGATATTGTGGTTTCGGTGATAGCGCCGGAGGTGCAGCGCCAGAACAGAATCGTGATTCGCGACCATTTGACCGACACCGAGGCGAGAAACAGAATCGCTTCACAGCATGACGATGAGTTTTACACCTCGCGCTCGCAGTTTGTGATAACAAATGACAAGGACGAGCATGACCTGCATCTCAAGGCGCTTGAACTGGTGGGCGCTTTGCAGAAAGCGGCGGAGAATATCTGAAAAAGGCGCGTTTGATTTTAGAAAAAGCTCGAAATGCTTTTGAGCTGTCTGAAAGTGAACGCCTTTATACATGATGATTTTACGGAGGGATAACAATGGCTGAAAAAAAGAAAACAGAAGCACAGCTTTTGAAGGAACAGCTTTTCTATTCGCCCAAGAATGCGGGTGAAAAGCTCGCCGACGACGAATGGGAAAAGGCAGACCTTTTCTGCGAGGGATACAAAAAGTTCCTCGATATGGCAAAAACCGAGCGCGAAGCGGTAGAGATAGCGATTTCGATGGCGAGGGAAAAGGGATTCAAGGCGTTTGACCCCAAGGTTAAATACAAGGCGGGAGACAGAGTGTTCCTCAACAACAGAGGAAAAGCGCTTATTCTCTGCACCGTAGGCACCGAGGATATTGAAAAGGGCGTTAAGATAGTAGCCTCTCATATAGATTCTCCCAGACTTGATTTGAAGCCCCGCCCTCTCTATGAGGAAGCGCAGGTAGCGCTCTTTAAGACCCAC
>CAZNJJ010000120.1:0-3699 GCA_964573335.1 uncultured Oscillospiraceae bacterium | reverse complement strand
TCGGGGCAGATAATCAGTCGCGGAAAAAGCGTTTCGATTGGCGCTGACGGCGGCAGTGGCGCAAAATCAAAAAGCCTTCGCTCGACCTCCGTTGCGGCGGCGGCTTATCGCTCGGGAAGCCGCCTTGTGGACAAGGCGAGCGGCCGCGTTTTCGATTACACCCGCAAAAGCGGCGTGGTCTACGCCGAAATTCTGCTGCCCGAAAACGCACCTCAAAGATTTCACGACAGAGCTACGCTTTGGAACTCGGTCGAAGCGGCGGAAAAGCAGGTAAATTCCCAGCTTGCACGCGAGCTGAGAATTGCTCTCCCCTGCGAATTTTCCCGTGAGGAAAACATTCGGCTGGTGCGGGATTTTGTGCGGCGAAATTTCGTGTCAAAGGGAATGTGCGCCGACATTGCCTACCATGTCAAAGACCGCGCGAACGGCGACCACAATCCTCACGTTCACATCATGCTGACTATGCGCCCGATGACCAAAAGCGGCGACTGGTGGGCGGCTAAATCCAAAAAGGAATATCTTCTGGATAGAAACGGCAGCCGCATAGTCAATTCCAACGGCGAATACCGCACACGAAATGTTGACCTCACCGGCTGGAATGACAAGTCGCTTTATGTTTCGTGGCGGGCGGATTGGGCGAGAAGCTGCAACGAGCTTTACGAACGCAAAAATCTTTCCTGCCGAATCGACCACCGCAGCTATGCCGAGCAGGGCATCGACCGCGCCGCAACTCTGCATCTAGGTAAGGAGGCTGCCGCCCTCGAGCGCAAGGGTATTTCCACCGAAAAGGGCGAATACAACCGCGCTGTCGGCGTATTCAACGAGATGGCAGAGCTGGGCGTTGAGCCTGTCGGTCTGCGTGAAACGCTGAAAAGCATCTTTGAAAAAGTCAGGGCACGTCAATGTGATTCCCGCAAGGCTCGGGGAACCGAGCCGGCAGGCGAACGGGGATTTCCCGATGAGCAGCCACAGCCGGAGCCGGCATATTCCACTGACCGCAGCGCCCCCAAAGCCGCGGACGCGGCGGGGAGAAAGTCCGAAAGGCGCACTGATGCACCGTTGCACGGTGCTGTGCGGCAGGGAGACCCTGCACCCCAAAGAACGGACGAAAATCCGAGATTTTCTAAAGCAAAAACGCCTGCGGCAGCAGCCATGGGCGAGCGCAGCCATGCCCAAAATTCCCGCAGTGCTATTCGCCACGCCGAGGGAACACAGAACTTTTTGGCATCGCGCGGCGCTCACAGCTATGCCGAGATTCTGTCGGGCTGCCGCAAGGCTCATGCGGAATTTTCTGCCGCCGAACAGGCACAAAATTCCCGCCGAGATGAGATAAAGCAGCTTCGGGATTTGAAACGCTATGCCGAATGGTACAAAGAAAACGGCGAGATGCTTTCTCGACTGAAACGCTTCAAATCGCAGAGCAGCCGATTTTACGCAGCAAATCGAGAGGCTGTTTTAGGCTTTGAATACGCCAAAAAGGATATTGAGCGCATGGGATTTCCCGCCGATATTACCGCTGAACAGCTTGAAAATCTCAGAGAAGAAGATGCTCAGTCCAAGTCGGAATTTTATGCGGCTCTCAATTCCAAACTGCAAGACCTCTATGAATTACAGCGCTGTGCCTCATTCTGTGCCGAATACCGAGAGTCGGCGGCAAAGGGACTGAAAATCTTCAAGTTCGGCAGAAAGCAGCGGGAGCTTGCCGAAAAGTTTGAGTTGGCGGCAGATACGTTAAAATCCTCCGGCTACAATGAATTTTATTCGCCTGAGTTTTTCGCCGGAAGAATAAGCGAGCTGAAAGAATCGTCAAAGTCCCGGCAGGTAGAATTTTTCCGCACCGAGCAAAAGCTGAATCGGCTGGAAAATCTCATTTCCAAGCGTGAGAAAAACCGTTTCGCCGCCGAAAGCTATTTTGAGTATAAGTCGCTCATCGAAAAGCTGTGGCAGGAGCATAAACCCGAGCTGGGCAGGGCGATGTTCGCGCAGAAAGTGCTGATTGAGGCGGGCTATTCACCGGACAGCGCCCTCGATATTATTTCGCCAAGGCTCACCGAACTGATTTTGCAGAGAAACGATGCCGCGCCCGAGCTTAAACGTTTGGAAAACGAGCTGCGAATGTGGTTGAGCTGTGAGACTTACGCGCGGGAGCTGCTGGGCAAATCGCAGCGTCCGGCTGACTTGCCCGACTTTTCCGTGAAAGGCGCAGATAAGAGAATGTCTGAGCTGGAGCGCATCGAGCAGAAGCTGCGTCAGGCGGCAGAGCGCAGCGAAAACGTTAAACAAAATGAAAAATCCCCGAAGAGATTTCGGGGATGGGAGAGGTAGGGAAAATTTATGAGTAAAAACGATAATAAAATCTATAATGATTTTTATTGCTCAAACTGCGGGCAAAAACTGTACATACTAGAAGTATCAGAACGTTTCTTTCCCATAATTGATGATAATGGGACTATAGGTGAACTTTGCAGAGAAGATGCGATACCCAATATTTGTTTTTTCTTTGCGTGCATCTGCTGCGGAAAAACTTATAGTGCAATAGAAATATCAACCGACAACAATTCTGGTCGTCAGTTCAAAATCGGCGAATTTGTAAGAGCAAAGAGTTGCCTGTTACCTGATAAAACAGATTGTCCTTACTCCCAAGGCTCATAATAGTTTTTTCTATCATGCTCATACTTACTCCAACGTGAACTGATATTGTGTTTTCGGCAATACTCGGCTGCATTTTCTCCTAAATACAATCTTGTTTTTTCGATATTCTGAGCTTGTCGATTATCATTATCATGAGATAACCAACCAATAAAATATATTTTTTCTTTGTCATCATCAGCGATATTTGATGAAGCCTCTTAGCATTGTATTAACCGAATTTTTCTGCTAATATACTCTCGCTGCCCTTCTCCATTCCGGCACGGAAAGGAGGTGGTCAAATGCAATCATTATCCAACTTTCTGTTGTCTATCGCAGCAAGTGTAATTGGCTATTACATTTGCAAGTGGCTTGATAGTCATCTCAAGGGCAAGTAAGCACAAAAAACTCGGGAGTAGCGGCTCCCGAGTTTTTCTTTTTGTGTGGTCAAATGCCACTATCCAACTTTCTTGGCTGTGTTTATTATATCACAGCTTTTACATTATATGCAAGTGTGGACAGAATAAAAACGGTACTTAAAAATAAAATGACGGCAAACTATCATAATAGTATGCCGTCATTTTACTATCTGTGATTGACAATTCCATAGCCATAAAGCTTTGGCGAGCTTTATGGCATACGCCGTTTAATGCGAAACCACCGCATCTAAGGCTTATGGAACAGCTTAACAATATACTAGCATAACCATCAAACAGTTACAAGGGGAACATCTTATATTCGAGCAAAATTAAATATATTCTTGCATTTAAAGTGACAACGTGTTATACTCAAATCGAAAATTCACAAATATAACACAAATAGCACTCGTGGAATTGGCGTTCCACCAGTGCTTGCGCCTTTCAAATGCGAAACCACCGCATTTTCAGACTTATCTGTGCCACAAACCGCTGAATCAGCGGACGGAAAGCTCTGATGCGGTTCAAAACCGCATCGGGGCTTTTCCTTTTTTCTACGAACGAACCTTTATAACTTAATAAAGCTATGGGTCTGTCCGTGTTCCTTTGGTGAGCCACTGGGGATTCGAACCCCAGGCCCTTTGATTAAAAGTCA
>CAZNJJ010000119.1:1382-3736 GCA_964573335.1 uncultured Oscillospiraceae bacterium | reverse complement strand
CGGCGGCGGAACTGTCGCGATGTATGTCGCGGCGCACAACGTTGACGTTGTTGACGTGGGTGTTCCGGTTCTCTCGATGCACGCACCCTTTGAGGTGGTCGCTAAAAACGACGTTTATCAGACCTTTAAGGCGTTTGACGCTTATCATAAGTAAAATAAATGCCGAGGGAAAGCTGTTAAAGCTCCCTCGGCATTTTTGCATAGTTTGTCTCCGTCGGGTCGAACCCCTTTTGAAAAAAGGGGGTGACACTTCCAAAAACTTTTGGTTTTGAGCTGTGCGGATAGAGTGCCGTTTCCCGATGAGATTGTTTTGAAAGTCACAACACGGCGGTTCGGTTTTGGGGCGTAAAGTCGGTCGGCAGAATAAAAGTTTTTGCCCCGCTTTTTTCAAAAAGCGGGAGCGCTCGGGCTCGTCTTATCATAGAATATGTATGAGGAGGCGGGGAAATGGCGTATCTTGTTTTGACGGCGATGCTTTTGTGGACGGCAGCTTCGGCACTGGCGCTCTGCCCCGGAATGGGCGGGCGAGCGGGTGCGGCGGCGGTTTTGGCAGCGGTGTTCACCGCAGTGAGCGCTGTGGTGTGGCTGCTGGCGAGAGGGAAAATGTTTTCGGATATAACCGAGGCGGTCATTCGCGAGGGGAGTGCGGCTGTCGGCTGCGCGGCGATTTCGGCGGCGGTGGGCTGTGTTCTCGGGAAATGGCTTGAAAAGCGGGAAAGAGGGAGAGGTTCCGACGAAAAAGAAAAAGTCAATGAGCAATCATAACAGAAATCGCGCCGACAATTTATATATTGCTACAAAAAAGAGAGCCGCATATTGAACACGGCTCTCTTTTGTGATAAAATTTAAAATTTCTCAGAAAAAACTATTGACAACTACTTGAAATTAACATACAATAATATACTGTATCATAATGGGTGTGAATGTCTTTAGCTAATATATATTAACACACCCAAAATGAAAAAGCAATAGATTTTTTCAAAATGGCGAAAAAGATAGCATAAGTTTGTACAACAATCATAGACGAATGGAGTGAGCGAAACCTATGTTGCAGGTGAAACCCGTCAACCTTGGTAAAAATGTTCGTATGAGCTTCAACAAAATCAATGAAGTTCTGGACATGCCAAACCTGATCGAGGTGCAGAAAAACTCCTACAGGTGGTTCCTTGAAGAGGGATTGAAGGAAGTATTCGAGGATATGTCCGCAATCACCGACTATCAGGGGAATCTGGTGCTCGATTTTATCGACTACCGCCTGGAGGACAGACCCAAATACACCATCGAAGAATGCAAAGAGCGCGACACGACCTATGCCGCGCCGCTCATTGTCACAACCAGTCTGCTCAACCGTGAGACCGGTGAGATAAAGGAGCAGGACATCTTCATGGGCGATTTTCCGCTTATGACTGACAGCGGCACCTTTGTCATCAACGGTGCGGAACGTGTTATCGTTTCGCAGTTGGTTCGTTCGCCAGGAGTTTATTACTCACGCACCAGAGATAAATCCGGTCGTGAGCTGTTTGCCTGCACCGTTATCCCCAACCGCGGTGCCTGGCTGGAATATGAAACCGATTCCAACGGAATCTTTTACGCCAGAATAGATAAGAACCGCAAGCTGCCGGTAACCACCTTTATCCGCGCACTCGGCATCGCCACCGATGAGCAGATGATAGAGCTTTTCGGTGAGAATGAGCTTCTCCGCACCACCCTCGAAAAGGACACCATAAAGACCGTAAACGAGGCATTGCAGGAAGTTTACCGCAAGCTGCGCCCCGGTGAGCCTCCCACGGTGGATTCCGCTAAGAGCCACATCAACTCGCTCTTTTTCGATTCCAGAAGATACGACCTCTCCAAGGTGGGCCGCTACAAGTATAACAAGAAGCTAGCCATCGGTCAGAGAATAACCGACAGACAGCTTGCCGCCGATGTTATCGACCCGATGACCGGCGAGGTTATGTATGAAAACGGCGCTGTTCTTACCCGCGATGACGCTCATAAAATCGAGCGCGCCGGTGTTGACTGTGTTTACATTCTCATGGGTGAAAGCACTGTTAAAGTTATGTCCAACGGAATGGTGGATATGCACGATTTCGTTGACTGCGAGGCTCTCGGCATCGAGGCAAAGGAAAAGGTAAGATTCAGCATTCTGCGTGAGATTCTTGAGGAAGCAAACGATGATAACGAGCTTCTCAAGGAGCTTATCGAGGAGAGAGCCGATGAGCTTGTTCCCAAGCATATCATCGTTGACGATATATTCGCTACCGTAAACTATCTGTGCAACCTCTCTCAGGGCGTTGGTCTTGACGACGATATTGACCACCTCTGCAACCGCCGAATCCGCTCTGTAGGCGAGC
>CAZNJJ010000119.1:0-1372 GCA_964573335.1 uncultured Oscillospiraceae bacterium | reverse complement strand
TGGAGAGAGTTATTCGCGAGCGCATGGCTACGCAGAATCAGGAGCAGGGCGAGGTTACCGCGCAGTCTCTCATCAATATCAGACCGGTTGTTGCTTCTATCAAGGAATTTTTCGGTTCTTCTCCGCTGTCGCAGTTCATGGATCAGACCAACCCTCTCGCCGAGCTTACTCACAAGCGCCGTCTGTCGGCACTCGGCCCGGGCGGTCTTTCCCGTGATCGCGCCGGATTTGAGGTTAGAGACGTTCATTACAGCCATTACGGTCGTATGTGCCCCGTTGAGACCCCCGAAGGTCCTAACGTAGGTCTTATATCCTATCTTGCTTCTTTCGCACGCATCAACGAGTACGGCTTTATCGAGGCTCCTTACCGCAAGGTTGAGCGCGGAACCGGAAAGGTCAGCGACGAGGTGGTTTATATGACCGCCGACGTTGAGGACGAGTACGTTGTTGTTCAGGCGAACGAGCCTATCGAAAACGGATGCTTTGCAAGACCCAGAGTTGCGGCACGTTACCGCGATTCCATCATGGAAGTTGAGCGCGAGAATGTTGACTTTATGGATATTTCTCCGCGAATGGTCGTTTCGGTAGCTACCGCTATGATACCCTTCCTTGAGAACGACGATACCAACCGCGCACTGATGGGCGCGAATATGCAGCGCCAGGCTGTTCCGCTGCTCAAGACCGAGTCTCCGATAGTTGGCACCGGTATGGAATACAAGGCGGCTGTTGACTCGGGCGTTGTTGTCGTTTCCAAGCATAACGGCGTTGTCAAGTCGGTTTCCGCCAATCTCGTTGTTATCACCGACGAGCAGGGCGTTGACCACGACTACCGTTTGATTAAGTTCATGCGTTCCAACCAGGGAACCTGCATCAACCAGCGCCCCGTTTTGGCTAAGGGCGACATCGTTAAGGTAGGCGATGTTGTTGCCGACGGTCCTGCAACTTCCAACGGCGAAATCTCGCTGGGCAAGAATATGCTCATCGGATTTATGACCTGGGAAGGCTACAACTACGAGGACGCTGTTCTCATAAACGAAAGACTTGTTAAGGAAGACCTTTACACCTCTATTCACATTGAGGAATATGAGATAGAAGCCCGTGACACCAAGCTCGGACCGGAGGAAATTACCCGTGATATTCCCAACGTCGGCGAAGATGTTCTCAAGGAGCTTGACGAGCGCGGCATAATCCGCATCGGCGCGGAGGTAAGAGCGGGAGATATTCTTGTAGGCAAGGTAACTCCCAAGGGAGAGACCGAGCTTAACGCCGAGGAACGCCTGCTGCGTGCGATATTCGGCGAAAAGGCGCGTGAGGTAAGAGATACCTCGCTGAGAGTTCCCCACGGCGAATACGGCATCATCGTTGATGTTAA
>CAZNJJ010000118.1:0-3754 GCA_964573335.1 uncultured Oscillospiraceae bacterium | reverse complement strand
GTCCGAGGGTTATCTTTACAGTGTCGGCGAGCTTGTCAATGCCGAGCTGGAGGGATTTTCTGGCGTCTTCGCCGTAAGAAATTATCTTAGCCATTTATAATTCTTCCTTTCAAAAATCAGATTCAATTATTCAACGATTGCGAGAATGTCGGACTGACGGAGAATAGTGTATTCAACGCCGTCTACCTTTACCTCGGTTCCGGCATATTTGCTCATGAGAACACGGTCGCCCGCCTTGAGATACATGGTTATCTCCTTGCCGTCAACAACTCCGCCGGGACCTACTGCGATAACCTCGGCGATTTGGGGCTTTTCCTTAGCGGAACCTGCGAGAATGATTCCGCTCTTGGTGGTTTCCTCAGCTTCAACCATCTTGATAACAACTCTGTCTGCCAAAGGCTTAATAGTCATTTGTGATTCCTCCATTTATATTGATTTATTATTCGACTTGTTTTAGCACTCTCTTTCCTCGAGTGCTAACAATATTCTATACCATTTCTCGAAAAAATCAAGGGGGTTTGCGCTATTTTTTAAAAGTTTTAACAATTTATTTAAAGAATATCGCCATTATCCTCCCAAACAGCAGTTAAACAGCATTATTATCACCCCGCATAGCGCCCCGAATACGCCGTATATTCCCGTTTTGCCGCAAAAAGCACGGGGAAACAGTTCTCCGAAGGAGATAGCGGTCATAAGCCCCGCTATCCCGCAGAAAATCAGCGCCAGACCGCTCTCGGTGATAAACGGGCGCAGAAACGCCATCGCCAGCAGACCGCCCACCGGCTCGGAAAGCGCGGAGAGCGCCGCCAAAAGCAACGCCTTGCCGCGGCTTTTTCCCGATGCCCAAATCGGCAGAGCCACCGTTATCCCCTCGGGAATGTTGTGCAGTGCTATCGCGGCGCATAGGCGTATTCCGAGGGCGGTGTTCTGCTGCGCGCTCAAAAATACGGCGATTCCCTCGGGGAGATTGTGCAGGGTTACGGCGAGCGCCGAGAAGATTCCCAGCCGAAAAAGCCCCTTGGCGTCCTTTTCGGGAATAAGCGTATCCAGCAGGCGGGCGGTCAACATTCCCGCGGCGCAGGCGCAGCAGCAGGCAACAGCGCCTGCCGTATCGGGAATAGCCATCAGCGCCGTTGATATTCCCTGCGGGAGCAAATCCAGCAGCGAAACCGCCGTCATCACCCCGCCCGAAAATCCCAGAGCGAAGCCGAGCTGTTTTGCGTCGGGTCTTTTCGCCACCGCGAAAAACGCCCCTATCATGGTAGCCGAGCCTGCCGCCGCGCTCAAAATCAGCGGCAGAAAACAGTTTTGCGGCAATCAGCTCACCCCTTTCCGATAGGATATAACTATTCCGCAACCGATGCGAAAATGCCGAAAATCGAAATGGGGAGAGGGATTTAAACGGAATGGTTAGCCTCATCAAACCGACGGGGTTGACAAAGCCGAGCCGTCATGTTACGTTGTCAATAGAAAAACTTTTCGGAGGTTGATAGTATGAAGCTGCTGATAGTCTCTGACACCCACCGCAGCTTTGAGCCGCTTCTCACCCTTGTTCAAAGATACCAAAGCCAAATAGATATGGTTATCCATTTGGGCGACGGTGAGGACGATATTGAGGATCTCGGCATGGCTATGCCGAAAATCGCCATGCGCCACGTTGCGGGCAACTGCGATTACCGCGCCCTCTCTCCCGTATTCGATACGATAGAGCTGGAGGGAGTGAGGATATTTTTCACCCACGGGCATATCTTCGGCGTTGACTTCACTCTCGACAAGCTCGCCGCCGAAGCGCGGAAAAACAACGCCGCGGTAGCGCTTTTCGGGCATACTCATCGGCAGACCTGCAAGGAGGTTTTCGGCGTTCGCTGTATAAATCCCGGCAGCCTCACCTCGCCGAGAGACGGCAAATTGGGTTATGCTCTGCTGGAGCTTAACAACGGGCAGGAGTCCTGCTCGCTGATGCAGGTGAATCACTAATCGACGAAAAGGAGCATTTTGATATGAATAAGATAAAATGGGCGTCAAACACTCTGCCTGAAACAAATGACTGCCATACTCCCTGTTTCAACGAAAAAAGCGCGGAAGAGGCAGTTGCCTTTCATCGCGGATTTCCCGAGTATTCGGTCACTCCGCTGAGAAAGCTCTCTGCCCTCGCTGCCGAGCTTGGCGTTGGCGGAATATACATAAAGGACGAATCCTACCGCTTTGGCTTAAACGCATTCAAGGTGCTGGGCGGTTCATTCGCGATAGGAAAATTTGTGACAAAGCAGCTTAAAGGCGATTTCGCGCCGGAATATGCTTTTCTCACCTCAAAGGAATTTTCGGACAAATTCACCCCCTGCACCTTTTTCACCGCGACAGACGGAAACCACGGGCGGGGTGTGGCGTGGTCGGCAAAGCGGCTGAATCAAAAGGCGGTTGTGCTGATGCCCAAGGGAACTGTTGAGAGCAGATTTGAGAACATCAAAAAGCTGGGAGCCGATGTCACGATAGAACAGCTCAACTATGATGACTGTGTTCGCAAAGCGGCGGAATTATCCTGCAAAACACCGAACAGCGTTGTTATTCAGGATACGGCGTGGGACGGATACGAGGAAATCCCCGCATGGATAATGCAGGGCTACACCACCCTCATCTCCGAAACGGCGGCACAGCTCGATAAGCTCAATGTTATCCCCACCCATGTTATAATTCAGGCGGGAGTAGGCTCTCTGGCGGGTGCTGTCGCCGCCTACCTTTTCAACCGCTACGGCGAAAAATGCCCGAAAATCATCGTTGCCGAGTGCAGCGCCGCCGATTGCTTCTACCGCTCGGCGGTGAAGGGCGACGGAGAATCGGTTGATGTCGGCGGCGACCTCAATTCGATAATGGCGGGACTTTGCTGCGGCGAGGTCAACATAATAGGCTGGGATATACTCAAAAACCATGCCTGCGGATTCATTTCCTGCGAGGACAGTGTTGCCGCAAACGGAATGAGGATACTTTCCTCTCCGCTCAGAGGAGACGAGCGGGTGATTTCGGGCGAGAGCGGCGCAATCGGAATGGGCGCTTTAGCCGAAATCATGGCAAACGACGAATATGCCGAGCTGAGAAATCAGCTCGGGCTGAATGAAAACGCTCATGTTCTGCTCGTTTCCACCGAGGGCGATACCGACCCCGAGCGCTACCGCGACATAGTTTGGAACGGAGCCTATTCCGCCGAATGACAACAGCAAAAAGCAGACCTCTTTTCAATTTGAGAGGTCTGCTTTTTTGACGGAATTTCTTGCAGAAGAAAGCGAAGCAAATTCCGCTATTTGGAACAACGTTCCATTTATTTGACAAATTCTCCAAAGCAGGCACATTTTATTTGACTTATTTTATAACATTATCCACCAAACCCCGCCGAATTTTTGTAGGGCTTGTAAAAAAGCAAAAATCGGCTTCATTTTTGTGGAAATAAAACTCTTTCTTTGGTATAATACCAATGCAAAATATGAAGCAAATGTATTCATATAAGAGCAAGCTGTGAAGGAATACAAGCTTTCCTGAAACTGCGGAAAGTGTAAATAATTATAGGAGTGAAGAATAATGAGCAAAAAGTATTGTTACCTCTTCACCGAAGGCAACGCATCTATGCGTGAGCTTCTCGGCGGAAAGGGCGCCAACCTCGCAGAGATGACCAACATCGGTCTGCCTGTACCCCAGGGCTTCACTATCAGCACCGAGGCCTGCACTCAGTATTATGAAGACGGTCGCAAGATTAACGACGACA
>CAZNJJ010000117.1:0-3766 GCA_964573335.1 uncultured Oscillospiraceae bacterium | reverse complement strand
GTAGCCGCAAGTGTTCATATTAAGAAACGTAGATTTAGAGCGAAACCCCTCCGTCACTTCGTGACACCTCCCCTTGTAAAAGGGGAGGCTTTAAGTTTTCCAACCCTCAACTCCGACTTTCTTTTGCAAATTCAGTTTGCTATTGACAACCGCCGACAAAAAAGCTATCATAATTCTATTATATTTCATCGCGTTGATAGGGAATTGACAGTCTCTTATGACCTGCAGAGAGCCGTTGGTCGGTGCAAAACGGCGTTCATAGCTCTGTCATCTCACCCTTGAGCGGCCAACCGAGACGGCGCTTGCCGTTTAGGAAGGACGGGGTGCCCGCCCGTTATCAGTGGGAACGGATTCGCTCGCCGCTGCGAGCCGATACCGAGCAGAGTGGGCGCGGTTTTCGCGTCAACAAAGGTGGTACCGCGAAAGTTCACACCGCTTTCGTCCTTTGAATCGAGAAGGACGAAGGCGGTTTTTTATTTTATTCAACCGGAGGGAAAAATCATGGGAATGACAATGACACAAAAAATTCTGGCGGCGCACGCGGGATTGGAATCTGTCTCGGCGGGTCAGCTCATAAACGCCAAGCTGGATATGGTTCTGGGCAACGATATAACCACACCCGTTGCTGTCAACGAGTTCAACAAGGCGGGGTTTGATTCTGTTTTCGACCACAGTAAAATATCCATCGTTCTTGACCATTTTATCCCCAACAAGGATATTAAGGCGGCGGAACAGGCTAAAACCTGCCGCAATTTTGCCCGCGGACATGATATAAAGAACTTTTTTGATGTAGGCGAAATGGGAATTGAACACGCCCTCCTCCCCGAAAAGGGACTCATCGCTCCCGGCGAGGTATGTATCGGCGCGGATTCGCACACCTGCACCTACGGCGCGCTCGGCGCTTTTTCCACCGGAGTAGGCTCTACCGATATGGCGGCGGGCATGGCAACAGGGGAAGCGTGGTTTAAGGTTCCTTCTGCTATTCGCTTTAATCTCAGCGGAAAATTGCAGAAAAACGTCAGCGGAAAGGACGTTATTCTGCATATCATCGGCATGATAGGCGTTGACGGCGCTCTTTACAAGTCGATGGAGTTCGGCGGCGAGGGATTGAAGAGCCTTTCGATGGATGACCGCCTCTGCATCGCGAATATGGCGATAGAAGCAGGCGGCAAAAACGGCATCTTTGAGGTGGACGATATTACCCGCGCCTATGTTGACGAGCGCGTGATGCGCCCCTATAAAACCTATTCCCCCGATGAAGACGCGCAGTATGACGCGGTTTATGAGATAAACCTTTCCGAGATAAAATCCACAGTGGCATTCCCTCATCTGCCCGAAAACACCCACACCATTGACGAGGTGGGAGACATCAAGATAGACCAGGTGGTAATAGGCTCCTGCACCAACGGCAGACTTTCCGACATGGCGGCTGCCGCGAGAATTTTGCAGGGGAGACACGTTGCCCCCGACTGCCGCACAATAATAATTCCCGCCACCATGAAGATTTATCGCGAGTGCATGAAGTACGGCTATTCGGATATATTCCTCGATGCCGGCTGTGTCATTTCCACCCCCACCTGCGGTCCCTGTCTCGGCGGTTATATGGGAATTTTGGCAGACGGAGAGCGCTGCGTTTCCACCACCAACCGCAACTTCGTCGGCAGAATGGGTCATGTAGGCAGTGAGGTGTATCTCGCAAGTCCCGAGGTGGCGGCGGCTTCCGCCATTATGGGCAAAATCGCCGACCCCAACAAAATCTGAGCGTTGATAAGGAGAATAAGCTATGAATACAAAAGGCTTTGTGCATAAATACGGCGACAATGTTGACACCGACGTTATAATTCCCGCCCGCTACCTCAACACCCCCGACCACAAGGAGCTTGCCGCTCACTGCATGGAGGATATTGATAAGGAATTTACTTCAAAGGTTCGCGCCGATGATATTATGGTGGGCGGATTCAATTTCGGATGCGGTTCTTCACGCGAGCACGCTCCCATCGCGATAAAAGCATCGGGAATTTCCTGCGTTATCGCCAAGACCTTCGCGAGAATTTTCTACCGCAACGCGATAAATATCGGACTTGCGATTCTCGAGTGCGAGGAGGCATCGGATAAAATTCAGGCGGGAGACGAGGTCGAGATAGATTTTGACACCGGAATCATCAAAAACCTCACCCGAAATGAAAGCTATCAGGCGCAGCCTTTCCCCGATTTTATCAAGGATATTATAAATCACAACGGACTGCTCAATTCGCTTGCCGCAAGGGGGAAGATGTGATGATATACAAAAAGATAACCGTTTTGCAGGGCGACGGAATCGGTCCCGAAATAACCGATCAGGCTATGCTTGCTCTGCGCGCTGTGGCAAAAAAGTTCGGTTATTGCTTTGAATTTGAGATAATGCCGTTCGGCGGCTGTGCGATAGACAAGTGCGGCGAGCCTTTTCCCAAGGAAACAGAGCAATCCTGCAAAAGCTCCGATGCGGTTTTGCTGGGTTCGGTGGGCGGCCCCAAGTGGGATGGTGTTCCCAAGGAGATTCGCCCCGAAAAGGGTTTGCTGAAGATGCGCGCGGCGCTCGGGCTTTTTGCCAATCTGCGTCCTGCAAAGCTGCACAGTCAGCTTGCACATTCCTGCCCGCTTAAAGCGGAGATAGTCGAAAAGGGAATAGACGTGATGATGGTTCGCGAGCTGACAGGCGGAATTTATTTCGGCGCTCACGAGACTACTGTTGAAAACGGTGAGCGTGTCGCCCGCGATGTGCTGGTTTATTCCGAGAGCGAGATAGACCGTATTCTAAAGGTGGGCTTTAATGCCGCGATGAAGCGCAATAAAAAGCTCACTTCGGTGGAAAAATCCAATGTGCTTGATTCCTCCCGCCTTTGGAAGGAGCGCGCCCATGAGATAGCGGCGCAGTATCCCGAGGTTGAGCTGAAAGACCTGCTGGTTGACAACGCCGCAATGCAGTTGGTGAGAAATCCGGCGCAGTTTGATGTCATCGTCACCGAGAATATGTTCGGCGATATTCTCTCGGACGAGGCGAGCCAGATAGTCGGTTCTATCGGAATGATGCCTTCGGCAAGTCTCAGAGACGACAGCTTCGGCGTTTATGAGCCTATTCACGGTTCCGCACCCGACATCGCAGGGCAGGATATTGCAAATCCGATAGGAACGATACTCTCCGCGGCGATGCTGCTGCGTTATTCCTTTGATATGGCGCAGGAGGCAGACGCGGTTGAAGCGGCGGTGAATAAGATTCTCGATGAGGGCTACCGCACCGCCGATATTATGACAGACGGCTGTAAGCAGGTTGGCTGTCGCAAAATGGGCGAGCTTATCGCGGAAGCGATATAACGTATAGTAATAAGTCTCGGCAAATTTACAATTCTCGAGCAGAAATCTGCTCTGTAAAACAAATTCCCGCCGAACTCGTTGACAAATTCGGCGGGAAAAGGTATCATGATATTGAAAAAGGCGCTGTCAGCAGACGGTTAGCCTGATGTTTTACGGAAAATAACCGCTACACATTGCAGGGTGGGCGGTTATTTCTTTTTTTGAAATAAAGAAATGATGCCGATTATTACCAGGCAAAAGGCGAAAAGCCCTTCGTATGTAACCATTTGCATCACCTCCTTCCCTAGGTGGGTAGGAGGCTAACCGCCTGCCGTGTGCGACAGCGCCGACTTAAACATAACACGCTTGTCGGATTATGTCAAACAAATTCCCGCCGAACTCGTTGACAAATTCGGCGGGAAAAGGTATCATGATA
>CAZNJJ010000116.1:0-3809 GCA_964573335.1 uncultured Oscillospiraceae bacterium | reverse complement strand
CCAAGCGGATACGGCAGCAGTCTGCAAAATCTTTATCACCGGTTCGATTCCGGGTAGCACCTCCAAAAAGAAGAGACCGACTGAAAAGTCGGTCTCTTTTGTTATCCGGAAAATGTGTGGGAATGTGAGAGTTCTCGACTGCAATCCGCTCAATACGGCGCAAAGCCCAAGCGGATACGGCAGCAGTCTGCAAAATCTTTATCACCGGTTCGATTCCGGGTGGTGCCTCCAAAAAGAAGAGACCGACTGAAAAGTCGGTCTTTTTTGTTGTGTATCATTTGTTGCAAAATCCATCGAATAATGGTATAATCTGCCTGACAGGTAAAGAGCCAGGGTACGGCGACTCCCTTTCTACATAACGCAAGGGAGGTCGAAACTTTTTTCTCTCCCTTGACGAGTAATCGGAAAGGAGAGGGTGCTGATGCAATATGTGACATTCAGTGACTTGATTCAGTTTACAATCATGGTTACTGCCATAATAGCATTGGTAGTTAGTATATATAACAAAAAGGATTGACACAGCCGACCAAAGCAAGTCAATCCTCTTTGTTAAATTAGTTTAATATAAGGGAATTGCCGTGCGGCTCTTCCTGTCACTTTTATTATAGCAACATCGAAAACGAAATTCAATACCGAAATTGCAGCGCTCATACGCTGTTGAGCGGAAAATATAACCACTTTCTATTTGAAAAGGGTTTTTGATATAGAAAAGATACCCGAAATTTAATAACAGCCTATTCGGCTTGACAAATCCTCATCAAATGGCTATAATCATCGTTAATGGCTGTGACGAGAACCAGTAATTCGGAGCTTTCGAGCGCAGAGAACCCTTGGTTGGTGAAAAAGGGAGTCGAAAACCGAATGAATACATCTTCCGAGCCGCAGGCGCAAACGCTTTTGCAAGTAGTGTCTGTCGGGTGCGCCCGTTACCGCGCGAGAGCGTGTTTGCGCTCGCTGAGGCCGTGAAAACGGCGAACAGAGGTGGTACCGCGTAGATTTTTACGCCCTCTGCTCCAAATCGGGGCGGAGGGCTTTTTTATGCTTTCTTGCGCCCAAGCGGAAAAACAGGATAGAATTTTTTGAAAGGAAGACGAAAATGACTATTTTTGAAGAACTCAAGCGCCGCGGTCTTATCGCGCAGATGACTAACGAGGAAGCGGTTAAGGACGCGCTCGAAAACAAAAAGGTGACTTTCTACATCGGATTTGACGCTACTGCCGACAGTCTGCACGTCGGTCATCTTTTGCAGCTTCTCATAATCAAGCGTATGCAGATGGCGGGACACAGACCTATCGTACTGCTCGGAACCGGAACCACCATGGTCGGCGACCCCTCCGGCAAAACCGACATGAGAAAGATGCTCACCGTTGAGCAGATAAATTACAACGCCGAGTGCTTCAGAAAGCAGATGGAGCGCATTGTTGATTTCGCACCAGACAAGTGCATCGTTGCCAGAAACGGCGACTGGCTCATGAACCTCAACTACATCGAGCTTCTGCGCGATGTGGGCGTTCATTTCTCGGTAAACCGTATGCTTTCCGCAGAATGCTACAAGCAGAGAATGGAAAAGGGTCTTACCTTCCTTGAGTTTAACTACATGATAATGCAGAGCTACGATTTCCTGCATCTTTTCAGAGAATACGGCAACACCCTCGAGCTGGGCGGCGACGACCAGTGGTCCAACATCATCGGCGGCGTGGAACTGGTTCGCCGCAGTGAGGGCAAAGAGGTTTACGGCATGACCTTCAATCTGCTCACCAATTCCGAGGGCAAAAAGATGGGCAAGACCGAAAAGGGCGCCGTTTGGCTGGATAAGAACAAAATGTCTCCCTACGATTTCTTCCAGTACTGGAGAAATATCGGCGACAATGATGTTATCAAGTGCTTGAAGTTCCTTACCTTCCTGCCTATCGAAGAGATAGAGGAAATGGAAAAGTGGGAGGGCGAACAGCTCAACAAGGCTAAGGAGATTCTTGCGTTTGACTTGACCAAGACCGTTCACGGCGAGGAAGAGGCGCAAAAGGCGCTTGATGCCGCACGCGCTCTCTTTGTTTCGGGTGGGGACACCGAGCATATGCCCAGCACCGATGTTACCCTCACCGACGGTGCGATAGGCGTTATCGAACTGCTCAAAACCACCGGACTTGCTCCCTCCAATGCCGAGGCTCGCAGAATAATTCAGCAGGGCGGTCTGACTATCGACGGCGAAAAGGTGAGCGATGTCAATTTTGCGGTAAAGGCAGATGCTTTTGAAAAGGGATATATCGTCCTCAAAAAGGGCAAAAAGGTTTATCACAAGGTTAAGCTCGGCTGATTGAAACGTATAGCAAAGGGCGCGGGTTTTCCGCGCCCTTTCGATTTATATTGACAACGTAAAACGATAGCTTTATAATAACGTTATCACTTTAATGGGGGAAAAGGCTTGAAAGCGCTTTTTCAATCGAATAAACGCAGCGAAATCGTTGTTTTGCTCGTTATTTCGGCGATTTACGGATTGCTATGCTTTTTGCGTGTCGGCTGTGTTTATCGCCGCTTTTTCGGCGTTATCTGTCCCGGCTGTTATATGACGAGGGCGGCGCTGGCGTTGCTGCGGCTTGATTTTCAAGCGGCGTTTCGCTATCATCCAATGGTGTTTTCTTTGCCGATTATCGCCGTATATATTCTAAAGGACGGTAAGCTGTTCAATCGAAAGTCGGTTGATGCCGCAGTTCTTTCGGTTATCGGGGCAGGATTTGTTATTTGCTATATTTTAAGGCTTAACGGTCTTATATAAAAGAAGGGGAGTTTTATTTATGTATTGCAGAAATTGCGGTTCGCAGATGGAGGACATTGCGGCTGTATGCGTGAAGTGCGGTGTCAAAAAGGGAATGGGTGTTTCGTTCTGCCCCAACTGCGGTTCTCATACAGATCCCGGTGCCGTTTACTGCACCAACTGCGGAGTTGATTTCAAAAACGCGAGCGGTGAGCAAAAGTCAAAGCTGGTAGCCGGTCTGCTCGGAATTTTCGTCGGCGGACTCGGTATACATAACTTTTATCTCGGCTTTACCAAGAAAGCGATATTGCAGATAGCACTTTCTTTCTGCTTTGGAATCGGCGCTATTTGGGGCTTTGTCGAAGGAATACTTATTCTGATTGGCAAAATCGACACCGATGCCAATGGTGTTCCTCTCAAGGAATAAGACTAACGCAAAGGGCGCGGGTTTTCCGCGCTTTTTTGCAAAACGGCTTTATTATACGAGAAACCACCGTAAAGTTCAGATGCTTTACGGCAGTTTTGCGAGAAAAATCCTCTGTTGAGGGAGAGATGCTTATGAAAATCGCAGACGGAAAAGATTATATTCCTCAGATAAAGCAGCTCCTTTTGGAATATCTGCGCCGACTCGACAGAGATTTGTCTTTTCAGAATATCGACGCCGAACTTGATGACCTGTCGGCAAAATACACCCCGCCGAATGGGGAACTGTTTGCGATAATAGATGATAACAGTGTTTTGGGAATGGCAGCCTATCATAAGCATTCCGACATCAGATGCGAAATGAAACGCTTATATGTGACCCCCGCCGTGAGGGGACTGCATTTGGGAGACGCGCTTGTAAACGCCGTTATCAAAGCCGCCGAAAAAGCCGGATATAAAGAAATGGTGCTGGATACGCTTTCGGAGATGAAATCGGCGATTCACCTTTATAAAAAATACGGCTTTGAAGAATGTGAGCCATATTATAACAATCCTATGAGCGATGTTATTTATATGATAAAAAGGCTGTGACGGTAAGCCGAAATTATATGACAAAAAATCCTCCGTATATAAA
>CAZNJJ010000115.1:0-3898 GCA_964573335.1 uncultured Oscillospiraceae bacterium | reverse complement strand
TAAACGGCACGAACCACGCAATATTTTACGACGAAAACGCGCTAAATTCCGTTCTTGAATTTCTCGGCGTTACGTCCGAGAACGGTAAAATCTACGCCGCCGAAGCGATTTTACTCTACTCGGCGGGCGTTAGAAATATGTGCGCGATTTACGAAAACATTTCAGCAAGACACCGAAAAGGGCGCGCGACGATAGCGACTCAACTGAGAAACAGTCTAAACGAAGCGGCGAACAACGGCAAACTCGCTCGCGTAAACGACCTTTTTTTCGGCGAAATTTACGACTACGACTACGGCGTAACGAACAAACAATTCGTAGCGATCGTCTCGTCGTACTTATCCGACAACGGCAAACTTTTCACTCTGATTATCAACAATTAGCCCTATGCAAAATCGTCCCGAAACGGTCAAATTGATAAATTCGTTCTTGCTGACGATCGGATTTCAGCCGTCTGTACTCGGTTTCGAATACGTTAAATCGGCGATTTCAGAGTACGAGCGCTGCGGCTTTTCAATGAAGCGAACCTACGCGACGATAGGAAAAACGGCGGGGAAGTCGCCCGTTCAGTTGAACGCGATATTTCGACGGCGATAAAAAACGCGCAGGCGAGAGGCTGGCTTACGCGCTTAAACGAAATCGTCGATTGTTTTTTCGTCGAGAGCGATAAACCGATCAAACCGAAAGAATTTATCGCAATCGCGTCAAACCTATTTTACGGCTCGCGTTCGACACTTTCTCACGTCGCTTTCAAACTGTCAAAAATTAAGAAACGCGAGGCTTACGACGTAACGGACGAAGAGTAGTCGAGGTCAATCTTCTCGCAATTTAACGCTGCTTGCCGCCGCCCGCCTGATCTCGTCGCTGATCGCGGCGTAATGCTTTTTCGTAGTGTTAACGTCGCGGTGTCCGAGCACGTCCGCAACGACGTAAATATCCTTAGTTTCGCGGTACAGGGCTGTACCGAACGTGCTGCGAAGTTTGTGCGGCGTTATGTGCTTTAGCGGAGCAACGACGTTAGCGTATTTTTCAACCAAAAGTTGCACGGCGCGAGGGGTAATTCTCGTGCCTTTCAACGACAAAAACAACGCTTCGTCGTCGCTTATCCGCCTTGCAAATTCCGTTCCCGCGGCTTTTTCGTCTTCCAGCCATTGCAAATACTCTCTAAGCGCGGCGGCAACCTCGTCGGAGAAGTACAACACCGTCTTCGCACCGCCTTTTCGAGTAACCGCGACGGCGTTGATCTCAAGATCTACGTCCTTTTTATCTATTCCGACGCACTCGCTTATACGAATTCCGGTTCCGAGAAAGAGCGAAAGCATCGCGACGTCGCGTTTTTTCGTCTTGCTTTGGTACGCTTTTTGCCGCGGCGAAAGCGACTTCCCCGATTCGGCAACGTCCAACAATTCGGCGATTTCGTTCACTTCCAAAAACCTAATCGGTTTATCTTTGATTTTCGGGGTCCCAACTTTGTCAGTGACGTTTTCGCTTAGTTTATCGTGTCGATACATAAACTTGAAAAAAGTCCGTAGGGAAGAGAGTTTGCGTTCCTTAGCCTCAACGCCGCATCTGTAACGCTTGCCGTCAACTACGTACGAACCGAGATACTCTAAGAACAACTCGACGTCGTACGCCTTGAGTTTGGACAACTCGTCGATTCCGACCTCTGAAACATTCTTTAAATACTTAAATTTATTCTCGATAAGGTAGTTGAAAAATATCCTCAAATCGCTAACGTAACCGAGCCGAGTCAAAGTCGTCGTTCTAAGTTGAATGGATACTACGAACTCCGTTACGAAATCGGGCATTTCGGAGCAAATTTCGCGAATTTTCTCTATGTTTTTCGTATCTCTTTGATTATAAAACGTTTCACCCATACGAACATTATACCACGATTTCACTTAAAACGCAAGCATTTTGCGAAGCGTTAGCGCTTTATTCGCACGATTATCAACATAGCAAAAAAAAGAAAACCCACCTAAAGGTGAGTTTCCCTTAGCAAGTCTACGCCTTTGCTCTCAAGGAGCAACTTTCAGTCCCCACGTTCTTGCTCGTCCACGCGGTGGTCCCGTGGCTAGGGCACTCTAACGCCCCGACGGCAAGGTTATTATATCACCAGGAGACAAATATGTCAAACATTTTTTCAAGGTATAGTTGTACAAAGAATCGCTCAAAGTGCGCGTAAAACAGTCCAACGTATACGTCAAAAAGTTAAAAACCTCGTCAGAGGCATTAAAAAATTTACCAAAAGGGTAGCGACCTACCGCGGAGGTTTAAAGAATGTTAAACAACTGAAAAGAGCCTATGAGGTTAAAACTCGTAGGCTCTTTTTAATGATTTTGTTTGATTAGAATAAGCGGCTGTGCGTTCCCGTTCTGGTAAGCGACAACGCCATAACGTCGTTAAGAAATTTGAAAATCAACAGCCAATCGGGTTCGATACGGCAATCCTTAAAACCAACGTAGTTACCGGTAAGTTCGTGCAATCGGTACTTCAGATGAAGAGTATTGCCTTTTGCAAGTTCGTCGACGACGTCCCAAAGTTTTTACGTCTTTACCGCGTTTTTGAATGAGTCTAAGAGCATTTTCAAATCGTGTGGTATAAGTTTTTTGTACATATCACATGCCTAAGTGCTCTCTCAGTTCGTCAACGGAAGAGAAGCGTTTCGTGTCGGGGTTTTTAAGCAGTTCGTCCGTTGTCTTCATTGCTTCGAGGGTTTCAGCATTCGGTTGACGAAGTTCAAAAGGAATACCGCCGTAAGAAATCGCCTTGCGAAGAAAAATATTGATCGCAGTGCTCATATCCAGCCCAAGACTTTCAAAAACCTCGTTCGCTTGTTTTTTGACGTTGTCGTCGACTCTAAGATTGATCGTAGCCATAATATATTCTCCTTATTGATATTTGTATATACATTATACACACGAATTATACTTTTGTCAACGCCTTTTTAATGAAATTTATTGTACCGCATTATAACTTACGGCGCCGAAAAAGTCAATGGTTTCCGATATTTATCTCACCCGAGTTACTGTTGAACGAGTTATTGATATATATGGCAAAAAAACAAGCAAAAAGCAAATCAAGTAAAACGACGAAAACTTCCTCGAAGTCGTCGCGAACGTTAACTCCGAAGGCTTCGAAGAAGTCGTTTACGTCGGCTCCGAAGAAGATGAAGAGCACGAAACCGTCGCGCACGTCGGCGCCAAAGAACTCAAAGAAGTCTACGTCGAAGCGTTCGAGTTATTCTCCGGCGGAGAAGAGGGCGTTTAGAGCAGGTATGGCTGCGCAGTTCGATCGCGAACATCCGAAGTATAATTACGCTTTAACCGATTAACCGACGTGTCCACTTGTTACAATGCCGACGGCAGCGTTAATTACGTTAAAAACGGCGGGGTTACTTTTTATAAAACTGAAAAGGAAGCGCGCGAAGCCTCTGATCGTCGTAATAACTTTGCGCCGGCTCGTTACGCTAACGAGTACGTAAAACGTTGCATAAGGCAAGGGAAGGTTAACACAAGGGAAGACGACTTGTGTCATACGAGCAAAACCGTTTATAAGAAAATTCAGCCGACGAGGGTTAAACCCGGCGTGCGCTATAATTATAAAGATCTGAAATAGTTGTGTCTTCTCTGAATAAAAAATAATCGTTCCGATTTATGGAACGATTATTCCGGTGAGTCTCGCCTTTCAGCCTTGACGTCCTCACTCAGTCAACGCGCATTCGCCGTTGCTTAACCCGTTCGGGCGACTCCTCTTGGAGTCTTGGCTTATTCATTATACAGGAGAATTAAAAAAATGTCAAGTGTTAATTATAGTTTGAAAACAATAGGTGTCAGAATGATTGCAGCATCTGAGGCTTGGGTAAAAACGAAAAAAAGAAATTACAAGTTAAATCCCGAAT
>CAZNJJ010000114.1:0-3910 GCA_964573335.1 uncultured Oscillospiraceae bacterium | reverse complement strand
CTCCATTTCGGGACAAGCCGAAATGGAGCGCCGCGGCGCGCAGCCGCAAGTGTTCGATAAAAGAAACGAAAATTCAGAGGGAAACCCCTCCGTCTTTTGCTTACGCAAAATCCACCTCCCCTTTAAAAAGGGGAGGCTTTGCGGTATTCAATACGCCGAGCTTATTCCGCTAAAATGAAAAGGCTCCTCATAAGTGAGGAGCCTTTTGCTGTATCTATCTTTCGGCGTTTGCGGCGATGGCGTGTGAATCACCGATTCATTTCGCTGACGGGGCCGGTTGCCTTATGCCCCTTGATGATGCTGTCTATCTCGCGCAGGTCGGAGCTGGGCAGATCGCCGGGGATTGTGTTTTTGACACTGGCGGTGGCGTTGCCGTATTCCAGTGCGCGGCGGGGGTCGTTATATTTGAGCAGACCGTAAAGCACTCCCGCGCAATAGGCATCGCCCGAGCCGAGTCTGTCAACAACGTCAATATCCTCATACGGCTTTTCGTTGTAGAACATATCGCTCTCGGCGGAATAGATTGTGCTGGTGAAGCTGTGCTTTTTGGGGCTGATAACGGTTCGCTGCGTGGTGGCGACTGTTTTTATGCCGTATTCGGCGCAATAGCTCTTCATTATCTCCTCGAGGGTGCCGGTTTTCTGCATCATTCGGCGGCTGGTTTCCTCGCTGACAAACAGTATATCGACCATGGGCAGAACCTTGAGTATCGTTTCTTTCGCCTGCTCCTCGCTCCAGAGGTTGGCGCGGTAGTTTACATCAAAGCTGATGAGCGCTCCCGCTTCTTTAAAGCGGCGCATTGCCTCGAGTGCTACGGCGCGCGGCTTTTCACCGATTGCGAGAGTTATTCCGCAGGTGTGGAACATTCTCGTTTCGGAATAGATAGCGGGGTTGATTTCCTCTATATCAATGCGGGTCATGCTGGAATTTGCTCTGTCGTAAACGATGCTGGGCTTTCTCGGGTGAGCGCCGCTCTCGTAGTAATAAATTCCGAGACGGGCATCTTTTTTGTCGTCGTAGATGAGACAGTCATCGCTGACGTCCATAAAACGGATTCTGTTTTTGATAAAGGTGCCGATGTCGTTTTGGGGGAGCTTGGAAATAACGCCTGTTCTCAATCCGAGCAGAGAAACGCCCGATGCGACGTTGAGTTCCGCACCGCCTGCCCTCTTTTCAAATATTTCACCGCGAACCAGTCTTTCCGACGCGGGCGGCGAAAGGCGCAGCATGATTTCGCCCATGGTTATCAAATCGAATGACTTTTCCTTTTTCATTTTATCCCTCCGTTATCTCAATCTAAGTCCCATATCCTGCAAAATCGCTCTGCGGGTGATGAGGGCGCGTTCGGCAAGCTGGGCTATTCGCTCATGGTTCATTTGAGGCGCAAGACCGGATATTGAAAATGCCGCATCTGCCTTGCCGCCTGGTCCGGGGAGAGCGAGCGCCACACATCTGACACCCAGCTCGTTTTCCTCATCATCTATCGCGTAGCCGCAGGCGCGCACCACTCTAAGCTGCTCGGTGAGTGCAGGGAGCTGGGTTATCGTATGCTCGGTGAGCGCGGGGTGACTGCTCTGCTGCCAGATATGCTCCACCTCATCATAGGGCAGAGTTGCCAGAATAGATTTGCCTACTCCGGTGCAGTAGAGATGATTTCTCATTCCGATGCGGCTTGCCATGCGCTGTGTTCCGGCATCTGCCTTGTAGAGATACACTATATCCGCCCCGTCGCGAATGACAAGATGCACAGTCTCCCCTATCTCTCGGGCGAGCCTGTCGAGATGTGGCTTTGCGGTGTTGACCACGTTCATATCATTTACAACGCCGCTGGAAAGCTCAAACATCTTGAGTGTGAGGCGGTAATGACCGGTTATGCTGTCCTGAACGGCATAGCCCAGCTCTATAAGACTGCTCAACAATCGGTGTGCCGTGCTTTTGGCAAGACCTGTTTCGTTTGCCAGCTTTTGCAGCGGTATTCCCGAGGGATTTGCCGCGAGTGTTTCCACTATCGAAAACAAGCGGCTGATGCTCTGAACCCCTGTTTTTTCTTCGCCCATAGATATGACACCTCATTTAATGTTATGTTCCATATTATAAAACAACAATCCGCATAATGCAACGACTAATTTGTTCCGCATTGTGGAGCGGTCTTTAAATTTCACAAAAAAGTTGCCGCAAAATCGGCGTTTTACCGATTAAAAGAAGGTTGACAACCTTTCGTAAACATATATAATGAAAATATAAGATTTCGGAACACGGTTCCGAGATATGGAATTTTGAGTTTTAGAAAGTGAGAGTGTAAGTTTTATGAATCCTATCGTACAGCGCATATATGAAATAGGTATTGTTCCTGTTATCGCTATCGACGATGCAGACAAGGCTGTTCCGCTTGCAAAGGCACTTGCCCGCGGCGGTCTGCCCGTTGCCGAGGTTACTTTCCGCACCGATGCCGCCGAGGAAGCTATCAAGCGCATCGTTAAGGAAGTTCCCGAGATGCTGGTAGGCGCAGGCACTGTTCTCACCAAGGACCAGGTTGACCGCGCTCATGCAGCAGGCTGCCAGTTTATGGTATCCCCCGGCTTCAACCCCGAAATCGTTAAGTATGCTCTTTCCAAGGGAATCAACTTTATGCCCGGAACCGCCACCCCCGGCGAGATGGAGCAGGCTATGGAGCTGGGACTTGACGTTGTTAAGTTCTTCCCCGCAGAGCAGAACGGCGGCGTTGCAAAGCTCAAGGCTGTTGCAGGCCCCTACAAGAACCTCATGTGGATGCCCACCGGCGGCGTAAACGCTCAGAACCTCAACGATTATCTCAGCTTTGACAAGATTGTTGCCTGCGGCGGCACCTGGATGGTTAAGAAGGATCTCATCGAGGCAGGCAATTTCGATGAAATCGAGCGCCTTGCACGCGAAGCTGTAAACGCTATGCTCGGCTTCTCGGTAAAGCACATCGGTATCAACCACTCCAAGGACGGCGAGTCGCTTGCAGCGGCAGAGTTGCTGGCTTCTATGTTCGGCTTTGGCACCAAGGTAGGCTCCAAGAGCGTTTTCGCAAGCACTCAGCTTGAGATGATGAACGGCAAGGGCCCCGGAACCCTCGGTCACATCGGAATCGCTACCAACAATGTTGAGCGTGCTATCGCACATCTCAAGATGCGCGGTGTTGAGTTTGATGAGGACAGCCGCACCTACAAGAACGGCAAGTGCAACTTCATCTACCTCAAGAACGAGATAAGCGGATTTGCTTTCCACCTCGTTACCAAGTAAGACTTAAACTCACTTTACATACAGAACAGGAGAATTTTAATCATGTCTAAGATAGTTACTTTCGGCGAGATAATGCTCCGCCTTGCCCCCAACGGCTATTATCGCTTCTTCCAGAATGACCAGATGCAGGCTACTTTCGGCGGCGGCGAGGCTAACGTTGCTGTTTCGCTCGCAAACTACGGCATGGACGTTGCCTATGTTACCAAGCTGCCTAAGCACGCTATCGGTCAGGCTGCTGTTGATTCGCTCCGCTACTTCGGCGTAAATACCGACAAGATTGTTCGCGGCGGCGACAGAGTGGGCATCTACTTCCTCGAGAAGGGCGCTTCTCAGAGAGGTTCCGTTTGCATCTACGACCGCGCTCATTCCGCTATTCAGGAAGCTACCGCTTCTGATTTCGACTGGGACGCTATCTTTGAGGGCGCAGAGTGGTTCCACTTCACCGGAATTACTCCCGCGCTGGGCGCAAATGTTGTTGAGATATGCCTCGATGCCTGCAAGGCTGCAAAGGCAAAGGGCGTGAAGATTTCCTGCGACCTCAACTACCGCGGCAAGCTCTGGACTCGCGCCGAGGCAAGAGAGGCTATGACCAAGCTCTGCGAATATGTTGACGTTTGCATCTCCAACGAGGAGGACGCTAAGG
>CAZNJJ010000113.1:0-3997 GCA_964573335.1 uncultured Oscillospiraceae bacterium | reverse complement strand
GTGCCGATGATAGTCGGGGAGATAAGGCGTTACCTTAGAGACAACAATTCGGTGAGGGTGAGCCGCTCTATGCGAGACACCGCCTACAAAGCGCTGCAGGTGAGAGAAAAGCTGCTGGGAGAAAAGCTCGTAGAGCCGACTGTTGCCGAAATAGCCGCCGAGATGGGGGTTCAGCGGCGGGAAGTGGTGGCGGCACTGGAAGCGATAGTAGAGCCTGTTTCGCTCTATGAGCCGGTCTATTCCGACGGTGGAGACACGATATATGTCATGGACCAGGTGGGAGACCCCGCCGGCGAGAATGACTGGATAGACGAACTTTCCTTTAGGGAGGCGATAGGTCAGCTCGGCGAGCGGGAGAAAAAGATTCTGTCGCTGAGGTTTTTCGGCGGCAGAACGCAGATGGAGGTTTCAAAGGAGATAGGAATAAGTCAGGCACAGGTTTCGCGGCTGGAAAAAAGCGCGCTGGATAAAATTAAACGCGGAATGTAAATAGTTGTTCAGCTACTTGCTTTGTCAGGAAAATAACATTATAATATACTATATGTTATTCAGCACAAGCAAAACGGAGGAAAAAACAAATGCCGCCAAAGCCAAAATTTACAAGCGCCGAAATAGTCAGCGCAGCATTGGAAATAGTACGCGAGCGAGGAGTTGAAGCACTCACAGCGCGAGAACTCGGAAAAAAGCTCGGAACCTCGGCTCGTCCGATTTTTACCGCCTTTAAGAGCATGGATGAGCTTAAAGATGAGGTGAAAAAGTCGGCGGCAGAGTTTTTCGAGAATTATGCCGGTGATTTTGCCAGCTACGACCCTGCCTTTAAAAAGATGGGAATGATGATGGTATCGTTCGGCATAAACGAGCCGATGCTGTATAGATTCCTTTTCATGCAGGAAAAGCCCGAAAAGGGTGATTTCAGAGAGGTGTTTTCGGATATAGGTCTTTTGGCGGAGCAAAATCTTGAGATTCTCCAAAAAGACTACGAAATGACTGCCGAACAGGCTAAAATCATGCTGGAACACCTTTGGATATATTCCTTTGGAGTGGGCGCTCTCTGCGCGATGAAGGTTTGCACCTTCACCGAGGAGGAAACAGCCGCCATGCTCGGCAGGAGCTTTATGGGAATGTTGGCGCTGATAAAGTCCAACAGAATAGACGTTTTGGATGCCAACCTTTTCGGAATTGTTCCCGCCGAGAAGAAAAGCGATTCGGAATCGTGATTAAACCTAAAAATCCCGTTCGATTTTTCGAGCGGGATTTGTTTTTTGCCGAGCAAAATGAAGCTGCAAATAGGAAAACGCAAGCCGATGAAATAGATAAAATTTTTGATTCTGCTTAAAATAGTGATATATGAATGAAAAAGTAGCGGTTTTAAATAAAAGCCGCTACTTTTTACGATTTAACTATAAAAAGGAAAATCAAAGATGAATATTTACGGTTATGTAAGGGTATCCAGCGCTGACCAAAACGAACAGCGCCAGTTAGACGCACTGAAAATGCTTGCTGTTTTGAAAAAGAATATCTTTATAGATAAGCAGTCCGGCAAGGATTTTGAACGCCCGAACTACAAGAGACTGGTTCGCAGATTGAAGGCGGGCGACCTGCTCTATATCATCAGCATAGACCGACTGGGGCGAAACTATGAGGAGATACAAAAACAGTGGCGTATGCTCACAAAGGAAATCGGAATTGATATTTGCGTCATAGATATGCCGCTTTTGGACACACGGCAGGGAAAAGACCTGCTGGGAACATTTATAGCGGATTTGGTATTGCAAATTTTGTCCTTTGTGGCGCAGAGCGAGCGTGAGAATATAAAAAAGCGGCAGGCAGAGGGAATTGCCGCCGCAAAAGCGAAAGGGGTGAGATTCGGCAGACTTGAAAAGAAACTGCCGGACAATTTTGAAAAGATAATAGACGCATGGGAGCAAAAAAAGATAACTTTTGCAGACATTTTGGAGCAGTATGAAATCAGCGAATCCACCTTTTATCGCAGATTACGCGAATACAGAGCGGAAAAGGAAAAAATCGGCGCAGGTGACAAATAGCTTTCAAAATGTGTACCTTTTGAAAAAAGACTATCAAAAAGCGTACTTTCCGATAGTCTGCCAATATGTAATATATTATACCACTATTTCTATCTTTTTCAATCTTTTTATGCTTTAAGCATAGATTTTGACAAGATTTTTATATATGAAAGCAAGAAATACCGCAACTACCATAAAGTACACTTTTTGACGAATACATTCTGCTGTACCGAAATTGTGTCTGACAAAGTCGTTTGGGGAATTGTTATGCTTTCAAATCGCGAAAAACCAAATAGTAATCGGATAATAGATTTTCACAGCCACATTCTCCCCAAAATGGACGATGGCAGCAAAAGCACCGATATGTCTTTGCAGATGCTCGAACGCATGAGTGCCTGCGGGATTGACACCGTTGTGGCAACACCGCACTATTACGGCTTTCGAGAAAGTGTTCCCGATTTTTTGAAAAGAAGGAGCGCATCATGGAAGCGGCTTTCCGCTTCGCTCGGTGAGCAGCATCCGCAGATTCTGCTGGGAGCGGAGGTAGCCTTTTTTTCGGGGCTTGCCGCGCTGGGCGATGAGCTGGATAAGCTCTGCATCGAAAACAGCAGGATTATGCTGTTGGAAATGCCGTTTGCACAGTGGTCCGGCATGGAGCTGGACGCTGTTTCCACCCTTTGCCTGGACAGAAAATACAAGGTGATTTTGGCGCATTTTGAGCGATTTTTGCCGTTGCAGCACAATATGCAGGTGGCTGAAAGCCTTTTGGAACTGCCGATACTTATTCAGATAAACGCTGAGCGATTCACCTCGTTTTTTGAGAGAAAATCGGTTTTAAAGCTGTTTGAAACCAAAAAGGCGCATCTGCTCGGGAGTGACTGCCACAATCTCGACCGCCGCCCTCCCAATTTGGAGCAGGCGAGACAGGTTCTGGCGAAAAAACTGGGACAGGGCGTTTTAGACGAGATAGACCGCCGCGGAAATCAACTGCTCGGATTTGATGTAAGGGCAAATTGCGGAGAATAAAGAGATGGAGAAAAAACGAATAGCTATTCCGCTGATGGCGGCTATTGTGATTTTATTGCTGTTAGCTGTCGGCGGAATGTGTTTTTTAAGGCAAAAACCGTCTGAACCTGCTTCAAAACCCGAGTCCTCGGGAAAGACAGTGGAAGAGATGATAGGCAAAACCGAGGAGCCGCCTATTACCTATAAAGGCAGGGAATATGTAAAGAAAAGCGATGTGGAAAGTTATCTCCTGATGGGAATAGACCGCGAGGGAAAGGCTGTTTCCACCGGAAGTTACATCGGAGGCGGACAGGCAGATTCACAGCTGTTGGTGGTTGTGGATAACAATGAGAAAAGCTACAGTATTCTTCAGATAAACAGAGATACCATTACAAAGGTAGATGTTTTGGGCGTTTTCGGCGACATTGTAGGCTGGTCTAATGAACAGATAGCTTTGGCGCACGGTTATGGCGAGGGAATGGAGGACAGCTGCGAAAACGCTGTGAGAGCGGTTTCAAATCTGCTGCACGGAATCGAAATAACCGGTTATGCCGCCGTGAATATGGACGCTATACCTATCTGCAACGATATGATAGGCGGAGTTACCGTAACGGTGGAAGATGACTTTTCTCAAATGGACGAAACTCTCAAGGAGGGCGAAACGATAACCCTCATGGGAGAGCAGGCATTGCATTTTGTTCGCGGGAGAATGACGGTGGGCGACGGTACCAATGTATCTCGAATGAGACGACAGCGCGCCTATATGAACGAGTTCGCCGAGATAATCCGCCAAAAAGCGGAGGAGGACATGAATATCATCGTAGATATGTATGATGCTGTTCTGCCATACACCGTGACCGATATAAGCGGAAAAACGGTGAGCCGCCTGGTTAAGAGATGCAGGGATTACAGTTCCGGCGGGATAGTCACGATAAAGGGCGAAACCCGCATAGGAAAGAACTTTATAA
>CAZNJJ010000112.1:0-4166 GCA_964573335.1 uncultured Oscillospiraceae bacterium | reverse complement strand
TGATTTGTGGCATTACTAATTTTATGTTTTCGACATTTTGACACAACTCTAATGATAAAGTGATTGTGCATGTGGTCGCTGTCAAAATGAAAAGCAACCACCACACTGTATCCCGGCCACGCACGACGGGCAAATTCCAACCCCATCTCCATTACTTCCTCGGGCTTGACATTCTCATCAGGGTGAAAGGATTGCACATAGTGACGAAAGCAAAGCCCGTCGGTCTTTTGCCATACGGCCTTGTTTGCCATGAACTCTTGATACGCCATTTCGGGATTGCAGTTAATACCCGAAACACTCCACGCTTCCTCAGCGGAGTGTGTCTTTTCGGGCTGAAGACAGTATGCGATCACCGAGCGCATCACACTCGGCAGGTGATCTGCCTGATTTGAATATTTGATTTTTATGAGTGTTGCCATGTGCCGTTTCTCCTTTTGGCAAGGGCGTGAATAGCAGTGTACGCTTGCTCTAAGGCGGCGTGGCACTCGCCGAGATTTACGCCCTGAATTTTGCCCATGTTGGCAAGGCGTGAGTTGGTTAAGGTTGTTGCCAATTCGTCTCAAATCGGCTAAAATCGGCTTCAAATCCTCGATAAGGGTGATCTCCTTGCCGAGAGCGCAGGTGATCAGGTATTCGGTTCGTGTAAGGCGTGCTCTCGCCGCCTTGCGGTCGATGACGGAAAGCTCTTTTTCCGTCACTCGAATGGGGATAGAAATGTTTCGTTTTCACATTTGGTTCTCCTTAAAGTTGAAATTTTTGTTGTAGGGGTTGTAAAACCATTTTAGTCTACTTGCCTTAATGAAATGTTTTCTGATCCACAAATAGGGCATTTATCGTAGAACGAACCTAGACAACCCACAGAGAAATCCGATTGAAAGCAATCTTCGCAGAATACATAGTTTTTTGTCGATGTTGCTGTCAGTTTTTCTATTCTTCGCAATCTTCCTTGGGCTTTAAGTGGTTGATTGTCCGTTATTATAAAATCGGGATATAGGTAAAGAGTAGACTTTATTTTGAGAAAATTATTCTCTACAACCAAATCGTAGTAGTCATCATCTTCAAATATGAACAGTTGATAACGCCGTTCTTTTTCTTCACTCCATTTTTTGTCCTTGAAAGATAGATACCAATACTCTAATATTTCGTCCAAAAATGCAGTTTTCTCTTGTTCTGTCAAGTCGTATAAATCTATCAACTCACAAAGGTAATTAAGTTCTTTCCTTGCTTCTTCAACATCGTATATAATGTCATAAAAAACAACCTGATCAAAGTATGGTAATCCGACTTGTGTACGGTTAAGTATTGGTGATAAAATATCCACTATTTTTGACAAATTAAATAAAACTGATTACACCTTAAATTTCACTGAACTAATATACGCTCAATACCAAGGAGAATATATTACATTAGCCAGAAATCTTGCTGAAAAATATTCCAATTTTTTTGAAAAAATAATCGGCGAAAAGTCTATTAATAGAATGGCTGATTTAAGCTTTATTCTTCAGTTAATGTCAACTCTAGAGAATAAAATATACTTCTCCGGAGATAGAGAAGTTGAAAAATTTGTAGAATTATATAATGAGTCTTATAGCAATATAATTAACATGCGTAATGCCATTACCAAAGCATTTGAACTATTTCTATCTTTATCATTGCCCTTAGATTCTTTATTTTATAAGAAGTCCGCCTGTTTTTCCTTGTTGACAGAATTATGCAAGATTAACTCAAGCATAGATGACGATTTATTAAAAGAAAGATTGAGCTCGTTTGAAAATCAACTTTTGGAAAATAAAGAGAAAGATATAGAAACAAACGAATTTGCAAAGTTCTATAATTATTTATACCAGGGTACAGCGTCAAAAACAGCAAGAGACTACCGTGGAAAACTAATTGAAAAGTATATTTTAAACTAAAATCTAATCAAATATTCAACGAAAGTGTCTCATGTGCCGCCAAGGGCGAATAATACGAACATCGAGCAAAATTTGGGGTTCGTATTATTTTTACACGGGATTATTTCGGAATAAAAATTGAAAGATAAAACGAAACAGATATACAAATGCAGTCGGGCGAGAAATCGCTCGTTTTTGAAAAGCGGCTTCGCGGAATAGGAACGTCTATAGACGATAAGAGCAAGCAAAAGGCGTATGAACCGTCTGAATCAGGTTTAATCAAGGAAATCGAGGTCTGCACGGTGAAAGCGCGCACCCACGGGAAACGCAACCTTGCCGCCATGTTTATCCCTTGTCTTATTAAGTTTTCATTTCGTAACGACTTTTATGGTTTCCTGCCTTAGATTGCCGCACGCCCCGAACGGGACTGCCCTACCCGTGCAAAATCGTTGACATTTAGCGAAAAATGTGTTACCATTGGGCGTAGCGCGGGCGGGAAAGCCCGAAAATCAAACGAAGGAGAAATTGAATGTTACGGTGTATCGAAAAGCGAAGCAGGGCGGATTTGCCGCAGGACGGAGTTGAAATCGCGAGAAAATTATTTCCCGACGATAGGTCGCTTACAGCCTGCAACGAACTGCTTGAATCGCTGAACTCAAAAGGGGAAACTCGGGTTGCGTTGCCGATTGTTTTCGACGGCGAGGGCGACAAACTTTCGGCGTTGAAAGCCGTCGTCGACGGAATAAAAGCCCTTCCCTCGCTCGAAAAAACGCAACTTTCTTTACTCGTGTACGACGACGACTTGTTAGCCGCTTCCGAACGCCTGTATACCGACGTTCGGCGTTTCGTGGAAGAAAACTACGAGGACGACTTCTCTTTCTTCTTCACGCCCGTAGTCGAAGTCAAAGCGCACGAAAAGACTGACGACGGCAGAACGTTAGGCGACTTCATTCCCGACGACGACGTAATGTTAGGCGACTTCATTCCCGACGACGAGCCGCATATCCCGCTTATCCCGCTCTATAAAGCGCTCGGCTTGAGCGACGAGTTGAAAAACCTTGACGAAAGTTTTTCAGAAATGCTCTTCCGCGTTATAGACGAAAAAGGCATAAGCGACGCGGAGTGCTACAAGAAGGCGAACGTCGACAGAAAAGTTTTTTCCAAAATCCGCACGACGAAGAATTACCGACCGAAAAAAACGACGGCGGTCGCTTTTGCGATCGCGCTCGAATTGCCTCTCGACCAAGCGAAAAGGCTGATAGAACTCGCCGGGTACTCGCTGACGAGGAATAATAAATTCGACGTCATCATCGAATATTTCATACGCGCGGGAAAATTCGACTTGTTCGAAATCAACGACGCGTTATACGCTTTCGACCAAAAATTGTTAGGTTACTGAAATGTCGCTTGGCAAGCGACGTTTATTTCGTTAAACCGTGCTATAATAGGTATGCAAGCAAGCCTTGCAAATACTTTTTTAGGAGAACGCGGAATGAAAAAAGGTTTAACGGAAATTGTGTTCGTCTTGGACAAAAGCGGCTCGATGGGCGGGCTCGAAAAAGACACGATCGGGGGATTTAACTCGACTATCGAAAAACAACGGAAAGTCGACGGCGAAGCGTACGTCACCACCGTTCTTTTCAGCGACGGCGCGAGAGTGATTCACGACCGAGTCCCTTTAACCGACGTGGAGCCTATGACCGAAGCACAATATTTCGTCGGCGGCTGCACCGCCCTATTGGACGCGGTCGGCACAACGATAAAGCGCGTCGAATTTATTCACAAGCACGCGAGAGAAGAGGACGTCCCCGAACACACGATATTCGTTATAACGACGGACGGATACGAGAACAGCAGTCGCAAATTCACCGCCGCGCAAATCAAAAAATTAATCACCGAAAAGCGCGAAAAACACGGGTGGGATTTCATTTTCCTCGGCGCGAACATCGATTCGGTAACGACCGCCGAGTCGTACGGTATCCCCTCGGATACCGTGGCGGATTTCATCCCCGATTCGGAAGGCGTCGCGACGTGTTTTAAACTCGCGGACATTACTCTTGGCGAACTCCGCTTGCCGAACTCCGCTTGCCGAACTCCGCTTTCCAAACTCCGAGAGGATAATTCGAGATCGCGGACGTCGCCCTCTTCGCTCTCCGAGATGATAACGCGCTTCAATTTAAACGTGCCTATGGACGATTTGGACTTCGGCGACGGAGGCTTCGACGATTTAGACGACGAGGCGATCGACGAAGAGGTATTCCTTAAATAAAAAGC
>CAZNJJ010000111.1:3896-4196 GCA_964573335.1 uncultured Oscillospiraceae bacterium | reverse complement strand
AGATCGTCGTTGTGCTTTTCACTCCTATCGCGATCGAGCAGGGTCTCCGTTTCGCTATCCTTGAGGGCGGCATAACGGTAGGATACGGCGTTGTTACCGCTATCAACGAATAATTTTATTTCTTGATTATAAAGAGCGTTCCGTTTTTCGGAGCGCTCTTTTGTTTTGCTTGAAAAATATATAAAAACTGTCGTTTTAAAACAAAAGTTTTAATTTGTTCAAAGTTATGTAACGAATTTTCGCTAGAATATTCCCATAATATTTTAAGGAGAAATTGAAATGGGGATTTTTAACGAGAAG
>CAZNJJ010000111.1:0-3886 GCA_964573335.1 uncultured Oscillospiraceae bacterium | reverse complement strand
TTGATGCGTTGCAGCCGCTGGGTCCCGACGGCGAAACAATTTCCTCGGCGATATACGCCGCCGGAAAGGAAATGCGGGTGAAGTTCTTCTTTAAGAATTGCAGAGTGGACGACGACCTGCTTATTCCCGACAGCGACGGTTCGATTATCGAGATAACAAAGGGCAAGCTGAGCGTATTCGACGCATATATCGGGTTGACAGAGAATTATCTTATTCTCGAGGAGTGCATGGAGAATAAGCATTTCTACCAGTTTGATGAAGAACCCGCCTTTGTCGGCGCAAAGCCTGTCGAGCTTTCCGAAAAAATGCTGCTTAGAGATTTGAAATTCATCTTCCCGCTGGCAAATATTGCCGGTTGCGAAGCGAAAAACGCGATGATGGGCTCTGTTAAGCTCACTGTCAAAATGAAAGACGGCAGTATACTTAAGCTAATGGTTCCCAAGCGCGGCGGTTTGGGCGGCGGTCTACCGAATCAGGAGCAGAACCGCCAAAAGATTATCGACCGACTGACCTCACTTTGATAAACGGCAAAACAAAGGGACGTTCCGATACGGAGCGTCCCTTTTTATGTTAAGAATATCGAAAAACTGCCGATTTTAATTGTAAATACGCTGTTTGAAACGGGGGATTGCCATGCCGATAAGAGCTTGTGATAACCGATTGGGATATATAAACGAATACCCAAAATTTTCCGCAAAGGAGAACAAAATCTCTTTTTCGGAGAGCGACACCGCTTCTTATCCGAAAAGCGACGTTGTTGAAATATCGGATTCACATTTCAGCCGTGAAAACGAATCGGCAAGCGAAAATTTTGAACGGAAATTCAGCGCTGTCAAGGCAATCAATTCCCAAAAGCACGCGCGCAGGCTTGCAGCGGCAAAGACAAAAGCGCAGTTAAATGCTGTTATCAGCGAAATTCAAAGGGATATTTCGAGCTGCAAAATGAGTGAACAGCAGGGAATCACGGTGGACAGCGTTTCTCTGAGTTCGGCGCGCATCATACTGGATAACGCAAGGCTGAAAATGGGTCAGGTGTCCGACCGCGAAGCAGACCCGCAGGAGGAAATGGCTTTTTCAATGGCGAAAATTTGAGACAACTGCATTGTGCGAGGGCAGAGAGCGTTTTTCTTTTTCGAGGAAAAGAAACAAAAGGCTTTTAGGTCGGGGACAGGTGACTGTGCTGGATAAGTTGATGCACGACACGAAATGTATAACAAAGCAGAAGGCTTTTAGGTCGGGGAAAGGAAACTGTGCGGGGCAAGTTGGCGCACGATGAGAAACGCAATATAAACAAAAGGCTTTTAGGTCGAAGAAAGGTAACTGCGCTGGATAAGTTGATGCACGACACGAAATGTATAACAAAGCAGAAGGCTTTTAGGTCGGGGAAAGGAAACTGTGCGGGGCAAGTTGGCACACAGTAAGAAAGCGTAAAATCATATTCCGAGAATAAAAGTTTTAAGGGGAGTTTGAGGGGGAATTTTTCAAAATTCCCCCTCAATCCGCTTTTTACACATCAATTCCGAGCCATGCTTTCACAAGCAGTCCAACCACGAACGACAGCACCGCAACCGAACCGGATATTACGAACATTTCGGTGAAGCGCTGTTTGAAATTCAGCGACTTGGCAACCGATATGTAGTAGTTGAATCCCAAAATTATCAGCGCGACAAATACCAGCATAGTCACCAGAGAAGCGACATAAGCACCCGAGGGGAACAGCAGATAGGGTGCTACGAGAAGAACGACCGTTATCAGATACATGATTCCGGTGTAGGCGCAGGATTTGAGGGCATGAGGGTCCTCGTCGCTTTTTGCCGAGAGATAGGCAGAAGCGGTCATCGAAAAGGTTGCCGAAACGCCGGTTATAAGCCCCGAGAGCGCGACAAGACGGTTGTTCTGCAACGCAAAGGAAAGACCCGCGAGAGTGCCTGTCAGCTCAACCAGTGCATCGTTTAATCCGAGAACCATCGAGCCGACATACTGCAAACGCTCCTCGTCGAGAATTTCGATAAGGGCGTTTTCGTGTTCCTGCTCCTCCTGCGCTATCCTCGATGCCTCGGGAACCTCGTCCACTATCTGCGAATAGGTTTCCTCGGCGTTTTGCTCGCCGTTTTCCATCAGCTTTATCGCGAATGTGTAGCCGAAAATTTTTGCCAAAAGCGAATAGCGCAAAACTCTGCCCTTGCGGGGGGCGGGCATCGAGCCGGTGTATTTTTCCCACTGCTTTGCGTGAATAAGCTCCTCGGCGGCGATTTTGATGAGCGTTTCGCGGTCGTGAGCGTCCTTAACGGTGGAAGCAATGGCGGTGTAGATGCTGTGTTCGTCCACCTCGTTTTGCTGACAGCGCTTTATTATATCCAACGCCTTTTGGCTGAGTTTTGTTTCTGACATAAATATCGCTCCTTTTGAGAATTTGGCATAAAAATATTGTATCACAAATGGCAATTCCCGCCAATAGAAAGAGTCACAAAGTTTGTTTTTGCCGCCGAATATATCCGCTTTATAATACCGTATTTACCGATAGGCGAAATATTGACATAACCACAGTAGAGTGATAAAATGAAATTGCTGTTTCAGGGCGGGGCGAAATTCCCCACCGGCGGTGATTCGGCTTTTGCCGAAAGCCCGCGAGCGCGTTTTCACGGTAAAACGTGTTGATTTGGTGAGAATCCAAAGCCGACGGTATAGTCCGGATGGAAGAAACATGGCAATGATATTTTCCGCGCAGCTTTTGTGCGGGAATATTTGCACACGCTTTTTCTCCCATGCCCTAAGCGATTTGGGCATGGGATTTTTTGTTTGAAGCAGCAATACTTTTTTAAGGAGAATCTGCTATGAAATCATCAAAAACCAGAAGAATGACCATTATGGCAATGCTTGCGGCACTGTCGGTAATTTTGCTCTATCTTGTGCATTTTCCGATATTCCCGCAGGCGGCATTTTTGGAATACGACCCCGCCGATATTCCGATATTCATCGGAACGTTTCTGTTCGGACCGTCGGCAGGGCTGATGATAACCGCCGCGGCTTCTATCGTGCAGGGATTTACCGTCAGCGCGTCGAGCGGAATTATCGGCATAATCATGCACATACTGTCAACCGGCTCGTTTGTGACGGTGGCGGGAAACATCTATCGCAAAAAGCACACCTTTAAGGGCGCTTTGCTGGCGCTTTTCTGCGGAACTCTCACCATGACGACCGTTATGTGCCTTTGGAATGTTATCTTCACACCGATTTTTATGGGCGCGCCCCGCAAGGTGGTAATAGATATGCTGGTTCCGGTGATACTTCCGTTTAATTTTATCAAGTCGGCGGGAAACAGCCTGATAACCGTTTTGGTATACAAAAAGCTCTCTGTTTTGATTCACCGTTACATTGATGAGGCTTAAATCAAGAAATTTCGCGAAAAAATTACAAAATCGGTTGACAAATCATTGCCGATGTGATAATATCTTTTACACAATTAAACAATTCACTTATCAAGAGTGGCTGAGGGAACAGGCCCTGTGAAGCCCGGCAACCTGCGAGGTTCGCAAGGTGCCAAATCCTGCGGTGTCAGCCGAAAGATAAGCTCTTAAACGCTCGGCTGTTCGGTCGAGCGTTTTTTATGTTTCTAATCAGCTTAAAAATATATGTGACTATCAGAAAGGAAGTAGCAAATGGCACACTATCTCTTCACATCCGAATCGGTTACCGAAGGTAATCCCGATAAAATCTGTGACCAAATATCCGATGCTGTTCTTGACGCAATAATGTAAAACGACCCCAACGGTCGTGTAGCCTGCGAGACCTGCTGTACCACCGGCATGATAATGGTTATGGGCGAAATATCCACAAGCTGTTATGTGGATATTCCCAAAATCGCCCGTGAGGTGGTTCTCTCTAT
>CAZNJJ010000110.1:0-4204 GCA_964573335.1 uncultured Oscillospiraceae bacterium | reverse complement strand
TCATAAAAGTTGCGGCAAATAGCACCCCTCCGTCACGGCTTACGCCGTGCCACCTCCCCTTGCGCGGCAAGGGGCGGCTTTGGGTTTTTCAAGGCGCAAGGCAAATTTTCTTAGGCAAAAGATAACGCAGAGCCTCCCCTTTTACAAGGGGAGGTGCTGAACGGAGTGAAGCGGAGGGGTTTTCCCTCTGAATTTTCGTTTCTTCTATCGAACACTTGCGCCTGCGCGGCGCGGCGGTAACTTTCGCTTGTGCGAAAGTTGCCAAAGCACCCAAAGGGGCTGTGCCCCTTTTGAAACCCCGTTAAGTTGTTCCCCTTGGAACACAAACCGCGTCGTTTTTTATTTTTTGGGAATAAAAACGACTGCGTGAGTAAATTCTCCCTCTGCACTTTCCTGACGGTTCTGTGCGTAAGTGGATTATTGCGCTATTAAGAACCGCAGGGTGACGAAGTCGCAAGCCTAGGCGAAAGAACGAAACCCCTCCGTCACGGCTAACGCCATGACACCTCCCCTTATAAAAAGGGGAGGCTTTAGGTTTTCCAAGGCGCTACGCCGACTTTTTCTCGCGAAAGATAACTCAAAGCCGCCCCTTGCCGCGCAAGGGGAGGTGCCCCGATAGGGGCGGAGGGGTTTTCCCACGTTCTCCCACCTACGCCCAAGACCACGTTGCTTTGCGGTTCTTAGTAGCGCAATAATCTGTTATGCACAGAACCGTCAGGAAAGTGTGGCGGGAGAAGCTACTTATGCAGTCGTTTTTATTCCCAAAAAATAAAAACGACGCGATTTGTGTTCCAAGGGGGAATAACGTTGAGGGGATTTTCAAGGGGCAAAGCCCCTTGAATGTGTCTTTCGCGGTGCTGTCCAAATCTTTGATTTGGCTAACAGCACCTGTGCAAGGCTCACCCAAGAGCGCAAGCATTTGCGCCGCGCGATTGGCTGTGAGCTACTGCTCATACTTTCGTCACATACGAAAGTTACCGCCTGCGGCGCGCAACCGCAAGTGTTCGATAAAAGAAACGAAAATTTAAGGCGAAAACCCCTCCGTCTCGCTACGCTCGCCACCTCCCCTTTTCAAGGGGAGGCTTTGCGTTATTCTCTGCGGAAGAAACCCAAAATTGCAGCATAATACTATTCCCGACAAAGCAAAAAGGAGCGGAAAACCGCTCCTTTTATGCGATTATCCTGCCTTTTTGAATAACTCTCACGATATTCAGCTCTGCATCGGTCAAGATGATATTGGCGAACCGCCCTGCCGCGAGGGAACCGTAATCCTGCGCGGCTGCTATCGCTTTCGCGGGAATGATGCTTGCCGCCGCAACAGCCTTTTCTATCGGAACGCCCATCTCCACCGCGCTTTTCAAACAGCCGAACAGGTCTGTGCAGCTGCCTGCCAGCGTATCGGGCTGTTCGGTGAGGGTGCATCGCCTGCCGCTGACGGTAACACGCTGTCCCCCGAGGGAATATTCGCCGTCGGGCAGTCCACAGCTCATCATGCTGTCGGAAATGAGTATCAGCCGCCCGTCGAACAGCTCAAAAGCGAGCTTCACCACCGATGGGTGGATATGAACACCGTCCGCTATCAGTTCGGCGGTGCAGTCGGATTCCCACGCCGCCGCTATCGGGCCGGGGGAACGGTGATTTATCCCGTTCATCGCGTTGAACAGGTGGGTGATGTGGCTTGCTCCCAAAGCGAAAAACCTTTTCGCGCAGTCGTAGTCACAGTCGGAATGGGCGAGCGATACCTTAACCGTTTTGCACAACCTTTCGGCAAATTCAAAGCCGCCCGCAAGCTCGGGCGCAATATCCACCAGCTTTATCAAGCCGTCGGCGGCGCGCTGCAATCGGGTAAACATTTCCGCATTGGGATTTTGCAGATATTTCGGATTCTGTGCGCCAGCCCTTTTGGGATTGAGAAAAGGCCCCTCCATGTTTATTCCCACAAGGTCGCTCCCTTTGGAATTTTCATGCTCTGCCGCCGCTTTTACAACGGCGGTGAGGGTCTTTTCATCGTAGGACATAACAGCGGGGCAGAACGCCAGCACCCCGCGTGACGCTTCATATTCCGCTATAGCCGCAATAGCCGTTTCATTTCCCTCGCAGAAATCGTGCCCCGCCGCGCCGTGCAGATGAATATCCACCAGACCGGGGAGTGCAAGCAGACCTTCGCCGTTTATTATTTCGCCTTCAAATTTTGGGGCAAAATCCGTTATTCTGCCGTTTTCGGCAAAGATATTCCGCTTTTCAAAGCCGTTTTCGCCAAATGCGAGAACATTTTTTATCACCACAGCAAACCACCGCCTTGTTTAAATTCCGAATAGGATATAACAGAAAACCGCCCCGAATTTTCGAGGCGGTTTTTAGCGGATTTATCAGCCGATAGACTCTGCGAACGCCTGAATAGCGGTCGCCGCCTGACCGAAATCGCGCATCTGCTGGTCGATACCGAGCTTGATGTGCGGAATATGAGCGGCATCGAGCGCCTTTTTGAGGTAGGGATACTCCAGTGCCTCGGGGTCGCAGAACTGCTGCATGAACAGGATAAGTCCGTCTGCGCCGTTTTCCTTTACCATGTCGGCGACAAACTCGCCGCGGCGGTTGGAGGAAGAAGCGGGATCGTAGAGCAGAACCTCGTAATCCTGGTCTCTGAACTGGAGCGCAAGAGCGCGCATGGGGTCGCCCTCTTCGGAAGCGTCTACTCTGATAGCGCGGCTCTCATGGGCAACGTCATCGGCAACAATGGCGATATTGTTGTCCTCAAAAATCTTGAGGAGGGTGGGATTATCGCAGATAATGCCGGAGGTAACAACCTTAACGCCCTTCCAATCACATACGGGGAGCTTTTCCAGCTCGGCGTTGAGCGCTTCGAGCTTTTCGGTGTAAGCATCCTTGAGCATGAAGAAGGAAGCCTTCAAAACAGCGCTGCGGCGTGTTGCGGTGATAACATCACAATGCTCGGCAGCGAGCTTTACAAACTTTCTGCGGGCGGCACGGCTCTTGTTGTAAACCTTGATGGCGTTGGAAATATCCGCGTCGGTGATTTCTCTGCCGGAAATCTTCTCAAGCATTTCCTTAACGTGATTATACTGGTCGAGGCAGAATTTGATTCCCCAATCGGCAAATCTGTTCTGCGGGTGAGCCAAAAAGATAGTGGGAATCTTGTCACCGATGGATACACGGAAATTCTGGCTCATGGGGCGCAGAGTGTCGCATATAGTGGGGGTGATAATGCCATCGAGCTGATCCATGGTGCCGTCGAGCAGCATTTCGAGGGCGAGCTGTGCGATGGTGCAGTAGAAGGTGGCGCAATATTCCTTTGCGCGGCTGATGGTCTTGGTGTTGCTGCCCCAAATTCCCATAGGAACCATGCCTGCGGCATATACCAGTTCCTCGGGAGCGTAGTAGGGCAGAACGCCTATTACCTTTTTGCCCTCAGCCTTAAAGTTATCAAGCTGCTTCGCGGGGGAAGCGGCTATCTCGGTAAATTCCCGAATCAAAGTTTCGATGCTCATAATCAGCGACCCTCCTTAGCCTTAACATTCTGCTCCATAGCTTCAACAAGTCCCTGAACGCGGGTCTCATACTGAGCGGCGTTGAAGTTTCTGGGGTCAGCCTGGTCGCCGTCAAATCCGGCGCAGGGAATACCCAAATCGTTGGTGAAGCGGCGCTGCATCTCTGCCATATATCCGCTCCACGGCTTGCAGGAACGGTTGTAGTGAACCAGAACACCGTCAACCTTGTTGTCGCGGCAGATGCCTTCACGCCAGTCAACGCCCTGCTCGATACATACCGAGTTGGGAGCCTTGTAGTAGGCTCTTGCCATTCCGTCCAAATCCTTATACACAAAGCCGAAAGCGGGAGCATAAACAACCGCGGTAACGTTTACGCCGTTAGCCTTGAGGGGCTTAAAGAGGTCGGGCAGCTTGGGCCAGCAGGGAATACCCTCGAACATAACACGATACTGCTCGGGGAAGGGAGTGGTGGTGGTGCCTTCCTTGATAGCCTGCTCCAAATCCTTTTCCAAAAGCTCAAACGCCTCGGCAGCGGCAACGGTGGCGCGTGCGGTAACGATGTCTGCCATGTGATTGAAGAGGTCAAATCCGCTGTAAGGCGCGGGCTTATACTGGAGATAATCACATACTCTCAGCCATGCGCTGGCGGTGCGGTTGGCGTTGGCGCAAGCCTGCTCAAACTTCTTCTCGTCGAA
>CAZNJJ010000109.1:0-4337 GCA_964573335.1 uncultured Oscillospiraceae bacterium | reverse complement strand
AGCTCTCTCGGCATACGGTCAAGATAAGGGGTAAGACCGAGTATCTTGGCTATTCTCAAAACTCGCTTTTCGATGATTTCCTGGTTTATTCCCTTGAGGGTAAGACCGAAAGCCAGGTTTTCAAACACCGTCATGTTGGGGTAGAGAGCGTAGCTCTGGAAAACCATCGCGATGCCTCTGTCGTTGGGAGACTTGTTGTTGGCAAGCTCATCGCCTATGTAAAGCTCACCGTCGGAGATGTCCTCCAAGCCTGCGATCATTCTCAGCGTGGTGGATTTTCCGCAGCCGGAAGGACCGACCAAAACGATGAACTCTCCCTTTTCGATTTCCATATCGAAATCATAAACAGCGTGGAAGCCGTTCTCGTAGACCTTGTTGACCTTTTGAAGTCTTATATGTGCCATTTTCATATCCTCCGGTCGGATTCAAAATTTACAGAAGCTCGTTGGTGGGAATACCGTCCATGTCGTCGAAATCCTGATTCTCGCCGCACATTCCCCAAATGAAGGTGTAGTTCTTGGTGCCTACGCCGGAATGTATCGACCAGCTCGGGGAGATGACCGCCTCTTCGTTGTGCATTACGATGTGGCGGGTCTCATTGCCCTGACCCATCATGTGGAATACCGCCTGATCCTCGTCAACATCAAAATAGAAGTAGACTTCCATGCGGCGCTCATGTGTGTGGCTGGGCATTGTGTTCCAAACGTTTCCGGGGAGGAGGGCTGTCATTCCCATGCTGAGCTGGCAGCTCTCGCAAACTGCGGGATGTATGTACTGACGGAGTATTCTCTCGTTTACGGTATCCTGCGCGCCGAGGTGGTTGTAACGTGCCTTATCCATCGGAATATGAACGGTGGGGCAGGTGCGGTGAGCAGGGGAAGAATTCATATAAAACTTTGCGGGATTCGACTTATCGACAGAGGAGAAGAGAAGCTCGCGGGTTCCCATGCCGATATAGATACCGTCGCGGTTGTTCATCTTGTATTCCTTGCCGTCGAGGGTGATAACGCCCTCACCGCCTACATTTATAATGCCCATCTCTCTGCGGGCGAGAAAGTAGGGGGCGGCAAGCTCCTTGCAGCTTTCCAGCTTGAGAACCTCATCAACCGGCATAATTCCTCCGGCAATTATTCTGTCCTGATGAGAATAGGTGAGGTTTATCGAATCCTTCTCAAAGAGATTTGAGATGTGATAATGACGACGCAGCTCGGCTGTGTCATAATGCTTTGAATCCTCGGGGTGGTTTGCGTAGCGTACATCGAATTTCATTATTAAACACTCTCCCAAATATCTTTAATAGTATCCACTGCGTATTTAATATCATCGCCGGTCGTTCCCTCAAGGGTGAGGACGGCGTTTTCATCATAATTCTTTATCCGCTTGAGAACAGCTCTTATATCCATTTCGCCTTTTCCGAAGGGCGCTTGCGTCGGCTTTTCGCCGTTTTTAAAGAAGCAGTCCTTCATGTGGAAAAGCAATATTCTGCCGTTGAAGGTTTTGAGTCCCTCGTCGAGAATATCGAGGTAGTCGTGCTGATTGCTCTCATCGAGGTAGTTATAAAGGTCGAATATTACCTTTATGTTTTTTCTGTCTATCAGCTTTATCGCTTTGTCGAGGGTGGCGACATCGTAGCAGACGTGACCCGCGGCTCCCTCCATAGCGACATAGGCTTGATGCTCGGCGGCTGTGTCGCAAAGCTCGCGGAATGTGGAAACGACAGTCATTAAGGCTTTTTCGGTTCGGTTTTCGGGGTGATAGGTCCATTTGTCGTCATTAAAGGAACCTGTCTCCGAGCCTACCGTGTCACAGCCGAGCAGGACGGCGAATCTGAGGTATTCGGCGAAAACCTGCTTGCAGCGCCTGACCTTTTCCTTATCGGAATGAACCGGATTGAAGTAGGCGCCGATCAGCGGAACAAAAGCGTTTGCCTCGGCAAGCTCTTTTCCGATGAGACGAGCTTTCTGCTCGGTGATTCCTCCCGGCAGATAGGGAACATCGTCAAGGCATTTGTAGCAGACGAGCTGTATTCCGTCGATTTTCAGCGTATCCAGCCTTGAAACAATATTTGCCGTGCCTTTGACACCGAGGTCATGCGCTCTTATGCACAGCTTCATTTTGTCACACGCTCCTTACAGCCAAATGCCCAAAATTCTTTATCATGGTTAAATTATACTGCATTATTTTGCCGACCGCCATGACTTTTCGACACTACTTATGCACAAAACGGATATTTCTAAAACTATCATTTTTTGCTCTACTCAAATTGAAAAGTCGGAAAAACGGCTTAGTTATGCGGAAAATCAAACTTTTGTCTAAAATGTATTTCAATAGTTGAAATAAGGCGGCAAAGGAAAGCGTTTTCCCGAATATTCGCTCTCTTTGCGGAAAAATGTCCGATTTTGTTAAACATTCAGTCTGCCTTTTCACCTACCGAGGTATGCTCCTTGGCGAAAGCGCTGGGAGAACAGCCGAAATGCTTCTTGAAAACTCTGGAGAAATAGAGAGCGTCGTCAAAGCCGCAAAGTTCCGCGATTTCGGAAACGGAGTAGTCGCGGGTCCACGCGGTAGTGAGCATTGTTTCCGCTTTTTTCATGCGGAGGTTGGTCATATATTCCAGCGGGGTCATGCCGATTTCCTTTTTGAACAGCTTTCGCAGATAGTCATAGTGAAAGGGCATGGAATGGATAGTCTCGTCCAGCTGAAAATCGGCGTGGGAATAGTTTCTGATGATTTCGGAGCGTATCCACTCCACAGACTCGGAAAACTCGTTGTTACTGCGGTAAACCACCATATAGCTTGAAATAAGCTCCCCCAATGCCGCGAGAACCAGTTCCCGCTTTTTTATATCGGACTGATAGTAGTATTTTGCCTGTGCGAATGCGATTTTCAGATGCTCACCGTTGTCGTCGTTGACTCTGAACGCGGCGCGGTAAGAAAAGCTGGGGTCGGACATTGTAAGGTGTATATTTGTGAAACCATCATGGCTGACGTTGGTGTGCAGTTCCTTCGGCGGAATGGCGATGGCGTCACCGGTTCGGTATTTGAGTATGCTTCCGTTTTCAAATTCAAAGCTGCCCTCGCCGCTGGTACAGTAGACAAGCTCCCAGTAGTCGTGCGAGTGCCACTGAACATCAAAAGTTCTTATATGTTCACCGACAAAGAGAATTGTGTTCATTATAAATCCTCCGCGTCTGTGATTTTAAATCCGCACTCGGCAAAGAAAGAAACCGCTTCATTAAGCCAATCTTTGACATAAGGACTGCTCTCGGGAACGCCGTAAACAGGGTATACCTGGTCATCTGCGGTGGAAAGTCCGTGCTGACCGTGGCGGTGGATATGAACAGCGTATTCCAATCCCATTTCTTCAAATTTCTGCGCCAAAATGAGCGAGCCGCGCACCGGAACAGACTGGTCATCTCTGGTGTGCCAGAGGAAAACGGGAGGCATATCGGCTCTTATAAGACTGTCGAGTGAGAGACGCTTTGCAAGCTCGGGATTCCCGCCGGAAATGTTGGCAAAGCTCTCCGCATGGGTCTTTCCGTGCGACACCGAAACAGGATAGCAAAGGCAGAGAGCATCGGGGCGGACAAGTTCGGGAGCGGCAATATCGGCTATCTCGGCGCAATCAAACATCGTTCCGAGGGTGCCGCAGAGGTGACCGCCGGCGGAAAATCCAAGCGCCGCTACCATATTGGGGTTTACCTCATACTGCTCGGCGTTTTGGCGGATGAAGCTCATTGCCGCCGCCGCCTCACGCAAAGAGGTGGGGAAGGAGAAGGGAGCGCAGCTGTATTCCAGAACAAAGGCGGCGTAACCCTTTGCGAGAAATCTGAGCGCGACGGGCTCCGCTTCTCTCGGGGAAGTCCAACGATAAGCGCCGCCCGGAATTATCAGCACGGCGGGCTTTTTTCGGCAGGAGCTGACCCTGTCCGATGTTTGAGAATTGTAGCAGGTTAGTCTCGCGACAGAGCCTTCGGGTGCGTCTATGCCAAGCCAGTTGTATAAATTGACGGAATTTACGTTCATAATTTGTTGCTCCTATCCATAAAACCAAATTTGGCTATCCGTTTTGTCCATTGCCATAATTGAAAAATCCATTGATAAGGATATGATAGACCTTAATTCTCACCAAGTCAACCGCTAAACCGCCAAAAGAGAAAAAAGCAGTATTTAAGCGGCTTTGAAGCGCAAAATAGTATAAAATTCCCCAAAAATTTAACTTATTTTGCGCACGGCGCCAAATGACCCCTACAACAAGAAATGTTTGTTTTTGCTCGAAAGAATATAAAACGTGTGATTCGCATTTAAAAAGCGTAAAGCAATATAAAGCAAAAACG
>CAZNJJ010000108.1:0-4343 GCA_964573335.1 uncultured Oscillospiraceae bacterium | reverse complement strand
TAAAAACTAAAGAGCTTGAAAACAGGGCGGGGGCATTTTGCCGCCGCCCTTGATTTTGAGGTGAACAGCATGAAAAAAATCGCGAAAGCATACGGCAAGATAAATCTCTCTCTGGCGATAACAGGCAGGCGGGAAAACGGCTATCACAATCTGCTGACGGTGATGCAGAGTATTTCGGTTTATAACACGATAACGGTGGAGAATACCGAAAACGGACTGATAACGCTCACAAGCGATGACAAAAATCTCCCTACCGACGGGAAGAACACCGCCTATCGCGCCGCACGCCTTTTCCTTGAAAAGGCGGCTCTGCCTGAGAACACCGGCTTGCGGCTGCATATTCAAAAGCGGATACCATATCAGGCGGGAATGGGCTCTGCCTCGGCTGACGCGGCGGGAGTTTTGGCGGCGGCAAATGAGCTGTTCGGCTCACCGCTGAGTGAGCGGGAGCTGATTTCGACAGCGGCGAGTGTGGGAGCCGATGTGCCGTTCTGCCTGAAGGGCGGCTGCTGTTTAGCCGAGGGAATAGGAGATATACTCACCCCGATAGATTGCTGTCCCGACTGCGCCCTGCTGATAGTTCACCCCAAAACAGGTATGTCTACCCCCGAGGCATATCGCATATTCGATTCGCTGTCATCGCCGATGCAGCCCAATGTTGCCGATACCGTTTCGGCGCTCAAAAGCGGCTCGATAGAAGCTGTTGCCGAAAGCTGCGGCAATGTGTTTGAGCTTTGCTGTGAGGTTGACGATGTTTTTGCGATAAAGCGGGAACTGCGCTGTCAAAACGCCCTTGCCGCCTGCATGACAGGCTCGGGAACGGCGGTGTTCGGCATATTCCGTGAGAGAAATGATGCCGAGTCGGCAGAGAGGGCGGTTTCGGCACCGAACAGAAAAATCCTATTGGCTTTCCCCGTTAAAAAGGGAGTTATAATTGAATAAGTCTTAAAAAACCTGCCCATTATCATAACGAATGTTACATAAAAGGCAGGTTTTTGTTTTGAACAGGACAGATAAATTCACCCTCACACTTGCGCTGACCCTCGTTTTTTCGATGCTCTTTCTCAGCTTTGAGAGCTTTGCGGGGCAGTGCGCCGCCGTAAGGGAAGAAACACTCCGACTGCATATAATAGCCGATTCCGACAAGGAGGAGGCACAGCGGCTGAAATTGCTGGTAAGAGACGCTTTGTTGGAGGAATATTCTCCCATTCTCTGCGAAAGCGGGCTGAAACAGGCACTTCATGCCGCGAGATTCCTGCGGGAGGATATGCGGCTCACTGCGAAAAGGGTTCTCACCGAGAATGACTGCTTTGATGAAGTGGCGGTGAATGTGGTGAGAATGTTTTTTGACACCAAAAGCTATGACAACGGCGTTACACTCCCCGCCGGAGAATATTGGGCGGTGAGAGTTGTGATAGGGGAAGGGAAAGGGCATAACTGGTGGTGCGTTATCTATCCGCCGCTTTGTCTCCCGGCGGCAAAAGCCGATTCGGCAAAGGAGGCAGAGCAGGATATAAGAAAACTAGAACGGCAGTCGGCTTATCGGGCGAAATTTGCCGTTGTTGAGATAATAGAAAGTCTGCGGGAGCAACAAAGCTCCCGCTTTTGTTTTTTGAAAGGCGGCGCTGTCGGGAATTTGCCTTTTGCGGTTCGACATGGTAAAATTCTGCCAAAGGAGTGAGAATATTGCGGATAGAACACGCGGCGGTTTACGTCAGAGATATTGAAAGAGCAAAGCGCTTTTTCGAGGAGTTTTTCGATGCTGAGTCAAATGAGGGTTATCTTAATACGAAAACAGGCTTTCGCAGTTATTTTCTCAGCTTTGAGGGCGGAGCGAGACTTGAAATAATGACCCGTCCCGATATAGCCGAGGATAAAAAATCCGCTTATCGAACCGGATTTTCGCATATCGCCTTTTCGGCAGGCAGCAGAGAAAGGGTAAATGAGCTGACCGAGCGGCTCAAAGCGGCGGGTTTTTCTGTGATAAGCGGCCCGAGAATAACGGGCGACGGATACTATGAGAGCTGTGTTCTCGACAGCGAGGATAACCAAATCGAAATAACGGAATAGCAGGTGATCTTTGTGGAATGTTGTATTCTTTTTTTCAAGTCCCAGAAAAAACGGCAACACCGCCGCGATAACAGAGGTGTTTTCCGACAGAATGAGGGAAAAGGGAGTGTCCGTGGTCGGGTTTAACCTCTATGACATGGAGCTTTTGCCCTGCACCGCCTGCCGCGCCTGTCAGAAAGACCATACGATATTCGGCTGTCGGCAAAAGGACGATATGCAGAAGATATTCGACGCTCTGCTCAAAGCCGATATTATAGTTTTCGCCACCCCTGTTTATTCGTGGTATTGCACGCCGCCGATGAAAGCTGTTCTTGACAGAATGGTTTACGGCATGAACAAATTCTACGGAGAGGTAAAAGGTCCCTCGCTTTGGCGGGGGAAAACGGCGCTCCTCATCACTACCTGCGGCTATCCCATAGAAAAGGGCGCAGACCTCTTAAATGAGGGGATTCGCCGCTATTGCAGGCACTCAAAGCTCAACTATTTCGGTATGCTCGCGGAGCATCATCTCGGCTACGGCACCGTTTTCATGGACGATGAAAAAAGAGAGCGGGCGGCTTTATTCGCCGATTCGTTGATTGAAAAACTAAATTCGGCAAACGGCGGATTTTGACCGTTATCGACCATACAAATCCCTTATCCTAGTGATAAGGGATTTTTTTGTTATCTTTTTTAAAGGAAGTGTAAAAATGTTCACCGTTCTTGAATCGAGAGACGGCACCCTCACCGTTTTGCTCACAGGCGAGATAGACCACCACTGCGCCGGAAAAATGCGGGACGAGATAGATGCCGCGATAGAGCATCACCGACCGGATAAACTTGTTCTGGATTTTAAGGGGGTTTCTTTTATGGATTCCTCGGGGATAGGGCTTGTCATGGGGCGGTATCGGCTGATGAAAAGCATCGGCGGCATGGTGTATGTAGTCAACACACCGAATCCGCTGAAAAAGGTGATGAGAATATCGGGTCTTTATGATTTGGCAAAATTCGATGACGAAGAGGAGAATAAAAGTGAAACCGACAAACAGCATGAAAACGGTATTTGAAAGCCGTTCGATAAACGAATCCTTTGCCCGCGGAGTTTCAGCGGCGTTCTGCGCGCAGCTTGACCCGACGATAGACGAGCTGTGCGATATAAAAACCGCCGTGAGTGAGGCGGTGACAAACTGCATAGTGCATGGCTATCCCGATTCGGTGGGAAAAATATACATATCAGCCGCGATTTACGGCGACAGGCGGCTGGTCATCAAAGTAAAGGATAACGGGCGGGGAATAGCAGACGTTTCTCAGGCGATGGAACCGCTTTTCACCACCGGAAACAGCGACGAGCGCTCGGGATTGGGCTTTTCGGTGATGCAGAGCGTTATGGATAAGGTTTCCGTTCGTTCAAAGGCGGGAGGTCCCACCACCGTTACCCTTGAAAAGAAACTTTCTTCAAAGGGTGAATAGCGATGCCGGTTTATCAGAGCGAACAGCTCAGAGGTGAAATTATAGAGCAGAATATGGGACTGGTTCACGCCTGCGCCCACCGTTTTAAAGGCAGGGGAATAGAATATGAGGACTTGTTTCAGGTAGGCTGCATAGGTCTGATAAAGGCGGCAGACGCATTCGACGAGAATCGCGGGGTGAGGTTTTCGACATACGCTGTTCCGGTGATTTTGGGAGAGATGCGAAGGCTTTTCCGCGACGGCGGTGCGATAAAGGTAGGCAGAGCCATAAAGGAGCTTTCTCTGCGGATAACACGGGAGCGGGAGCGGCTTGCCGCCATGGGAAAAGAGGCTACCGTTTCCGAGCTGGCGCGGGAATTGGGGGTCAGTGAGGAAGATATTGTTGAAGCGGCGGGAGTCTGCGCGCCGCCCATGTCGCTGACCGAAAGCGAGGAGCAGGGAGGAGGTCAGCTTGATTTGCCTGTCGATTCTCCCGAGGAGCTGACAGGGGATATAATAGCATTGCGTCAGACGCTGGAGCTGTTGGACGAGCGTGACCGAATGTTGATATTGCTGCGCTATTTCGGCGAGAAAACGCAGAGCCAAACAGCCGAAAGACTCGGCATGACGCAGGTGCAGGTCTCCCGCCGAGAGAAGAAGATAATCGACAGACTGCGGGCGGAGCTGCTTTGAAAGCTGATGCGAATGGTCTGAGCCTCCCCTTGCCGTGCAAGGGGAGTGGCACGGCGTAGCTGTGACGGAGGGTTTTTTCTCTGAATTTACCTTTCTTCTATTGAACACTTGCGGCTACGCGCCGCAGGCGGTAACTTTCGCTTGTGCGAAAGT
>CAZNJJ010000107.1:0-4371 GCA_964573335.1 uncultured Oscillospiraceae bacterium | reverse complement strand
ACAAGACCAGAGCGTTTTTTGTTGAGGTGGTGGGCAATCCCAATGCCAATGTAGCCGATATAGAGGCTATCGCCGCAATAGCGCATAAGCACGGCATACCGATGATAGTGGATTCCACCTTTACCACACCCGCACTCTGCCGCCCGATAGAATACGGCGCGGATATTGTTATCCATTCCGCCACCAAGTTCCTGTGCGGAAACGGAACCGCAATGTGCGGCATTGCGGTGGACGCAGGCACATTCAAATTTGAGGGCAATCCGAGATTCCCGCAGTATAACGAGCCGGACGTGAGCTATCACGGAAAGATTTTCGCCACCGATTTCGGCAATATGGGCTTTGCAATCAGACTGCGCGCTCTCGTTTTGAGAGATGTGGGCGCCTGCCTTTCGGCGTTTAACGCCTTTATGTGCCTCAACGGCATCGAAACCCTCTCCCTCCGCATGAAAAAGCACTCGGAGAATGCCCTTATCGTGGCGGAGCATCTTGCGGCTCACCCCGATGTTGAATTTGTAAACTACCCCGGACTGAAGGACAGCCCTTACAGCGAGCTGACCCAAAAGTATCTGCCCAACGGCGCGGGCGGTGTTATGACCTTCGGACTCAAGGGAACGAGAGAGACGGGAGCGAAATTCATAGATTCGCTCGAGCTGCTGATGAATGTGGCTAATGTCGGCGATTCCCGTTCGATGGTGATACACCCCGCCACCACCACCCACAGCCAGTTGAGCGACGAACAGCTTATCCGCGCGGGAATTTCGGCGCAGACTATCCGCCTTTCGGTAGGTCTTGAGGACGTTGGAGATATTATCGCCGATATAGACGCGGCTATCGAAAAAGCCAAAAAATAAATTCCAAGGTGAGAAAAATGCTCTACATAACCGGAGATACCCACGGAAACGCAGACCGATTCAAACAGTTTAAAAAGCTCTTTCCGAAATACAACGACACCGTTTTGGTGTGCGGCGATTTCGGATTTGTCTGGGACGGAAGCGAGCGGGAGAAGAAACAGCTTTCCAAATTGGAGCGCTGTGCCTGCAATATCCTTTTTGTTGAGGGAACACATGACAATCTCGACCTGTTGGAGCAATTCCCCGAGGAGGAACTGTTTGGGGCAAGGGTAAAGCGGCTTGCGAAAAACGTATTCTGGCTTTCGCGCGGGAGGATATACAATATTGACGGCGTGAGCGTTTTCGCCATAGGCGGCGGAGAGAGCAGCGATGCCGATGAGCGTGTTGAGGGCGTGAACTGGTGGCGGAGAGAGCTGCCGGATTTTGACGAGATAGAAAGCGCCAAGCGGGTTCTTGCCGAGGCGGATAACAGCGTTGACGTTATCATCAGCCATCAGCCGCCGAGACTGGAGCTGGGGCTTATCAATGCGCAGAAAGAGAGCATCAACGCGCTGACCGCGTTTTTGGGAAGTGCCGCGAGAACGGTGAACTATAAGCACTGGTATTTCGGAATGGACCATATCGACAGGATAATTTCTCCCAGAATGACCGCCGTTTTTGAAAAGATAGTGGAATACAGAGATTGAATCTTTCGGTTAAATCAAAACAAAAAGAGTGATGAAGCTGACAGCTTCATCACTCTTTTTTTCGGCTTGCGCCGATTATTTTGTGAAGTAGTGAACCGCGCCGAGGAAGAGCTTTTGATCCTTTGCGCCGGGGATATTCTTGTGGATATTATCGCCGATTCGCTCGGAGTGACCCATTTTCGCCAGTATTCTGCCGTCGGGAGAGGTGATTCCCTCGATGCAGCACTCGGAGAAGTTGGGGTTAAACTCGGTGTCGAGGGTGGGCTTGCCGCTCAACTCGACATACTGCGATACTATCTGACCGTTTTCGGCGAGCTTGTTTATCAGCTCGGGAGATGCCACAAATCTGCCCTCTCCGTGCGAAACGGGTATCATGTGAATATCGCCCACCTCGTTATACATCAGCCACGGAGAGCGGGTGGAGCATATTCTCGTTGCTACCAGCTTGGACTGATGACGACCTATGCGGTTAAAGGTGAGGGTGGGAGAGTCGGAATCAGGTTCGCAAATCTTTCCGAAAGGAACAAGACCCAGCTTTACCAGCGCTTGGAATCCGTTGCATATTCCGAGCATAAGACCGTCGCGGTTATCCATCAAATCGGCTACCGCCTCGCCTATGCGGGGATTGCGGAAGAAAGCGGTGATGAACTTGCCGGAGCCGTCCGGCTCGTCGCCGCCGGAAAATCCGCCGGGAACGGCGATAATGTTGCTCTCGCGGATGAGACGCTCAAATTCTCTTGCAGACCACTCTATATCGGCGGCGCAGAGATTCTTTACGATAAAGATGTTTGCCTCGGCTCCCGCCTTTTCAAAGGCGCGGGCGGTGTCGTATTCGCAGTTGGTGCCGGCAAACACCGGAACCAGAACGCGCGGACGGGCGAGCTTTATCGCGGGAGAAACACGCTTTTCAACCCCATTGTCGCTGAAGGTGGGGAGCGCCGTCTTGGGGGTGGGCAGGCGATAGGGATAAACGGGAGCCAGCTTTTCGGCATAAAGCTCGAATACCTCGGCAAGGTCTATATTCTCGCCGTTTTTGCTGATAACATATTCGGGAATGGTTTCACCGATTATCACAGCCTCGTTCATCAGCTCGTTCTTGTCGGAATCAAATTCCACAAGGATAGCACAGCTCTGGCGGTCGAACCAGAAATCATCGGCGAAGTCACGCTCGATTCTGACACCGATGCGGTTGCCGAGAGCCATTTTGAAAAGACCCTCCATAATTCCGCCCGCGGAGCAGACCCATGCGGAAATGATGCTCTTGGAGGCTATCTTGCTCTCGAGGTCATCGACAAGGCGGCGAACAGATGCCATATCGGGAACGCCGTTTTCATCGGTGGGCGGGAGCAGCAGACCTATCTGCGAGCCTGCCTTTTTAAACTCGGGGGAGATTATATCGGATGCCTTTGCGGTGGAAACGGCAAAGGAAATAAGTGTTGGGGGAACATCTATCTGCTCAAAGCTGCCGGACATGGAATCCTTGCCGCCGATAGCTCCGCATTCGAGGGCGAGCTGTGCATCGAGCGCGCCGAGCAGAGCGGCGAGCGGCTTGCCCCAGCGAACATCTTCATGACGCAGGCGCTCGAAATATTCCTGGAAGGTGAGCCAGCAGCGCTTTCTAGAACCGCCTGCCGCAACCACCTTGGCGACAGACTCGCAAACCGCGGTGACAGCGCCGGTGTAGGGGTCACGGGAGGAAATAAAGGGGTCAAACGCATAGGACATGAGGGAGGCGGTGTCGGTTTCGCCGTGGAGAACCGGTATCTTAGCCGCCATGGTCTGTATCGGGGTTTCCTGATACTTTCCGCCAAAGGGGAAGAGAACGGTTCCCGCGCCGATAGAGCCGTCAAACCGCTCGGCAAGTCCCTTCTGCGAGCAGACGTTGAGGTTTGATGCCATGCGGCGAACACGCTCGGCAAAGGGGAAGTATTCCAGCGTTCTCGCGGCGGGAGCGGGAGCGGTGACACGGGCGCAGATATGCTTTTGCGCGCCGTTGGTGTTCAAAAACTCGCGGGAGAGGTCTACTATCTTTTTGCCGCGCCAGGTCATAGTCATTCTGCCGGTGTCGGTCACCTTGGCGACCGCGATTCCGCTCAGATTTTCGGTGGCGGCGATTTCGAGGAAACGGTCAACGTTTTCGGGGGCGAGAACTACCGCCATTCTCTCCTGCGACTCGCTGATGGCAAGCTCGGTGCCGTCAAGTCCCTCGTATTTTTTGGGAACGAGGTCAAGGTCAATATCAAGGCTGTCGGCAAGCTCGCCGATAGCTACCGAAACGCCGCCCGCGCCGAAATCGTTGCAGCGCTTTATCATTTTTGCGGCTTCTGCATTGCGGAAAAGGCGCTGGAGCTTTCTTTCTTCGGGGGCATTTCCCTTTTGAACCTCGGCTCCGCAGGCGGAAAGGCTCTCGGTGGAATGTGCCTTGGAGGAGCCGGTAGCGCCGCCGCAGCCGTCACGACCTGTTTTGCCGCCGAGCAGAACCACAACGTCTCCAGGCTCGGGGCAGACGCGGATAACGTTTTCGGCGGGAGCTGCCGCGATAACGGCGCCTGTTTCAAGCCGCTTGGCGATATAGCCGGGGTGGTATATCTCGTTTACAAGTCCGGTGGCAAGACCTATCTGATTTCCGTAAGAGGAATATCCTGCCGCCGCCTGAGTGACTATCTTGCGCTGGGGCAGCTTGCCGGGCATGGTTTCGGCGATGGAGGTGAGGGGGTCTGCCGCGCCTGTTACGCGCATTGCCTGATAGACATAGCTTCTGCCGGAGAGGGGGTCGCGGATAGCGCCGCCGAGACAGGTTGCCGCACCGCCGAAAGGCTCGATTTCGGTGGGGT
>CAZNJJ010000106.1:0-4391 GCA_964573335.1 uncultured Oscillospiraceae bacterium | reverse complement strand
TATTTCCCTACCAGGGGGCTTTTTTGTGCTGTCCGTACAAACTGGGGCAGTCCAAAAAATCGAAAGAGTCTTTTTCTGCAAAATGTTATCAGAGTGCCTCTACGATAGCCTTGGTATCGCGTGCGATGAGCAATTCCTCGTTGGTGGGAACTACCCAAACCTTAACTCTCGATTCGGGAGCGGAGATGCAGCGCTCCTCACGGCAGCCCTCATTCTTGGAAAGGTCTACCTGTATTCCGAGGAACTCCATGTTCTCGAGAACGCGGGCACGAACAATATCGTCATTCTCGCCGATGCCGCCGGTGAAGCAGATGGCATCAAGTCCGCCCATAGCTGCGGAATAGAAACCGATATACTTCTTAATCTGATAGCAGAGCATATCAATGGCGAGCTTTGCGCGCTCGTTGCCTGCCTGCTCGGCGGCATGGAGGTCACGCATATCGCTGGAAACGCCCGAAATTCCGATAAGACCGGACTGCTTGTTGAGAATATCAATGACCTTGTTGAGGTTGTAGCCGGACTTTTCGGACATTACCTTTACGAGAGAGGGGTCAATAACGCCGCAGCGGGTGCCCATCATCATGCCGGCGAGGGGGGTAAGACCCATCGAGGTGTCAACGCACTTGCCGGAATCAATAGCGGTGATAGAGGAGCCGTTGCCGAGGTGGCAGGTGATAACCTTCATATCGTCTCTGCCCATCAGCTCGGAAACTCTGTGGGAAACAAAGCGGTGGCTGGTTCCGTGGAAGCCGTAACGACGGAGTCTGTACTTGTCGTAATACTCATAGGGAATGGGGTACATATATGCCTTGGGGGGCATCGACTGATGGAAAGCGGTATCGAATACAACTACCATCGGGATATTCTCGCCGAATACCTTGCGGCACGCCTTCATAGCGGTGAGACCGGGAGGGTTGTGGAGAGGAGCAAGGTCGGAAAGCTCTTCGATAGCCTTCATTACCTCATCGGTGATGAGAACCGAAGAAGCAAACTTTTCGCCGCCGTGAACGCCGCGATGACCGATAGCGGATATCTCGGAAATATCGTTGATGACCTTATGCTCGCCCTCGGTGAGCAGCGAAACTACCTCGGCAAATGCCTCGGCATGGGTGGGGAAGCTGGCCTCAAATTCTATTTTGGTGCCGGTGGCGAGCTTATGGCTGATAAAGCCGCCTGCGCCTATTCTTTCACAGTTGCCCTTTGCGATTACCTTCTCGGTATCCATATCAATGAGCTGATACTTCATCGAGGAGCTGCCCGCATTGATTACAAGAATTTTCATTGCTGTTTTTCCTCCTTTAGTTTGCGCGAAAAGAATAAACTGAAAACAAGGTCATAATGCTCCGCTTTGACGCGGAAGGGATTTTCTTGACTAGATTGTCTATAAATACTATAATATTATATATTTGCAAAAAGTTCAAGGGCAGGAAGATATAATTTAAGTCTCGCTTGTCCTTGTGATTGAAAGGGGGAACAGAATGATGACGGTTGCAGCCATTGCCGCGGAATACAATCCTTTCCATAACGGACACGCATATCAGATAGCGGAAACCAGAGCGGCGGGCGCTACTCATGTCGCCGTTATCATGAGCGGAAACTTTACCCAGCGCGGAACCCCCGCCGCGATAGAAAAGCGAGCCCGAGTCAGGTCGGCGCTTGCGGGCGGTGCCGACCTGATAGTGGAGCTGCCGTTGCCCTATGCCATGGCTACCGCACAGCGGTTTGCTTTCGGCGTGGCTAATATTGCCGAGGGAATGGGCTGCGTGGACGTATTGTCCTTTGGCAGCGAGTCCGGATATTTGTCTATACTTCAAGCCGCCGCGCGAGCGGTGGATAACCCCGCTGTCTGCGAGCGAATGAACGAGCTGCTCTCAACGGGAATGACCTTTGCGCGAGCGAGACAGGCGGCGGTGAGCGAGCTTTGCGGCGACGAAATCGCCGAAACGCTCGGAACCCCCAACGACCTGCTTGCAGTGGAATATATTCGCCAGTTGGAGCTTATCAACAGCAAAATAACCCCCTTTGCCGTAAATCGGATAGGCGTTAAGCATGATGAGAAAAAAGCCAAAGGGGAGATAGCTTCGGCTTCCTTTTTGAGGGCGCTGATGCGCTCGGGCGGAGCAAACGCTCTGACCGGATTTATGCCGGGCGATTCTCTAAAGGCGGTTAAAGACGCTGTTGTGGGCGGATTTGCCCCCTTTGACAGCGACAAGCTCGAGACTATGATGCTGGGCGTTCTACGCAGAATGACCGTTTCCGAGCTGATGCGGCTGCCCGACATCTCCGAGGGAATAGAAAACCGCATCTGCGCCGCGATAAGGCAGGCGTGTACGATGGAGGAGGTATATTCCTTCGCAAAGTCAAAGCGGTATACCGCCGCCAGAATACGACGGGTGATAATGTCGGCGTTTTTGGGGCTTAACGATGATTTGGGCAGACAGCCGCCGCCCTATATCCGTGTTCTCGGCTTTAACGCGCGGGGCAGAGAGATACTTGCCGCCATGAAAACCACGGCAAAGCTGCCGGTTTCCGATTCGATAGCGTTTTTGAGCAAGATAAACTCCCGCTGTGCCGAAATGGTGGAAATGGAGTCGCGCGCGACCGACCTTTATATGCTCGGTTTACCCAGCATACGTCCCTGTGGATTTGATTTCACTGCCGAAAGTATTCGTGATATATAATTTTTGAGAGGAAGTAATTTTTATGAACGATATTCTTATGCTTCTTGATAAAAACGCGAGAATGACCGATAAAGAGATAGCCGTTGCCGCGGGAATGACCGAGGAGGCTGTCAGAGCCGAGATAGCCAAGCTGGAGGAAAACGGCACCATCAAGGGATACACCGCCCTTGTCGATTGGGAAAAGACCGAGCGCAACTATGTTACCGCGCAAATCGCGGTTAAAGTATCGCTTAACGGCAAAATGGGATTCGATGATATTGCCGACCTGCTTGCCGGCTTTGAAGAGGTGGAAAGCGTTTCGCTGATGAGCGGAGCATACGATATTTCGCTCACCGTTTCGGGAAAGACTTTCCAGGAGATAGCGATGTTTGTGGCATCGCGCCTGTCGCCGCTCGAGGGAGTGCAGTCCACTTCCACCAGCTTTTTGCTCAAGACCTACAAGGAGCGCGGCATTGTGACCAAAAAGGATAAAGATTTCAGGGAGGACAGCCTTTAATGGATTACGATAAGATACTTCTGCCCGCTATAAAGAATATAAAACCCTCGGGCATCAGAAAATTTTTCAGCATCGCAAATGAAATGGAAGATGCTATTTCGCTGGGAGTCGGCGAGCCTGATTTTAAAACACCGTGGCCCGTGAGAAAAGCCGCTATCCATTCGCTCGAGGAGGGCAAAACATGGTATACCGCAAACGCGGGTATGCCCGAGCTTAAAAAAGAGATTTCCAACTATCTCGACCGCAGATTCGATTTGAAATACGACCCCGACGAGCTTTTTGTCACCGTAGGCGGCTCGGAAGCGATTGATATGTGCATACGCTGCATAGCAGGTCCCGGAGATGAGGTAATGGTGGTTCAGCCGAGCTTTGTGTGCTATGGCCCCATTGCCGAGATGTCGGGCGCGAAGATGGTTCCGATAGCTACCAAAGCGGAAAACAAATTCTCGCTCACACCCGAGGAGCTGAAAGCGGCTATCACCCCGAAATCAAAGCTGCTGGTTCTGCCTTTTCCCTCAAACCCCACCGGCGGAGTTATGTCGAGAGAGCAGCTCGAGGCTATCGCCGAGGTTCTCAAGGGAACCGATATAATGGTTCTTTCCGACGAGATTTATGCCGAGCTTAATTACACCGGCAAAAAGCACGTTTCCATCGCAAATATCCCCGGAATGAAAGAACGCACGATAGTTGTAAACGGATTCTCCAAGGCTTATGCCATGACCGGCTGGCGGCTCGGCTATGCCTGCGGCCCCAAGCCTGTGATAGAGCAGATGTTAAAGCTCCATCAGTTTGCCATAATGTGCGCTCCCACCATGAGCCAGTTTGCGGCGATAGTTGCCATGCGCGACTGTGACGACGCGATAGAGGCAATGCGCGACGAATACAATATGCGCCGCAGAATGGTTGTGGACAGGCTCAACAATATGGGACTTGACTGCTTTGAGCCGTTGGGCGCTTTCTATGTGTTCCCCTCGATAAAATCTACGGGAATGGGGAGCGAGGAGTTCTGCGAAAAGCTGCTCTATTCAAAGAGGGTGGCGGTCGTTCCCGGAAACGCATTCGGCGAGAGCGGCGAGGGTCATGTGAGAATGTGCTACGCATATTCGATGGAACATCTCACCAAGGCGCTTGACAGAATAGAAGCGTTTTTGCAGGAGCTTAAAAACTAAAGAGCTTGAAAACAGGGCGGGGGCATTTTGCCGCCGCCCTTGATT
>CAZNJJ010000105.1:0-4566 GCA_964573335.1 uncultured Oscillospiraceae bacterium | reverse complement strand
TTTTTACGCATGGGCTGCATGGAATCGCTCAAAAACGGCTCTCCCGTTGTGGTTTCGAGTGCGGAAGCGGCTATGCAGTACACAATCGGACCCGAAGCGCTCACCGAGAGGAGCGCGCTGCTGAAGGGGAGCTTTACCGGCGGTCAGCAGGGACTTATCGAACTGCTGGCGACAGCGGGTTATTCCCGCACGGAACAGGTGGAGGGAGTTTGCACCTTTGCCGTTCGCGGCGGAATAGTAGACTTTTTCTCCCCCTCTCTGCCGGAACCGGTCAGAGTGGAATTTTGGGGCGACGATATTGATTCCATAACCTTTTTCTCCCCCGAAACACAGCGCCGCGGCGATTTTGCCGATGAGATAATGATAACCCCCGCCAGAGAAGCGCTCGCCCCCGCCGAAGGTCTGCGCCCCATTATCGAGTCGCTTATCAAAAAGCAGAAGAAAAACGAGGCGGCAAAAGCCGAGCTAAACAGAATAGCCGAAAGCTCGGATAACAACATCTCGCAAGGCTCGCTCGACAGATTTCTTCCCGTTCTCTACGGCAGACCCTACACCCTGCTTGATCATCTGCCGCAAAACGGTCTGCTTATCCTCTCCGACCCCGCCGCCTGCCGAGAATCGCTCAACGCCGCTCTCTGGCAGCAGAATCAGGATGTCACCGCGCTGATGGAGCAGGGAATATGCTTTGTCGGCTGTGAGCGCTTTTCCGGCGATTTCGATGACCTGCTCTGCGAGGTTTCCGACCGACGCAGCGTTATCATGGACACATTCGCCCGCACTATCCCCGATTTGAAGCTGCGCGGGCTTTTGAATATCCACGCTCTTGCCCTTGCTCCATGGGGCGGCGAGCTGCAAAATCTCATGGAGGATTTGCGTCCCTATCTTCACAACGAATATTCAGTCACCGTTCTTTTGCCCACCCGCCGCGGCTGCGACGCGCTGATAAGCGATTTGGCAGGCGAGGGCATTTTCGCCCAATACAAAGAAAAGCCGGACGGCTCCGCCGGTGTAACCGTGACCGACCTCACCCTCTCCTCCGGCTTTGAATACCCCGATGACAAAACCGCTGTCATCTCCCACGCGAGAGCCGCCGCCCCCGCCCGCAAGCTGAAACGCCGCAGAAAGGCGGGCGAGGCTATCCGTTCCCTCTCCGACCTCACCGAGGGGGATTATGTTGTTCACACCACACACGGAATAGGCGTTTTCGCGGGAATTGTAAAGCGGGAGGTTCTCGGCGTCACCAAGGATTATATCAAGATTCGCTATCAGGGAACCGACACCCTCTTTGTTCCGGTTACACAGCTCGATTTGGTGAGCAAATATATCGGCAAGTCGGAAGACGGCGTAGTTAAAATATCCAAGCTCGGCTCTGCCGAATGGCAGAAAACCCGCGCGCGTGTCCGCAAGGCGGTTGCGGATATGGCAGAGGAGCTTACCGCCCTCTACAAAAAGCGGCTGAACGCCAAGGGCTTTGCCTTTTCTCCCGATTCCGACTGGCAGCGTGATTTTGAGCTGCGTTTTCCCTATGAGGAAACAGACGACCAGCTCCGCTGTATCGAGGAAATCAAGGAGGATATGCAGTCCGAGCGCCCGATGGACAGACTGCTCTGCGGAGATGTAGGCTTTGGCAAAACAGAAGTAGCGATAAGAGCCGCTTTCAAATGCGTAAACGATTCCAAACAGTGCGCCGTGCTTGTTCCCACCACCATTTTGGCATGGCAGCATTTTCAAACCTTCACCAAAAGAATGGACGGTTTCCCCATCAGAATAGAACTGCTGTCCCGCTTCAGAACGCCGAAACAGCAGGCTGAAATCATCAAAGATGTCAAAAACGGATTGGTGGACATCATCATCGGAACCCACCGCCTGCTCCAAAAGGACGTTGAATATAAGGATTTGGGACTCTGCATCATTGACGAGGAACAGCGATTCGGTGTGGCGCACAAGGAGCGGTTCAAGCAGTTGAGGGAATCGGTTGATGTTCTCACACTTTCCGCCACCCCCATTCCCAGAACACTCTCCATGGCAATGAGCGGAATACGCGATATGTCCATCATCGAAGAAGCGCCGCAGGACCGCCACCCCGTGCAAACCTACGTCATAGAACACGACTGGGCGATATTGGGCGATGCCCTCAAGCGGGAACTGCGCCGCGGCGGTCAGGCGTTTTATCTGCACAACCGCACCGACTCTATTGATTCCTGCGCCGCCCGACTGCGCGAAATGCTCCCCGATGCCGTAATAGCCACCGCTCACGGCAAAATGACCGAGGAACAGCTCTCTCGCATCTGGCAGCGGCTTGTAGACCGTGAGATAGATATTCTCGTCTGCACCACCATAATAGAAACAGGTGTAGATGTTCCCAACTGCAACACACTCATTATCGAAAACGCCGATAACATGGGACTTTCGCAGCTCTATCAGCTCCGCGGCAGAGTAGGCCGCTCCTCCCGACGGGCGTTTGCCTATCTCACCTTCCGCCCGATGAAAGCCCTCACCGAAATCGCCACCAAGCGGCTCAACGCCATCAAGGAATTTACCTCCTTCGGCTCGGGCTTTCAAATCGCCATGCGCGATATGGAAATACGCGGCGCGGGCAGTGTTTTGGGGGCGCAGCAGCACGGTCACATGGAAGCTGTCGGCTACGAGATGTATTTGCGCCTGCTTTCCGAGGCGGTAGCCGAATCCCGTGGCGAGCCGATTCAAAAAACCTGCGAATGTCAGGTTGACATTCCCGTTGCGGCGCATATCCCCGAGGAATATATCGACAGTCTCGCCCTCAGACTGGACATCTACAAAAAGATAGCCGCCATTTCCAATGAGGAAGAAGCCGCCGAGGTAATCGACGAGCTTATCGACCGCTTTGGCGACCCGCCCAAAACAGTTGCCGGTCTGGTAGATGTGGCACTGGTGCGAAACCGCGCCGCTGCTCTCGGCGTAAAGGAGATTTCTCAGCGCAACGGTCAGATGCTTTTCTATTTCGAGCATCTTATCCCAGAGCTGTCGGTCACTGTCGCCTCCGCCCTCAAGGGTCAGGTTCTGGTGAGCGCGGGCGAAAAGCCCTATATCTCCCTCCGTCTTAAAAACGACAAGGATTCAATTCCCGCCATTCGCCGCTTTCTCGATGCGGCAGAGGGGTTGTATTCCGAGCAGTAAAGCCTTTTCACATAAGACTTTCACCGCTTTTTCTCATAAAAACCGAAAAACAGCCGCAGGGATTTCAAATTCCAACGCGGCTGTTTTGCTTTTATGATATGTCCACAGCGATTAAGAAAACTGTCTTTAAACAAAACAAAAGACCACCGCAACAGCGATGGTCTTTTATCGTTGCATCTTTCGACGGCAATAAAAAATACCGAGTCGGTGCAGGCACCAACCCGGCTAAAAAAGCGGAACGCTTTTTTGTTCTACCCTACTATATTATTACTTTGAGGTTACAAAGTCAACAACTTTCTTCAAAAAAATCCAATAGGACATTATAAGCTGATTCTTTTCAAAATACTCCTTATGCTTAAAGAATCTTTCAATAAGCTCTTGCAGCTCGGCATGAAAATGCTCCTTGGTTCTATCGCTTGTGACAATTCTTTCGTGAACATATATGAGCGTCACAAAATCATGTATAACATGGTTTTGCAGCTTGGAATTGCGAACAAGAGCGCTGATGCTTTTTATCTCCGAAACAAATTTCATCACCTTTTTGTTAGGCTGAATCTCCTTGGTTATTCTGCCGTCCTCAGGAAAATCCTTCAGCCTGTTCAAAAGGCAGTTGTTGTGCGCCGCCGCATTTCTGAGGAATTTTATCGGCATGAGCATATTAACCATGCTCTCTTTGCACGGATATTCCCTGAAATAAAGCTCATACAGGTCTATAAACTGCTTAAAGGTCAAAACCTCAACGATATTCCATATAGCAAAATCGTCCTTGTATTTTTCAATAAGTCCGGAGCATACATAGCTGTTATTCCTCTGTGCTATTTCCCCTTTTACGCCATAGCGCTCAAAATATTTATTTACTATGTTATAGCCGTCTTCTTTTTCATTGCTGTCAAAATGCCGCAGCAGTTGAACTTTAAGAAAATGTTCAATATCAAGTGAGGCTTTTATTATAAACTTTCTGAAAGCGGCATCAATGGTGGAAAGCTCTCTGAGATAAGCAAAATCAAGGTTTATATACTGCCCGCGCTTTTCACTGTTTTCGGAATATACATCATATATCTTCTTGTAGGCTTTTATCTTAAAATAGTAGGTGTTTTGCGTGAGAAAGGTATATGCTTCCTGCTCAGAAGCAATCTCAAACCTGATGCCCTGCCTTTTCATGTGATTGATTATTTCCGATGTAGTCAGCTTGGGTCTTTCCTTTACAAGCACTTTTACCGCCCCATAAATCCTTATTTTCCCAAGAGCATAGCACAATATGGCGAATAATGTCAAATTATATTATCAGTCCACAGCGATTAAGAAAACTGTCTTTAGAACAAAACAAAAGACCACCGCAACAGCGATGGTCTTTTGTGGTGCGCCAGAAGGGACTCGAACCCCTGGCCTACTGGTTCGTAGCCAGTCACT
>CAZNJJ010000104.1:0-4621 GCA_964573335.1 uncultured Oscillospiraceae bacterium | reverse complement strand
AACGAGGGGAACCCCTCCGCCCCTATCGGGGCACCTCCCCTTGCGCGGCAAGGGGAGGCTTTCAGACGAACCCCTTCGCCCCTTGCACAACAAGCGGCGGCTTTATACAAAATCATCATCGAAAGGGTGACTCACCTTGACCAAAAAGCAGAAAAAAGTTCTTTACAGAATAATCTCCTCCGCGGCGCTGCTGATTTTGCTGAATTTCATTCCCGTTTGGGGAATAACTCGCTTTTTGCTATATCTGATACCATATCTGATTATCGGTTACGACATTCTTCGCGATGCTTTGCGCGGTGTGTTGAACCGCCAGCTCTTTGATGAGAATTTTTTGATGGCGACCGCCACTATCGGAGCGATGGCGTTGGGCGTTTTCAGAACGGGCGACTACCTCGAGGGAATCGCCGTAATGCTTTTTTATCAGATTGGCGAGCTTTTTCAGAGCGTTGCTGTGGGAAAAAGCCGCCGCAGCATCACAGAGCTGATGGATATTCGCCCCGACTATGCCAACATCGAGCAGAACGGCGCTATCGTCAGAGTTGAACCGGACGATGTCAAGGTCGGAACGGTTATCGTGGTTCAGCCGGGGGAAAAAGTTCCGATAGACGGCGTTGTTATTGAGGGAAATTCCACCCTCGATACTGCCGCCCTCACAGGCGAGAGCCGCCCGAGAAATGCGGCAGTCGGCGACGAGGTGGCAAGCGGCGTTATCAGCATGAGCGGCGTTTTGCGGCTGAAAACCACTAAGGCGTTCGGCGAATCCACCGTCTCCAAGATTCTCGATATGGTAGAAAACGCAAGCTCCAGAAAATCCCGTTCGGAAGCGTTTATCTCCCGCTTTGCCCGAGTTTACACCCCCGCCGTTTGTTACAGCGCGCTGGCGCTGGCGATTCTGCCGCCTTTGGTGAGAATGTCGGCATTGGGTTTGAGCGCCGATTGGGGAGAATGGTTCTACCGCGCCCTCACCTTTTTGGTAATAAGCTGTCCCTGCGCTTTGGTGATAAGTATTCCGCTCGGCTTTTTCGCGGGAATCGGCGGCGCGAGCAGCGCGGGAGTTTTGGTGAAAGGCTCAAACTATCTCGAAACGCTTTCCAAGGCGGAAACGGTGGTATTTGACAAAACCGGAACACTCACTCGCGGTGATTTTGAGGTGAGCGAGATAAAGAGCGTTTCTTTAGATGAAGATTCTCTCCTCGAATATGCCGCCCTTGCCGAATCCGCCTCCTCCCACCCGATAAGCCTCAGCCTGAAGCGGGCATACGGCAAGCCCGCCGACCGCTCCCGCGTGACCGATATAGAGGACATCAGCGGAAAAGGCGTCACCGCTCTGGTGGACGGCAAAAAAACGGCAGTCGGCAATATCAAGCTGATGAAGCTGTTGAATATAGCCGTTCCCCATCATGAAACCGCCAAAACCACAGTCTATATCGCTTTAGAGGGCGAATATGCCGGCTATATCACCATTTCCGACAGAATAAAGCCAAATTCCAAGCAGGCAATATCGGAATTGAAGTCTATCGGAATAAAAAGCACCGTCATGCTCACCGGTGACAACAGAGCCGTTGCAGAAGAAATCGCCGCCGAACTGGGAATTGATGAGGTTTACGGCGAGCTTTTGCCCAATGACAAGGTGGAGAGGATAGAAAAGCTGCTCGAATCGGGCAAAAAGGTGGTTTTTGTCGGTGACGGAATAAACGACACCCCTGTTCTCAGCCGAGCCGATGTGGGAATAGCGATGGGAGCAATGGGTTCCGACGCGGCTATCGAGGCGGCAGATATTGTGCTTATGGACGATGACCCGCTGAAGGTGGCTAAGGCGATAAAAATTTCCCGCAAATGTATGCGGATAGTGCATCAGAATATTGTCGGCGCTTTGGGGGTAAAGGCGGTTTGTCTTTTGCTCGGCGCGCTCGGAATCGCAAATATGTGGCTTGCGATATTCGCCGATGTTGGTATAATGGTCATAGCGGTTTTAAATGCCGTTCGCGCCCTTTGGGTGAAGGATATTTAAAAGGAGTAATCAACATTGGAAATCTCCAGGCTCCCGCATGACCATCAAAACGAAATCGAAAAACAGCTTGACCATATGCCGCGTCAGGAGCAGTTTGCGGTAATATCGGAGATATTCAAGCTGCTCGGTGACAGCAGCAGAGTAAAGCTGTTCTGGCTGCTGTGCCACTGTGAGGAATGTGTGTTGAACCTCTCGGTGATGATGGATATGAGCAGTCCCGCCCTTTCTCATCACTTAAAGCTGCTCAAATCCGCGGGACTTATCACAAACCGCCGCGAAGGCAAGGAAGTTTATTATAAGGCGGCTGACACCGAGCAGGCGGAGCTTTTGCACCACATGATAGAAAAGATAGTGAAAATTTCCTGCCCCTGAACAGGGCAAAAAAGCGTTTTCCCAAAACAAAAAGCAGGCACAGCGGGTTTATTCCGCTGTGCCTGTCGGCATTTTTGGTATTCTGCGGGTCTACTTTGTCGAAATCGAAACAGTTTCGGCTATCGCGTTAAGTTCATCATCGCTCACCGCATCGGGAATAAAGGCTATTCCTACATAGACGCAGAGTGATTTGTCATAGCAGAGTATGCCGTTGGAATTGTATTGCGGAATATCGGGCATTCTTCCGGCAGATTCCTCAAGCAGGCTGTAATCGAGATAGGATATTTTCACCGTTCCCACCTCGCCGTTTTCGGTGGATTTGACAGCGGTGTAGGGGTCCCACACCGATAATCGGGAGAGTCTCAGCTTGTAATAAACCGACTGATAGTATTGTTCGGCGGCAATTTCTCCCTCATAAGGCTCAAATCGGTCAAATCCGATATAGCCTTTTATTTTGTCGCCGTCGTAGATGTAAAGCGGGGTGTAAAGCTCGCCGATGGGGAGCAGCTCGTTGTTACGGCTCTCGCTCAGAGTCCAGCCGGAGGGGAGAGTCACCGAAAAATCAAATTTGCTTTGCTCGGCGATATATGCGGGGTTATTCTCCTCAGGCTCATAGGCGGGAAAGGAAATCGAAATCCGATTTTCGGCAGGGGCGGGCAGTTTTCCGTCTTCCGATTCAAACAGATGCCACTCGTTATCTATCAAAACGGCAAGTCCGCTTTCGCAAAGGGCATATTTGGCGCCGATGCTGCCGAAGTTGCTTTCGCCGTTTTGCTCCGGCTTTTCGCTCTGCTGTTTTGAGGAGGTTATCTCGCCGATAACGGCGGCGGGGTCTATTTCAGCGGGAATTTGCTTTCCGGTATCGAGATAGAGGGTGCCGTCTACCATTATCATCGGCTTTAAATCGGCGGGGGCGGCGTTTTTGCAGCCCAAAACCGCTATCAACGCTGTCGCCGCTCCGACAATCAACAGTTTTTTCAGCATAAAATCACCCCATATCAAAAACGATTACAGCTTTCGATAGCCGGTGGCGGAATCTACTATATTCTTAACAGGGCGGTCGTTGATGAAATTGCCGAGATTTTCCGCCATCAGCCGAACAATTCTTTCGAGCGTTTCCGGCAGCGAAAACTGACCCGAGGTGTGAGGTGTCATCAGCAGATTTTCGGTCTGCCACATTCTGCTTTCGGCGGGGAGCGGTTCAACAGGGAAAACGTCCAGCGCGGCGCCCCAAAGTCTGCCCTCGTCCAAAGCGTCGCAGAGAGCATCGGCATCAACAGCGGATCCGCGACCGATATTCAGCAGAATGGCATCTTGCTTCATATTGAAAATTCTCTCGCGATTCATTATTCCCACAGTGTCGGGCGTGTTGGGCAGACAAAGCGCAATGGTATCCGCCTCGGGAATAAGCTCATCGAGCTTTTCGGTGAGATACAGCTCATCGACAAAATCCGGTTTTTCGGTTCCCTTGCGGCGAACGCCTATTACATGAGCGCCCATCGCCTTAACGCGCTTTGCGAATTCGCCGCCTATGTCGCCCAGTCCCACCACCAAAACGGTAGTCCCCTGAATCGGCTTTACCTCGCCTAAGTCCTTCCAGCAGTTGGCGCGCTGGCGGTCACGATAGCGGGGCAGCTTTTTCGAGAGGGAGAAGAGAACGGCGATGAGATATTCCGATATGGCAAGACCGTAGCTGCCGGTGGCGTTAGCCAAAACCACTCCTTCCGGCAGAACTCCCGCCGCGGCATAAATATCGGAGCCTGCGGAATTGAGCTGCAAAAATTTGAGGTTTTTCGCGTTTTTGAACATCTCGGGCGGAAGATTTCCCAAAACCACCTCAGCCTTTTCCAACACCTCGGCGGTGACTTCCGCTTGAGGAAGATAGGTGAAAGCCGCATTGGGAGCGGCGCTTTCGAGCAATTCCCTGTGGTGCGGCTTGGCGGGAATGGTGACAAGTATCTGAGAAACAGCGGACATTTAGGTTATCCCCTTTCGTTGCAAATAAAAAAGCAGTGCAAAAACCAACAATACAATTATACCATATCTCGCAATCAAGTGATATAATTTGTCGTCTTTTTGCCTGCCTGCAATTTCGGAGGAAAGGTCGGCGCTTAATGCCTGTTCCGCCCTTGAATCGGTGTTCTTTTGCGTTGCGTTCTGCCGAATTTTGTGCTATTCTGTATTCGGCGCTGTCGCACACGGCAGGCGGTTAGCCTCCTACCCACCTAGGGAAGGAGG
>CAZNJJ010000103.1:0-4668 GCA_964573335.1 uncultured Oscillospiraceae bacterium | reverse complement strand
CTATTAAACCACCCCTCCGCCCCTATCGGGGCACCTCCCCTTGCGCGGCAAGGGGAGGCTTTACGTTATCCTTTGCGCTTTAAAGAGCCTAAAGCCTCCCCTTTTTTAAAGGGAGGCTTCTAAATGAAAATTCTCTGTCAGCTCAACTCTCCGTCAACTATCCTCACCGTTCGGCGGGCATATTCGGCGATGTGCGCGTCGTGCGTTATCATCACTATCGTATGCCCCATGGAATTTACCTCATCAAAAAGCCGCATTACCTCTTTGCCTGTGTTGGAATCGAGCGCTCCCGTCGGCTCATCGGCAAGCAGCAGCTTCGGCTTGCCCACCAGCGCCCGCGCTATCGCCACTCTCTGCTGCTGACCGCCCGAAAGCTCGTTCGGGTCGTGGAAAATCCGCTCTTTCATTCCGAGCCGGCAAAGCTGTTCCAACGCCGCGAGCTGCGCGCTTTTGTGCGACTCTCCCCTCACCAACAGCGGCATCATCACATTCTGCAAAACATTGTAGGTGGAAATCAGATGATAGCGCTGAAAAATAAAGCCTATCAGCCGATTGCGTATCACCGTCAGCGCCTTTTCTTCCATTTGGTGAACAGGCAGTCCGCTGAGAAAATATTCTCCCGACTGCACATTGTCCATACAGCCGAGCATATTCATCAACGTTGACTTGCCGGAGCCGGATGGCCCCAACACCGCGAGATACTCCCCCTCCTCCACCGTCAGGCTGACATTTTTGAGCGCCTGCACCGTGGAATCCCCCACCGCAAAGCTCTTGCTGACATTTTTTACCTCAATCAGATTTGCCATATCCTATCTCCTGTTGGAAGAAATTTCCACAGCGACTATCATTTCGCTTCCGTCCTCGGGGTGGGTGGAAAAGCTGATTTTCAGCGTATTGCCCGCTTTCACCGAGGAAAAATCCTTGTCGCCTATCTTCATTCCCACGGGGAGAAGATATTTTTCGCTCTTTTCCGCACCGTTTTCGCTGACAAGCAATGTCACCTCGTTGCCGACTATGCTTTCCACCTTGCCGAAAACGGTTTTTTCGGCGGCAGGCTCGGCTGTGATTTCGCTGTTTGGCTTTTGCGTTTTTAATTTCTCATCGGAAAACCCCTCCCCTTTTTGCGGGCGGGAATGATTTTCTCCCTCCTGCCGCTTGGGTCTTTCGGCGGTTTGAGTCGTTTCAACATTTTCGGGGCGGGAATGTTGAGTTGTTTTCTGCGTGTCGGCGGCATTACAGCCGCAAAGCAGTATCACCGCCGAAACTATCGCCGCAAATCTTATTTTCAATGGAATTTCTCCTTTCCGACCTTTGCTTTTACTGTGTCAGTGCCTCTATCGGAACCAGCTTTGACGCTTTGTACGCGGGATAAAGCCCGAACAGCGCCGATGTTATCATCGCAAAAACCAGTGCCAGCAGACAGCCTGCGGCTGTCATTTCCAACCTCATGCCGAGCATTTCCAACAGAGGAACTATCAAAAAGCTGACCGCCACTCCCGCTGTTCCGCCGCCGAATCCCATCAAAACCGCTTCGAGCAGAAATTCGAGCAGAATTGTTGACGCTGGGCAGCCTATCGCCTTTAGAATACCTATTTCGGGCGTTCGCTCCTGCACCGAAACGAAAAGCACATTCATTATGCCTATGCCGCCCACTATAAATACGATTGCAGCCACCGCGAAAAGCAGCATGGCGAGGGTGTCAGCCGAGCCGGTTGCCGCTTTCATCGCACTGCCGGAATCGCTTATCGCGAAATTCCCCTTGGGGTAGTTTTCGGTGAGAACCGCCCTGATGTTTTCCATCGCGGTTTCAACCCCGCTTACATCGGAGGCAACCGCGGTCATAATAGGCTCGGTCTGACTGCCGAAAATATACTTCTGCGCGGTGGCAAATGGAACAAAAACCGCATCGTCACAGCTTATTCCCGAGCTGACCGCCCCCATCTCCTCCAAAACGCCGACTATCTCGTAGTTTTTTCCGTCCACGGTGAGATAGTCGCCGTAGGCATACATCGGGTGCCCGAAAATGTCCACCGCCAGCGAATAGCCTATCACCGCGCTGTATGTTGTGTTGTCGTTATCATCATCGGTGATAAATTCCCCGAGCATCACCTCTAAATTGGTGACTTCCTTGTAGTTTTCCAACACGCCTACAACAGTGTGACTCTCCTCATCTTCCAAATCTCCGCCGAAAATCTCGGTAGTTCCGCTGATAAAGAGGGTCACTTCATCTAAATCGGGAACAAGCTCCGCTATATCGGCGGCATCGGATACTGTCAGCTTAACGCGGTTGTTTCGGGCGGAATTTCTGTTGTTGTTCCGCTTTGAGGAATTTCCCCTCGCAGAGCCGCCGCCCGGCGCTCCCCCGCCGGAAAATCCTCCTCCCCCGCCCCCGGGGAACCCGCCCATCTGCGGCATCATTTCCATCATGCCCATATCATTTTGCGGGTCGGTGGATTTTATCTCTATCGCGCCCGCGTTTAAATTCTTGAACTGGTCGGCAACCTCCGCCTGACCGCCTTTTCCTATCGCAAGCACCAGAACTATCGTTGCCGAGCCGACTATTATTCCGAGCGAGGTCAACAGCACTTTGGTTTTGTTTTTTATCATGTTTATCCAAACAAGGCGCAGAATTTCGGTTATTCTCATTATCTGTTCACCCCGCTTGCCGCGAGAACCACATCACCCTCCTGCAATCCTTGCAGAATTTCCACAAACTGCCCGTTGGAAAAGCCTGTTTTCACCTCTCTTGTTTCGGTACTGCCGTCCTCAAGCTGCAATGTGACGGTGGCTATTCCGTTTGTGTTGGTGACAGCCTGATTGTTTAGATACAGCACATCTGCCGCCTGACGCTGTAAAAGGGTGGTTTCGGCGCTCATTCCCTCATACATATCCAGCTCGTTTTCGCCCAGATACCGCACAGTGACGGTGTAGCTGACAGTTGCCGCGCCGGAACGTGCCGCTTCAACCGAAATGGTGTCCACCTCGGCATCAAAGGTTTTTCCCTCAAAGGCGGTCATTGTCACACTCGCCTGCTGACCTATCGAGATGTTGAGTATATCTTCTTCCGAAATGGTTATCGGCACATAAACGGAGGATATATCGGTCATGGTGAGCAGCGTAACCTCGTTTAGAATATCCTTATCCTCATCGTAGGTCACATCAAAATCGTCTCCCTCATCGAGATTGATACTCACTATCATTCCGGTGCAGGGGGCGTAGACTATTCCGTCGTTTGAAACGCTCTTTTCGATGTCGTTTATCTGCCGCAGAGTCTGGTCGTAGGTTTCCTGCGCTTCGTCAACCTTTTGGGAGAGCTGCAATTCGGTGAGATTATACTGCGCCAGCGCAGTCTGCGCCGAAAGCTCGCTCAAAGCCTTGGCCTGCTCTGCCGAAAGGGTTCCCGTCTGCTGACTCAGCTTTGCCTGTTCCAACTGCAAGGCATAATCCTCGATTTTCTTTTCCAGTTCCTCGATTTTGTCGGCAAGCGCCTCGTCATCGCCGTATTCAATGTCGTAGTCCTCCTTGAAATCGGCATAGCGGTCGGTGTATTTTTCTCTCGCCGCCTGATACTGTTCATAGGCGCTTTGGTAGAGCTGATAAATTTCCTCGGGATAAAGCCCGCCGAGCTGTGATTCGGCATCGGCTATCTTCTGCCGCCAATCGGCGATTTTGTCGTCATCGGGATTGGATTTGGCTTGTTCTTCCTCAATTTTTTTGGTGTAGGCTTCTATCGTGTCGGCATAAACCAGTGCTTTGTCGTATTGGTCCTTGTAGTCGGTGTAAAGTTCGCGATAGCTTTCCATCTTTGCCGCCCAATAAGAAACCTTGTCATAATCATCATCGTAGTTTTTCTCATAGTCGCGATAGGTGTGCAAATCCTCGAGAGCGTTTTCCAAATCCTCCTGCGCGTCCTTGAGCTTTTTTTCGAGCTGAGTTATCGCTATATTCTGATTGTCAGCCGCAAGTTCCCCCTCTAAAACCGCCGAATTGTATTCCTGCTCGGCTTTCAGCAGCTTTGTCTGCTTATCCAGCTTTGCCTGCTCCAATTCAAGCTGTGCCATCTTCACCTGAAGCTGATATGTCACCAATCCGGCGGCGATTTCATCGGCATCGAGCTGAATAAGCGGGTCGCCCGCCTTTACCGACTGACCTTCTTTGACGAAAATCTGCTTAACGGTGGTGGAAACGGGGAATTTTATTGTCTCGCGGTCAAGCGAAATGGACGAGCTTTCGGTAGTTCCTACAGTTACATCGCCGCGCGTCACGGTGTATTTGCGGAAAACCGTTTCGCCGCTGTCGGAATTTTTATTCTGCGAGAAGCTGTATATACCTATTCCCGCCGCGGCTGCCACCGCCGCCGCAATGATAAGCAGCTTGGGGGGATTTTTTCTTTTTTCCTTTCCGAGCAGGGCTAAAAGCTCTTTTTGGCTGACTGCGGCAGTTTCGCTCTTGCACTCAAGCTGAACGGAATCGTTATTCTCACTCATAATCTTCCCTCCACGGATAGAATCTTTGCTATCACTATAACTCCGCTTTGTAAAAGCGAAAAAGTGAGCGTGTGATAGTTTTGTGAGAATGTTTCACGTGAAACTTTTTGGGAATGGGGTTATCTTTCGCGAGAGAAAGATAGCCTAAAGCCTCACCTTGAAAAAGGGGAGGCTTTTCCTC
>CAZNJJ010000102.1:4112-4736 GCA_964573335.1 uncultured Oscillospiraceae bacterium | reverse complement strand
ATTGCAGTATTTCGGCAGGCGGTTTAAGAGCGAGGGCAGATTTTTCGATGTGGGTATCGCCGAGGAGTTCGGAGTGACCTTTACCTGCGGTCTTTCGGCAGGGAATATGATACCGGTTTTCGCGGTTTATTCCACCTTTTTGCAGCGCGGCTACGACCAGCTTATTCACGATGCGGCGATAGAAAACCGCCATATCGTTTTGGGAATCGACCGCGCGGGAATTGTCGGCGACGACGGCGAAACTCATCAGGGAATATTCGACGCGGCTTTTCTTTCCACCGTGCCGAATTTCACGGTATTCGCCCCATGCAACTATTCCGAGTTGCGGTATATGCTCAAAACGGCAATCTGCGATTTTGATTCGCCGGTGGCTCTGCGCTACCCGAGAGGGAGCGAGGATGAGCGCTGTGCGGGGCATATTCCGAGCGGAGAGAGCTTTGATTTGATAAAAAACGGCGGAAAAACCGTTATAGTCACCTATGGCAGAACCTTTTCCGCCGCGAAGCAGGCGGCAGAAGCCGAAAAAGCCGATGTTATCAAGCTCAACCGCATAGTCCCGATAGATATTGCGGCGGTAAACGCGGCATCGCAATATGAGCGTGTGGTTTTTGCCGAGGAGGGAAT
>CAZNJJ010000102.1:0-4102 GCA_964573335.1 uncultured Oscillospiraceae bacterium | reverse complement strand
CCGGAAACCGAGGCGGATATCCTCTTTTACGAGGAGGGAATAAAAAACGGCGGCATCGGTATGCAGTTTTTGGCAGAGCTTTCGCTCAACGGCTACAGCGGCAGAACCGTTCTGCGCGCGATAGACGGATTTGTTGAACAGGCATCGGTTGACAGTGCGCTCAAATCGCTCGGACTTGACAGCGACAGTCTTTCTAAATTGCTCAACGGTTAAAAGGCAGGTTTTTGAATATGAAAAAACGACTCGATATACTGCTTGTCGAGCTTGGATTAGCTTCCGGCAGAGATAAAGCCAAGGCGCTGATTATGGCGGGGCAGGTTTATGTAAACGACCAGAAGTGCGACAAGGCGGGCGAGGAATATAAGGATACCGACAAGGTGGAGGTTCGCGGCGAAACACTCAAATATGTCAGCCGAGGCGGATTAAAGCTCGAAAAGGCGATGAAGGTGTTCCCGATAACGTTAGACAGCAAATTCTGCTGTGATTTCGGCGCTTCCACCGGCGGATTCACCGATTGTATGCTGCAAAACGGAGCGCAAAAGGTTTACGCCTTTGATGTGGGCTACGGTCAGCTTGCGTGGAGCCTGCGCCAAAACGAAAAGGTGGTAAACTACGAGCGCACCAATATACGCTATCTCAAAGGTGATGAGGTAGCCGAGCCGATAGATTTTATCAGCATAGATGTTTCCTTTATATCCCTTTCGCTGATACTGCCGGTTGCCTATATGCTGCTCAAAGAGGGCGGAGAGGTAGTCTGCCTGATAAAGCCGCAGTTTGAGGCGGGGCGCGACAAGGTGGGCAAAAAGGGCGTTGTCAGGGATAAGGCGGTTCATATCGAGGTTATCGAAAAGATTATCGCCTGTGCTGAATCCTTGAATTTCAATGTAAAGGGATTGAGCTTTTCACCCGTAAAGGGCCCCGAGGGGAATATCGAATATCTTCTCTTTTTGGCAAAGGAGCCACAGCAGCAAACCGAGTTTGACTGCGCCGAAAAAATCGTGGAGGAAGCTCACGCGAGCTTGAGCGAATGATATGGAAAAGGTTTTGCTTTGTCCCAATCCCAGCTTGAAAAACGCCGCGGATTGTGTTTCAGCCACAGTTAAACGGTTGGGCGAATGTGAGATAACGCCGATGATGGCAGACGAAACTGCCGCCCTGTTTGAAATTGACAGCAGTGTTATAAAGGGCAATGAAGAAAAGCTGATGCGCCGCTGCGACGCGATAATAGTTATCGGCGGCGATGGCTCGATATTCCACATGGCGAGAAAGGCGATGCTGTTCGATAAGCCGCTGCTCGGCATCAACTCGGGCAGACTCGGCTTTTTGTCACAGCTCGATTACAGCGATTTGTCCGACCTTGCCCTATTGAAAAGCGGGGCATACGATATTGAAAACCGAATGTCACTCTGCGTTACCGCCTACGGAACAGAAGGCTCAAAGGTTCAGCAGATAGCGATAAACGATGTTATCATAACCAGAACAAATCTCGGGCGAACCATTGATATTGACGTGAGCTGCGGCGAGGATCCGATAGGCGAATACCGAGCGGACGGAATAATTTTTTCCACGCCGACAGGCTCAACAGCCTATTCGCTTTCGGCGGGCGGTCCGATAATAGACCCCTCGGTAGACGCCATCAACATGACCCCGATATGTCCTCATCTGCTTTCCTCGGGGCGAGCGATAGTTTTTGCCGCGGACAGAGTTCTCACCGTGCGCTCAAAGCTGCCGGATAAGAACACAAAGCTCTGCGTTATCGCAGACGGTATTCCGATAGCGGAGCAGGACGGGATAAGCCATGTCGTTATCGAAAAATCCAAATATGTATCACGTTTTATCTGCTTTAAGGATAAAGGCTTTTATAAAACACTCAACCAGAAATTAAAGCTGAGGGGGTAATCTTAAAATGAAAGCAAGCCGTCACGCAAAGATTTTGGAGCTTATTTCTCAGCAGGCTATCGACACGCAGGAGGGATTGCTTGAGCATCTTAAGTCTAACGGATTTGATGTAACACAAGCGACCGTTTCGAGAGATATTCGTGAGCTGGGGATACACAAGGTTCGTTCCGAAAACGGAAGATACCGTTATGTTTCGATGCAGCTCAAGCAGAGCGCGAATATGTCCGGCAAGTTTGCGATGATTTTCGGCGAATCGGTGAAAAGCGTGGATTTCGCGCAGAATATCGTGGTGGTGAAGTGCTATTCCGGCATGGCTAACGCCGCCTGCGCCACCTTTGACGCGGCAGATTTTTCCGAGGTGGTGGGAACCCTTTCGGGCGACGACACCTTTCTCGTAATAACCCGCAGCAGCGACAGTGCCGCGCAGATAACCGAAAAGCTCAAAAAGCTGATAAACAGATAAGGGTGATGATTTATGCTTTCACAGCTTTGCATAACCAATATTGCCGTTATCCAAAAGGCCGAAATAGGCTTTGAAAAGGGTTTTAACGTTTTCACCGGCGAAACCGGCGCGGGAAAATCAATACTTATCGGCGCGATAGGCGCGGTTCTCGGGGCGAGAACCTCAAAAGAGCTTATCAGAACAGGGGAGAACAAGGCGAGCGTTTCGGCGCTGTTTACCGCTCTTTCTTTGCCTGTTCGCGAAAAGCTCGCCGAACTGGGGATAGAAACGGACGGCGAACTGCTGATAGAACGCGATATTACCGCAGATTCCACCGCCTGCAGGATAAACGGAAAGCTCAGCACTGTTTCTATGCTGAAAAGCATAGCTTCACTGTTGATACACATTCACGGACAGCAGGACAGCCAAATTCTTTCCGCTCCGGAAACGCATCTGGGCTTTGTTGATGCTTTCGGTGAGCTGCAAGCCGTTATCGACGATTATCGCCAAAGCTACGACAGGCTTTGCGAGGTAAAACACGCCCTTTCCAAAATAGAAACCGACGATGCCGCGAAAGCGCGAAAAATCGACCTTTTGCAGTATCAGATAGACGAAATAAAGGCGGCGGAGCTTGTTATCGGCGAGGAGGAGGAGCTTCTTGCCAGAAAAAAGCTCATCAAAAACGCCGAGCATCTCACTGAGCTGCTCTACGGCTGTAAAAGCCGTTTGGACGGCGATGACGAACAGCAGGGAGCGGTTTCGCTGATAGAACAGGCATCGGAGCAGCTGTTGCAGGCGGCAAAGTATATTGAAAATTTGTCCTCTGCCGCCAAGAAAGCGGAGAGCTTCGGCTATGAGCTGGAGGATATTTCACAGCAGATTCGCGAACAGCTTGAAATGCTGGAATTTGACCCGAATGAGCTGAACGATATTGAAGAACGGCTCGATTTGATAAGCCGTTTGAAGAAAAAATACGGCGGCAGCATCGAGGAGATTCTCGCTTTCTGCGAGGAAGCGGAAAAACAGCTTGACGAGATTAGTTTTTCGGAACAACGGATAGAAAAGCTCAAGGCAGAGCTGGATCTGATTCTCAGAGAAACCGAGAAGAAAGCCGAAATTCTCACCGATTTGAGAAAGAAAGCCGCCGAAGGGTTCATAAAAGAGGTGAAAGCGCAGCTCCGTGACCTTGATATGCCCGCCGCGGAAATGGATATTCGATTTGAAAGCTGTTCGCTTGGTGAAAACGGAGCAGATTCAGCGGAATTTCTGCTGTCGGTGAACCCGGGCGAGGCGCTGAAGCCGCTTTCAAAAATCGCTTCCGGCGGTGAAATGAGCCGAATAATGCTGGGAATAAAAAATGTTCTCACCGACAAGGAGGACATCGCCACCCTCATATTCGACGAAGTTGATACCGGAATTTCGGGCAGAGCGGCGCAAAAGGTCGGCGCAAAATTAAACAGTGCCGCCAAAAACCGCCAGGTTATATGCGTTACCCATTTGGCGCAGGTGGCGGCATTCGGCAGCCATCACCTGCTGATAGAAAAGCGGGTGAGAGAGGGGAGAACCTTCACCGAAATCATTCCGCTCGACAGCGACGGCAGAGCAAGAGAATTGGCTCGCATAATGAACGGCGAGCCGATAACCGAGCTGGCGCTCGAAAACGCCAGAGCAATGCTCGCCCAAAAGAATATCTGACAGATTAAGTTATGACCCCCAGCAAAGCTGGGGGCTTGAGTAAGCCCTAGAAGGGCATAATACTGG
>CAZNJJ010000101.1:0-4933 GCA_964573335.1 uncultured Oscillospiraceae bacterium | reverse complement strand
AGATTATGTGATAAAGCCGATAAAACGGCGCGAAAAAGCACCCCTTTCGGGGTGCTTTTTTTATTGCTTTCTGAATTCCTCGTATTTGTCGAACTTGCCCTTCGGTTTGTCCTTTTCCTTGCAGGCAGAAGCGCACTCTGCGCAGTTCCCGTGACAGCTCTCCTTCATCACCGGCTTGTTAAACTTTCCCACCTTGCCCCAGATGTAAATTGCCGAAAGCAAAAATACCACAACGGCGAGTATTACTATGATTTGTGAAGCCATAAAATTATCTCCTTTAAAAAATCTGCTCTTGAATTTAAAAAGCGGCAACGGTGCCGTCGCATCTCGGGTCGGTTGCTCCGGCGAAAACGCCGTTTTCCAGCCTGATTATCGCCTGTCCTCTGCCAAACGGCGCACGGTCTGCCGAATAGCTTATCTCATGCCCCATATTCTCCAGCTCACGGGCGATATAGAGCGGAACACCATGCTCGATGCTCACATTTTTCTCCCCTGTCCAATACCAGCGGGGTGCATCAAGCGCCGATTGCGGATTTTGATGATAGTTGAGCATCTTGAGCGCGACCTGCAAATGACCCTGCGGCTGCATAAAAGCTCCCATAACACCGAAAGGGCCGACAGGCTTGCCGTTTTTGGTGATAAATCCGGGAATAAGTGTATGATAGGGTCGTTTTCCGGGCGCGAGACAGTTGCGGCTCTTTTCGTCGAGATAGAAGCCCGAACCTCGGTTGTGAATGGCTATTCCCGTTTCGGGAACAACGATACCCGAGCCGAAGCCGTTGAAATTCGACTGAATGTAAGAAACCATATTTCCCTCGCTGTCGGCGGTGCAGAGATAAACCGTTCCGCCGTCGGTGGGTCTGCCCGCCTCGGGGAGAATCGCCCTCTCGCCGATTAAAGCGCGGCGGCGTGCGGCATATTCGGGGGAGAGGAGCTGTTCGGGGGTAAATTCCATGCCGAAACGCGGGTCGGAGATATATTTATAGGCATCAACCGCCGCCAGCTTGAGCGCTTCTATCTGAATATGCCAGCTTTTCGGGTCATCGAGCGAGGGCAAATCAATTCCGTTGAGAATATTGAGCGCCATGAGCGCTATCATGCCCTGTCCGTTGGGGGGCAGTTCCCAAACATCATAGCCGTGATAGTTCACTCCGATGGGAGACACCCATTCGGGATAAAAGGCGGCGAGATCCTCTTTTCTTATAAAGCCGCCTGCCTTTTTCATGTAGGAATCTATCCGCTCTGCAATTTCGCCGCGATAAAAGCTCTCGGAATCGGTTTTTGCTATCTCCGATAGTGTTTTGGCATGGTCGGGCAGATAGAATATCTCCCCCGCCTCGGGCGCTTTTCCGTTTTTGGTGAAAACGCGGTACCACTCGGCAAATTCCTCCCGATTGCGGTAGGGCGCGTAGGTGACTTCCGCCGCCTCCTTCCACTTTTCCGAAACGGTTGGGCTTACCGCAAAGCCGTTTTCGGCATAGTGAACGGCGGGAGAAAGCAGCTCGGTCATCGGCAGCCTGCCGAATCGCTTATTAAGAGCCGCCCACGCCGCGGGAATACCCGGCACAGTCTGCGGAAAAAAGCCTGTCATCGGCATTTTGTCATAACCCGCCGCGCGAACCGTTTCGGCAGAGAGGGCGGCGGGGCAGAATCCCGTGGAATTCAGCCCGAAATGCCCCTCGCGTGTGAAAACCTGCGCGAAAGCGTCTCCGCCTATTCCGTTGGAGCAAGGCTCCACCACAGTGAGGCAGGCGGCGGTGGCAACAGCCGCGTCAACGGCGTTGCCACCCTTTTTGAGAATATCAAGTCCCGCTTGGGCGGCGAGCTGCTGCGATGTGCAGACCATTCCGCCGTTCGCGAAAACAACACGGCGCTGTGAGGGATAAGGGTAGCTGTTGAAATTCACGACAGCACCTCCTTAAAAATCAAAAATTTCGGCAAAGCGTGTGTCAAACATTTTTCCAGCCGCATACACCGCTGCGGCAGAGCGCCCCGAAAAGGCGCTTTTTCAAGCCCCTGTCACGCTTTTCTTCTTCACGCAGACGCTCCTTCATCGCTTGGCGGGCGGTGGTGCCGTCTGCGGGGCAGCGGCTCTTTTCTATCGCTATTCCCTCACGCTTTATCGCGCGGGAGATTTCGTGTTCTTCGGCATATATCAGCGGGCGGATAATGGTTATCCCCTTGTCCTCAAGCTCGGTCATCGGCTCAAAACAGCTTATTCTCCCCTCTCGGGTGAGACTGAGCATAAAGGTTTCCACTGCGTCGTCGAGGTGATGCCCGAGAGCCAGCTTGTTGCACCCCAGCCGACACGCCGTATTCACCAGTGCGCCCCGCCGCATTTTGGAGCAGAGTGAGCAGGGATTGGTTTCCTTTCTTTCGGAGAAAACAATATCGGCTATCTGCGTTTTTTCTATATAAAGCGGAATCGACAGAGAATCGCAGAGCGCCTCTATCTCGGCAAAGCTGTTTTGCTCAAATCCCATATCCACCGAAACGGCGCAGAGCGAATAGCCGCCTTCCGCCAAAAATTTTCGAGAACGCGCAAGCGCGATTAACAGCGCAATCGAGTCTTTTCCGCCGCTCACGCCTACTGCGACACGGTCGTTGGGAGAAATCATTCGATAATCGGTCACTGCCCGCCGCAGATGCCCCATGATTCTCTGCAAGGAATACACCGCCCTTTCAAAATGCCGTTAAAGTCTGCGATAGCGCTCTGGGCGTATTCTGCCGGATTTGAGCGCCGCTTCGAGCTGGTCTATCATCTTTTGGCGGTCACGGTTCAATGTTCCCGCAAGGGCAACATAGTTGGAAACATGATTGGAGCGCAGAACAGTGCCCTCACTGTCAACATTCTCCAAAAACAGCTTTTGTTCCTCGAGATATTCCATCGGGGAAAGTATCTCAAATTTTCCCGCGAGATAGTCGTTTGCCAGCGGAGTATCCGCCTCGAGATGAAGCGTCAGCAAACCGAGGTATTCCGGCTTGGTGGCAGTCACCAGTTTCGCGGAAGCTATCGCGTGTTCGGCGGTATCGGGTCTGCCGCCGATGCCGGTTATCAGCGTCATCGAGATTTTTATTCCCGCGGCACGCAGCTTTTGGCAGGCCTCAATCGTTTCGGCGGCGGTGACGTGCTTTTTTATATCGGTGAGAACCTTGTCGCTGCCCGATTCCGCGCCGATATACACCATTTCCAACCCATGACGGCGAAGCTCGCACAGCTCCTCATGGCTCTTTTGCAGAACATCTTTAGCTGCGCCGTAGGTAGTCACCCGCTTGCAGGTGGGGAATATCTCATATATCTTGTCGAGCAGATAAACAAGGTCGTCGGTGTTGACGATGAGAGCGTCGCCATCGGCTAAGAATACCCTCTCCACTCCCCATACATATTCCTTTTTGGCGGAATAGAGGTCCGCTACTATCTCCTCTATTCTGCGAACACGAAATTGCTTGCGCTTATACATGGTGCAGAATGTGCAGGTGTTTCTGGCACAGCCGATAGTCACCTGAATAATAAGACTGTAAGCCTCGCTCGGCGGGCGGTAGACATCTCCTTCGTAAACCATTCTTCTTTTCTCCTTAAACAATTTGTTATTATGATTATGCGGCATTTTGAGAGCATTTTCAAGATAGTAAAATATCTATTATTGCCATGCGTATTGCAAAATCGTTTTAACGTGGTAAACTATTGATATAACTTTTGCTTTAGGTGGTAAAACTATGCTTTTGAATATTCTCAGAGCCGACCCCGCAGGAAATATAACGCTTTTTGTTCTCGACCCCGTTTTAAAGGAAAAGCGCGCCGAAATTTCCTCAAAGCTGATGGCTCTTTCCTCATTGGGAGCAGAGCAGGTGGGATTTTTGACCCCGCCGAAAAGTTCCGATTGCACCGTTCAATTGGAGATGATGGGCGGCGAGTTCTGCGGAAACGCTTCCCGTTCGCTGGCGCTTTATCTGGCGAGAGAAAACGCCGGCAAAACCGAGTTCAGAATAGAGGTCAGCGGTCTGACAGAGCCGATAACCGTTTCGGTGGAGCCGGACAGCTCACTTTCCTTTGCCGAAATGCCGCTGCCCGGGAGCATTTCCCCCTTTGTTTTGTCGGGAATAGACTGCCTTGCGGTTGATTGCGGCGGAATAACCCACCTTGTAGCGGAACAGCCCCGACCCGACCCCCGTGCGATAAAAGCCGCCGATGCGCTGTTTAAAGATGATGACTCGGTTGCCGCCTACGGTGTGATTTTCCTCGACCGTGAAAAGAGCGCCATAACACCCGCGGTGTATGTCAAAGCGACCGACAGTCTCGTTTGGGAAAGCAGCTGCGGTTCCGGTTCGGTTGCGGCGGCGGTCGCTCTGGCAATGTCCGAGCCGGAGGGCGAGCGTGAATTTGTGATAGCACAGCCCAAGGGCGAGCTTGTTGTTCGGCTGAAAAAGCGCGGCGGCAGGGTGGTTTTCGCCGAAATGGGCGGCAAGACCGAAATCGGCGAGCCGATGCAGGTAGAGATATAAAAAGAGAGAAATTCCCTCGTCGTTTCAAGGCGGGGGAATTTTTGTTTGGAGAAACAGTGCGGGGATTTGTATAGAAGCCTCCCCTTGTAAAAGGGGAGGTGGCACGGCGTAGCCGTGACGGAGGGGTGATTTTAGCCGCCCTTTTTATGTGTGAAGCGGAGGGGTTCGTCTAAAAGCCTCCCCTTGCGCGGCAAGGGGAGGCTTTGAGTTATTCTTTGCGAGAAAAAGTCGGCTTTGCGGTTTGGAAAACCTAAAGCCTCCCCTTTTTACAAGGGGAGGTGGCACGGCATTAGCCGTGACGGAGGGGTTTCGCTCTTTCGCCCAGGCTTAAAATTCGTCACCCTGCGGTTCTTAGCAGCGCAATAATCCACTTATGCACAGAACCGTCAGGAAAGTTTTGCGGGGAAAATGGCTTTTGCAGTCGTTTTTA
>CAZNJJ010000100.1:0-5032 GCA_964573335.1 uncultured Oscillospiraceae bacterium | reverse complement strand
CATTGAAAAAAGCAGGTGCCGCACGCACCTGCTTTTTTACATTCAGATGAACAGCTCCGCTGCCGCCGAAATCATCGGCAGGGTTATCAGCGAAGCCACCGTTGTGAGCGCTACGAGCTGGCTCGGATAAACCGCGTCTCTTTTCAGCGAGGCGCTCAACAGAATCACCGATACCGCCGAGGGGCAGGAATAGCAATAGAGCGATGCCATAACCGCTTCCCGCGCGCCATCAAACCAATTCGACACGCCGCCGACGCAAAGCAGAGCGAATATCACCGCCGGAACCGCCACACAGCGCAGAAACGCCAGATAATACATATTCCCGCCGCGCATATCCGAAATTTTCACATCGGCGAGAAAAACGCCCGCTATTATCATCGAAAGCGACGACGTTAATCCGCCGAGCAATCTCACCGTTCCCATAACAGCCTCGGGAATCGGTATTTCGAACCAGAATATCGCAAATCCCACCAGAATCGCTATTATACACGGGTTTTTCAGCACCTTGTCGGCGCTCAGAGTTCCGCCAAGCTCGGATATGCCGTATGTCCAATGCCAAATCATAAACATCGCGACAAAGGCAACGGGATAAAACGCCGCTTCTTCTCCCATGGCGGCTTTAACCAGCGGAATAGCCATATATGCCGAATTTGCGAACACCAGCGCAAATCTTTCGGCATGGCTCTTTTCTCCCTCGCGCTCTTTTATCAGCAGCCCGGCGCAGAGAGCGCCTATTCCGTGCATAGCCGCGCCGAGCGCCAAAGCCAGCGCAAATCCCGGCAGGAGATGCGGCTTTTTCTCAACATAGAGCGAGGATACCATTGAGCATGGCAATGCCACATTCAGCAAAAAGGTGCTGAAGCAGCGGGCGGAATCGTCGCTGAGCATATTTTTTCTTCGGGAATATATTCCCACCAATATCAGCAGGAACATCATCGTCACCTGCTGAGCCACTATCATCGCAGACTGCATAATAAAATTCTCCCCAACGCATTTTTGACTATGAAAGTATACCACAAAAGCGGTATCTGCCGAAAGACGGCAATATGACCAATACTGCACCTTTCTGCGGGCGAAAAAATATCTGCCACACATTTTGCCGCCGCTGAATAATATACTGCTAAGGAGGTTTTGCCTGTGGAAAACAAATTGACCGCCGCTCTGCCCGTTATCACGGTGGAACGGCTGGCTTTGACATATCAATCCCCCGAGGGTGAAACAGAAGCTATCCGCGACATCTCCTTTTCGGTGAGAGAGGGGGAAACGGTCAGCGTAATAGGTCCGTCGGGCTGCGGAAAATCCACCCTTTTATCCATCATTTCGGGACTGCTCAAACCCACCTCGGGCGGCGTTTCTCTGAAAGACGGCGGCAAAATCGGCTATATGCTGCAAAAAGACAGCCTTTTTCCGTGGCGCACGATAATGCAGAACGTCATGCTCGGAGCCGAGTTCGGCAGCGAGAGAGAATCCGCAAAAGAGCGTGCCGAAAATATGCTCAAAACCTACGGACTTTGGGCGTTTCGCGACAGCCTGCCCGAACAGCTCTCCGGCGGAATGAGACAGCGCGCCGCCCTGATACGCACCCTCGTCATCTCCCCTCGGCTTTTGCTGCTGGACGAAGCCTTTTCCGCCCTCGACTACCAGACAAGGCTCGCGGTGGCAGATGATATTTCCTCGATAATCCGCAGGGAGAAAAAGACGGTTCTCATGGTGACGCACGATATTTCGGAGGCGGTTTCTATGTCGGATAGGGTGATAGTGCTTTCAAAGCGCCCCGCCGTAGTGAAAACGGTTTACGATATTGATTTCGGAAAAGAGCGTCCGATTCCGATGAAATGCCGTGAGCATCCGCGCTTTAAGGAATATTTCAACAGTATATGGAGGGATATAGATGTCCACGTCTGAAAACGCCCTCTCCCCCGCCCGCCGAGAGTGGCTGGAAAAGATAAGGCGGGAAAAACTGCTCATCCGCTCTGCCAAAATCGGTATTCTGGTGCTGTTTATGGCTCTGTGGGAACTGGCGGCTCGCCTCGGCTTTATCGACCCCTTTATCACAAGCTGCCCGAGCCGCTTCACAAAGAGCATATTTCGTCTCTTTTCGCAGGGGGAACTGATGCAGCATATCCTCGTCACCACCGGAGAGGCGACAGCGGGTTTTCTGCTCGGCACAATGGCGGGAACTCTCGCCGCGATTCTGCTGTGGTATTTCGATTTCGCGAGAAAGGTAACCGAACCCTATCTCGTCATTCTCAACGCTCTGCCTAAAATCGCGCTCGGTCCGATTTTCATTGTATGGATTGGTGCGGGTGCCAAGGCGATAATCGTGATAGCGATAACCGTTTCGATAATAGTGACGGTGATGGAGGTTCTTCACGGCTTTATCCTCACCGACCCCGATATGATAAAGCTGGTGATGACCTTCGGCGCAAACAAGCGGCAGATTCTCACCAAGGTGGTGCTGCCCGCCAATATTCCCACCATAGTCAGCTCACTCAAGGTGAATGTGGGAATGTCGTGGGTTGGGGTGATTGTGGGAGAATTTCTCATTTCCAAGGCAGGATTGGGGTATCTTATCGTTTACGGCAGTCAGGTTTTTCAGCTTGACCTTGTTATGGCGAGTGTGGTTATCCTATCTTTTATTGCCGCTTTGATGTTCTTCTGCATAGAATGGGTTGAACGGCTGCTGAAACTGAAAAAGAACGGCGGCTGAATATTTTTTCGGAGGCTGATACAGATGAAGAAGTTTTTCTCACTGCTGATGGCGGCGGCGCTTTTCACGCTGACCGCCTGTTCGGGGGAAAAAGCTCCCCAAAAGCTCGAAAAGCTGACGGTGAGCGAGGTGGCGCACTCGGTATTCTACGCACCGCAGTATGTCGCCGTTTCCGAGGGTTTTTTCGCCGAGGAAGGGTTGGAGATAGAACTGATAAACGGTCAGGGCGCAGACAAGGTGATGACCGCCGTTCTATCCGAGCAGGTGGATATAGGCTTTTCGGGGCCGGAGGCGGCTATCTATGTCATGCGTGAGGGCAAAGCCGACCACCCCGTTGTTTTCGCGCAGCTCACCAAGCGGGACGGCGCTTTTATCGTAGGGCGCAATGAGGATAAGGAATTCACCTTTGACAAACTGCGCGGCACCCACCTTCTCGGCGGCAGAAAGGGCGGTGTTCCGCTGATGACACTGGAATATGTTCTTCGCCGACAGGGGCTTGACCCGCAAAAAGACCTCTATGTCGATTCCGGAGTGCAGTTTGCGCTGATGGCGGGAGCCTTCACCGGCGGAACAGGCGACTATGTGGCGCTCTTTGAGCCTACCGCTTCCGCAGTGGAGAGAGAGGGCAAGGGGTATGTTCTCGCCTCGGTGGGCGCACTCTCGGGAGAAATTCCCTACACCTGCTACTATGCCAAACAGAGTTGGCTGGATAAAAACGCCGATACCGCGCAGAAATTCACCAACGCCATATACAAAGGTCAGCTTTGGGTAAAACAGCACACCCCCGCAGAGGTTGCCGAGGCTATCGCGCCGTTCTTCCCCGATACCGACCTTGAACTGCTCGAAAAGGTTTGCGCCCGCCATGCCGAAATAGATGCCTTTATGGACACCCCCGTTATGCAGGAGCAATCCTTCGACAGACTGCAAACCGTTATGGAACAGGCGGGCGAACTGCCCGAGCGTGTAAAATTTTCCGACCTTGTTGACAACAGCTTTGCCGAAAACGCAGTAAAAACAAACGCCCCCCGCTTTTAGCGGAGAGCGTTTGCTTTTGTTGGCTGTGCGGCTTTCTTGAAGGAGAATCAAAAGCCGCTATTTAAGACCCGCTTGCGCGGACAAACCAAGCAAATTTTTTGACGTTAAATCAAGCGTTAGCGCCGGTGGTGGGGTTGGTAACAGCGTCAGCTACGGGAGCCTCAACTACGGGAGCCTCAACAACGGGGTTAACAAGCTCAGCGTCAGCAAATACGTAGTTCTCGAGAACGCGGGTGTTGAATACAGCAGTCTCGCCGTCAATCTCAAGACCCTTGATCTCTACGAGCTGGTCGCCTACTACCTTGTAAGCAGCAACCATGTTCTCCATCTCGTACTCGAACTCGCCAACACGGTTGAACTTAGCGCCGTTGAAGTTTACGAAGAACATCTTAGCGCCGGGGTTAGCATTGGCAATAGCCTCGTTAGCCTTGGTGTTGTAGTTAACAACCATCTTGCCCTGACCGGAAACGTCAACAGTGAATACACCCTCGTTAACGTCGCCCTTACCGAACTCGATTTCAACTTCGTCGTCGCTGTTGAACTTCAGAACGTAAAGGTCATCCCACTTGAGAATTGCATTGTCTTTGATTTCGAGCTTGTTGTTCGCTTCGTCGACGCCAAGGTAGTTATTCTCATACCAGAGGTTGAGAGCGAAATCAATTTCGCAATCATCGATCTTGGCAATGCCTTCCTTCTTGTTAGCCTTACGGTTGAACTCGAGAGTACCGATGATGTCAGCATCGCCGGTAGTGGTCTGAGCCTTGGTCTTGATCTCTACAAAGTAGTAGTAACCGGCATTAGCAGCGGTAAAGGTGTAGTCGGCGGAAGTGCTGGTAGCGGAATCCCAATCAGTAGAGGTAGCAGTAAGAGTGGTAGTACCATTCTTAATCACGATGCTGTTAACAACATCAGTACCTGTGCTGGTCTTGAAGTTCTTCTTAACAACAGAAATGGACTCTACAAGATCCTCGCCCATCTCAAACTCAGCCTTAACCTTGAGCTTCTCAACGTCAGCATAGTCAGTGATAGGAGCAAAGGTGGTTACCTTGGTGTCGCCGGAATCGACGGTAGCGCCGGCAAGAGTGGTCTTAGCAGACTCCTCAAAGAGCATAGCGTAGTAGGACTTGCCATACTGTGCCTGAGTGGTCTTAAGAATGTCCTTGTCTCCGTCATACTTGAAGAAGTTAGAAAGAGCAAGATTGCCGGTGCCTTCAACAGTAACAGAACCGGCAGCGAACGATACAGCAGCCAGGCTCATAGCCATAGCAACTGCGAGAACGATTGCAA
>CAZNJJ010000099.1:0-5111 GCA_964573335.1 uncultured Oscillospiraceae bacterium | reverse complement strand
AAGCTCCACACTCAGCACAATTCCCTGTTCCTGACCTGCGGATATGACATTTAACACCACGAAGTGTATATGATTTCACGGGATTCGCTGATTTGTTTTCCTATTGGCAAAGGCAGCATTTCGGCCAGAAAAACAGCGAATATTAACCCGGTCAGGACTTTCCTCGGATCCAGCTTCGCATACAAAGGCGGATACTTCTGCTATGAAGCTTATTACGAGGACGATGTGCCGGCGGACACTCCGACCCTGGCATTTCTCGGGCAGGACGGCCGCTGGGAGAGTCTTTCATGCCAACGCTTCCCTACTCAGCTGCATCACCACAATATCATAGCGGATACGCTGAGGGGATGCCATTATCTGTATGGCGGTTTTGGTAACCAATTGTATAACGGGACGTTCTATCGTCTGGATGAGGACAACAGATGGAGACCGGCGCCGAAATTGTCCGGCGACGAGGTCTGGCCAAGGTATTTTGCATCGGCGGGATGGGATCCGGTCTCTGACAAGATATATCTTTTCGGCGGGATGGGCAATGAAAGCGGAAATCATGTCCTTGGACGCCAGTACATGTATGATCTGTTCGCCATTGACCCGCTTACTTTTGAGGCGGAGATGCTGTGGACCCTGCCCAAGCAGGAGCCGAACAGGGTTCCGGTGCGGAACATGGTGCTCCCGGGAGACGAATGCTTCTACACTCTGATGTATCCCGAGAGCAACACGGAAACCGAACTGCAGCTCTATTGTTTCTCCATTGCGGACGGCAGGATGCAGACATACGCGGATGTCATACCGATGAACTCGGACAGAATCCTCACCAATGCGAATCTCTACTATGACGAGGCACTGCAGAAGCTGATTGCAGTAATCGAGGAGTCATCCAACGACATAGATTCGACCGTGAGCATCTATACCCTGTCCTTCCCGCCCCTAAAGCGCAGCATTACCACCGTCAACGGCGTAAGACTTCAGAGAATTGCCGTCCTGTTGCTCGCATTGCTGGCTCTGAGCGTTGTCGTGGTGCTGTCAGCGCGCAAAAGGGCACGAAACCGCAGGCTCAGGGGCAGCATTCCCGCCGCCGCACTTGAGCCGCTCAAGCCCAGACCGAACTCCATACTCCTGTTCGGAGGTTTTGCGGCATACGACTCCAACGGAAACGAGATCACAACGGAGTTCCCGGAAAGGATTCGTCACCTGCTCCTGCTCATTCTCCGTGGAGGGGACAAGGGGGGGGGTGAGTTCCAAGCGCATACACGCCCTGCTCTGGCCTGACAAGGACAATGAACACGCCAAGAATCTGCGTGGCGTGACCATGAACAAGCTCAGGAAAGCCCTGTCCGGCATAGAAGGGGTGTCCATCGAATACGAAGACGGTTACTTCATGCTGAAGGGTCGCGAGCCGTTCTTCTGCGACTATCTGATGTTCCAGAGCATACTTGAGGACAAGAATCCTGACATGAACCTGCTCGTCAGACTTCTCTCCCGGGGAAAGTTCCTGCTCGGGGAGTCGGACCCGCTTTTCGACAAGATGAAGGATGACACGGAACAGCAGGTGCAACCTGTCATACAGAACGAGATGAAACGCCGGTTGGACATGAAAGAATACGCCAATGCCATACTCTGTGCCGACATCATTTTCAATATAGACAGTCTGGATGAAGAGGCGCTCAAGAGTAAAGTCCAGGCATACCGCCTTTTGTCACGCGAAGACGAGGCAAGGGTATGCTACCAGAGTTTCATCTCCCAATACAAACGGGAATACGGCGAGGACTACGGCGTCTCTTACGAAAACCTATGATGTATGTAAAGCGCTACAGTTCAAACTCATAGGGAACCTTCACAGAGTTGGATCCCCCTTGACCGGCTTTGCTGTAAGCGCTCGCGGAAGCCGTATGTATAGAAATGTGTCCCTCATACCTTACCGCGTATTATTCCTATCAAACATCCTCGTCAGACGGACCAGGTACATATACGTTGTCCGTTGATATCCGGATGCCGTAGGTAACGTTTCTGACCTTTCCATCCTGAGGAACGAGGATGCCGTTCTCAACGAGATATTTGACATCCCTCTCGGCTGTATCCACGGAAACTTTCGCGTGCTTTGCCCAATTCTTGACGGTAAGTTTGCCGACATAGCCATCAAGATAGATATTAAGCGCCTTGTTCTGTCTCCCGTTCATCGCGACCTGCGAGTGCGTCTGCCAGAATATTGACTTGCTCAAGATCGAGGAGAGCATCTCGTCAGCATTTCCGATGGCCCGGAGCATGCAGTCGAGATACCAGTCCACCCAGGCAGTGATGTCACAGGAGCCTTTCTGACTCCGCTCAAGGATGTCGTAGTATTTCGTCTTTTCCTTGTTTATCTGGCGGGACATGCTGAAGTAGCGCATCGTGGAGTTGTCGGCCTGGCTGAGTGCCATGTCCGCAATAGCGCGACCTATACGGCCGTTGCCGTCATCAAAGGGGTGGATACAGACGAACCAGAAATGCGATACTGCGGATTTCACATAGTCCTTCGGCGTACTCTCCGCATTGAACCATGCCAGGAACTTGCCCATCTCTGCAGGAACCAGTTCAGCATCCGGTGCAGCATAATGAATCCTCTCGCGTCCCATCGTGCCGGACACGACCTTCATAGGACAGCTGCGATACTTGCCAACATCAATCAGCTCCATGCCACTTCTCCCCGTAGGGAACAGGCAGTTGTGCCATCCGAAGATACGGTCATCAGTCAGCTGATCTGCAAACTTGGTAGTTGCGTCAAGCATCATCTCTACGATACCCTCTACATAATGTGAAGACTCGACCTCCCCTGTTATATGGACCCCCATCCTTCTTGCCACCGACGAGCGCACTTGGTCCGAATTGAGAACGACGCCCTCAATCTCCGAGGAAGACACGATATCGTGGGTCAAAGCCTCGACTGCGGCATGCTGTCTGGCATCAAAGCCGATTGCTGCCAGGCGGCCTTCAAGAAATCCTGCCGTTTTGTTTACCTTGGCAAGTTTAGCTCCGATGAGGTCGCTATCCCACGTAAAGAGAGGCCATGTGTCTGTCTGATGAATGTACATAACGCATTAATATTTATGCAAACATAATCATTTTCGGTCAATAATCCGCAAATTTTGCGGATTATTAACCGCAGAACCTCTATATCGGGAAATAGTCCAAACACGAGAATCAGAATAATGAGAAAAGGTTTAGACCTGTCGGCTGGTCACCGCGCTTGAAAATGAAGTTCGTATGCTTCCACCTCCGTATGACCCGAACTGAATTCTGCGAGGACTGCGGCATCTCTTACAAAACCGATGGCAGATCAATCTTCAGAACAAGAATGCCCAGACACAGCGCCATTGCCAATAACAACAACGTGCCTGTCAGAACGTACTCTGATTTCTCACTGCCCTTGGATGTTTCATTGAAACGGAGTATCGACTTTGCCGCAATAAGGAAACCTATTGCCTCATATTGTGACAGGACAACAAACAGAAGCATAAGTCCCCGCTCCAGCCAGCCAATCAATTCTCCGGAATGAAAACCACCATATTCATCGTCTTTCGATGTAATGACATCTACTTTACAACTTTCAAGAACAAGCAATATAAGAATGTTTGCAGGCTTTAATACCAAAAGCAGCCCCATTATAGTCTTAACCCACAAAGGATGGTTTATGATAAGATTCTGAAGAAAATCAGGCTGTTTCCAATCACTGTTCGCAGAAAACCAACAAAAAGCACCCACAACGAGTATCGCAAGATGTACAGCCTGGTCCGCGAGAAATATCCAAAGATCTTTACGCTTGTTTTCCCCCGGTACAACTTCCTTATCTGTTTCAATGAAAACATCCATCTTCAGCTGCGCGTATGACTTCAACCAATCGGTCAAAAAGTGCATGACCATAATACTGAGGGCAAGCCACCATCCGCGAACATCCCAGATGGCAATCCACGAAAGAAGTCCTATGACAAATGCGTGCAGCCACAAACTTTTACCTTTAGCGGATACCGGAACTTGTTTTCGCAGGATTTCTTCGTCTGCAAATAAAAGTCGCCCAAGATATGAGCAACAATAAGATTCAATAGCAAAAAGTATCTCATAGTTATTTTATTATTTTCCGATAGTAGGCAATTGCTTGCTCAATTGCAACCCAGCCGACATCTTTTAAAGTCTGATTGACTCCCGAAACGGAAATTCCCATTCTTTCAGCGGTTTTATTGGTATCTGAGACCAATAGTCTTTCATGAATGGTTTCGCATTTACGTGCCGTAGCGTTGTTCAACAATTGATTGACCAAAGTAAATATCACCCGCAATGCCGCTTCTGCGTCTTTGTCTGCCATTGAGATTGCGAATGAATATTTGTCTCGCCCCTTCATCTGGCTCAACGCGCGACCGGAACGATAAATGGCATCGCCATCCATCATGTCCAAATCTCGGTCAATAGTCTTCATATCTCCTATCCCGACGGCTATACGAAGACCATATCTGTTGAATGTTTTCAGTTCAACGGAATTGCCGGGATCAAAAGACTTGACCAAAGTCTTCAAAATGAGTGCCACCTCAAAGGCATTTTCAGGAGTGCTCATTATGCACTCTATCGAGTCGCCTCTGACTATACGCCCCCAAAAGCCCCGGTAGCGGGATTCGAGGGCACTCAAACACTTTCTCAACCTTTCGTTGAGTTGGATCATCGCTTCTTTCGAGAGCGAAGTTGATGACACTATATCCGCCGATATTGCCGCGTACATATTTCCCATTTTACAAGAACCCAGACTTGTTTCCTTTCACTACAAGCGTATAGACTTGTTTTCTATCATTACAAGCTATTTCACTTGCAAATATAACAAGATTTATTTGATTGCAAACAGTCAGCTATTCTACGGGAGTGTATGTGAAACGGTCAAGTTCAAGTTCGTAGGGATATAACGGGGCCTGTATGGAGTTGGGATTGCCTTTGACCGGCTTGAGTTTGCTGTAATAGTAATTGAATGAGCAATATGCCGGATTGATGAAGCACTCTGACGAAATCTCCTTGAGCACAAGCTTTTCTGACTCTTCAGAGGTCTTCAGCCACCATACTACGGAATCTTCGTTCCAATCTATCCCATAGATATG
>CAZNJJ010000098.1:0-5295 GCA_964573335.1 uncultured Oscillospiraceae bacterium | reverse complement strand
GATAAGGAGCTGTGAAAACTATCACGGACTGGGCGAAGGCTGGTTCAGAACGGCGGTGAAGCTGCCCAGAGACAGCAACGCGCTTATATCCGCAATGAAAGAGATAAAAAGGGAGTGACTGCCTTGGCAAAAAGCATAATGATACAGGGAACTATGTCCAACGCGGGAAAAAGCCTTATCGCGGCGGCTCTCTGCCGAATTTTCAGGCAGGACGGTTTTTCGGCGGCTCCCTTTAAGAGCCAGAATATGGCGCTCAATTCCTTTATCACCGTTTCCGGCGGGGAGATGGGGCGAGCGCAGGTGGTTCAAGCGGAAGCGGCGGGAATTGAGCCGGAGGTCTGTATGAATCCGATATTGCTAAAGCCTACTACCGATGTTGGCAGTCAGGTGATAGTAAACGGCAAACCGATAGGCAATATGACCGCGGCGGAATATTATCGCAGAAAGACAGAGCTTATTCCCGAGATAATGAAAGCCTATCAAACTCTCGACGAAAGATATGACATCATCGTCATTGAGGGGGCGGGCAGTCCTGCCGAGATAAATCTCAAAGAGAACGATATAGTGAATATGGGTCTTGCCAAGCTGGTTGACGCACCTGTTCTGCTGGTGGGAGATATTGACAGGGGCGGGGTTTTCGCCCAGCTTTACGGAACCGCCGCATTGCTTGAGCCGGAGGAAAAAAGCAGAATAAAGGGCGTTATAGTCAACAAATTCCGCGGAGACAGAGCTATTCTCAAACCGGGACTTGAGATACTGGAAAAGCTCTGCGAGGTTCCGGTGGTCGGTGTGGTGCCGTATCTGCATATTGATATTGACGACGAAGACAGCCTGAGCCGCCGATTCGATAAAACCGAGCGCAGGCTTATTGATATAGCGGTGATAAAGCTGCCGAGAATATCGAATTTCACCGATATGTCGCCTTTTGAGCGGTATGAAAATGTTTCGGTGAGATATATCGAGAGCGTAAAGGAACTTTATTCTCCCGATATGATAATTATTCCGGGAACAAAAAGTACCATTTCCGACCTGCTTTGGATGCGGCAGAACGGATTGGAGACGGCTGTAAAAAAAGCCGCCGCGAGAAAAACGCCTGTCTTTGGAATCTGCGGCGGCTATCAGATGCTCGGAAAAAGAATATCAGACCCCGACAGGGTGGAAGCCGCCGAGACAAGCGACATAGAGGGCATGGCGCTTTTGGAGCATGAAACGGTTTTCGATGCCGAAAAACTGCAAAGACAGACCGATGGCGTTTTTGACGGGCTTAAAGGCTTGTTATCCCCGCTCAACGGAAAACGCTATTGCGGCTATGAGATACACATGGGGCGGCAAAGCGGCTTTGACAGAGCGGTTTTTCAAAAGGGAGAGGTTTACGGCAGCTATATCCACGGAATATTCGACGAGGGAGATGCCGCGCTGACCGTTTTAACGGCGCTCTGCCTGAAAAAAGGCGCTGACCCGCAGCTGCTCGGCAGCTTTGACGCGGCTAAATACCGTGAGCGGCAGTATGACCTGCTCGCCGATTCTGTGAGAAAGAGCGTTGATATGGAATTGGTTTACCGTATTCTCAACAAAACGGTGTAGCGCCATGAGCAGAATATTTTGCGTTGTAGACGGAATGACCGACTCCGAGTTTGATGTGAGAGAATACAAAAACCTTTCCGCAATGCGATTGTCAGGCTTTTTCGATAACTGCGGTGGGAATATGCCCGAAACGCTCGGCTGTATTCTGTCGCTGCTGGGGATAACTCCCAAATCAGATATAAGAGGATATATCGAAGCGCTGGGAGCGGGTATAGCGGTGGAAAAGGACGACCTTATTCTGCGGGGGAGCTGTTATTCGATTGATGAAAAGGGTTTCCCCGCAGCGCCGATTGCCGCTCCGACAGCTATCGCGGATAACAGGTTTGAATATCATCGGCTGGGCTCAAATCAGTCGCTTTTGATACTGAAGGGCAGAGCCTGCCGGCTTGAAAATATGACCACCTGTTCCCCTGCGGATATGTTTGAAAAGAGGGCGGAGCAGCTTTTCCCAAGGGGCTGTGAGCCGGCGAGAGAGCTGTTTTTCAGCCTTTTGAATGAAAAAAGCTGTATGCTTTTATGGGGGCAGTCGGCTATGACGAGCCTGCCGAAATTTGCAGCGGAATCTGCCGCTGTATGCAAAAAGAATGTCGTTAAAGGTCTGGCGCGCGCCTTGAATATGAATGTCATCGAGCCGAGCGGCGCTACCGCCGATACCGATACCGACCTTGACGAAAAGGTTTTTTTCACGCTGAAAGCCGCAGAGCGGTTTCCCTTTGTTTTGCTGCACATCAATGGGGCAGATGAGGCGGCTCACCGAAAAAACGGCTTGGAAAAGCGAAAATTCCTGCAAAAAGTTGATGAAAAGGTGCTGTCAAGGCTAATAGCTTCACAGCACGAAATCACCGTCGCATCGGACCACGGAAGCGAATTTTTGACCGGAAATCATACCGACACCCCCCAACCGGTGTTTTTGTCAGTCGGAAAGGAAAAGACCGAAGATGGAAGAAAAACTCAAGAAACTGATTTCCTCGATTTCGGCGGCAGATAGCGCTGCTGCCGAAAAAGCGAAGGAAAAACAGCTCAGACTTGCAAAACCTCCCGGCAGTCTCGGCAAGCTCGAGCAGCTTTCGATTCAGCTTGCGGGGATAACCGGCAGGGTGAATAACCGCTTTGAGCGAAAGGAGCTTATCGTTTTCGCCGCCGATAACGGCGTTGTTGAGGAAGGGGTTTCCTGTTCGCCGCAGTCGGTAACGTTAAAGCAGGCGATAAACCTCACCCGCGCAAAAACCGGCGCATCGGTTCTGGCTCGCTGTTTCGGCTGTAAGGTGACTGTGGTAGATGTAGGGATAAACGCCGTGTTGGGCGATACCGATGTTGTTGATCGAAAAATCGCTTTCGGCACAAATAACATCGCCAAAGGTCCCGCCATGACGCGCCGACAGGCGCTCCAAGCTGTTTTGACGGGAGCCGAAACGGTGTTAAACAGCCAATCGGATATAATCGGACTGGGCGAAATGGGCATAGGCAACACCACCACTTCATCAGCGGTTTTGGCAGTTCTGCTGGATGCCGATATTGATTCCGTAACCGGACGAGGTGGCGGCTTGAGCGACGAGGACTTTTTAAAAAAGAAGCAGGTTATCTCCCGTGCGATAGCCGAAAATTCCCCCAATAAAAACGATGTGATAGATGTTATCGCTTCTGTCGGCGGGTTTGACATTGCCGCGCTCTGCGGCGCTTTTCTCGGAGCGGCGGCGGCGAGAAAGCCGGTTGTCACAGACGGATTTATCACGGCGGCGGCGGCGGTATGCGCGGTCAGGCTCTGCCCTCATCTGCGGGAATACATTATTCCCAGTCACGCCTCATTTGAAAAGGGATATAGCCTTGCCATGCGTGAACTGGGTCTTGAACCGATGCTGATGCTTGATATGCGGCTCGGGGAGGGGAGCGGCTGTCCGCTTGCTTTTCAGATAGTCGATGCCGCCTGCGCCGTTATCAACGAGATGGCGGATTTTGATGAAGCGGGAATAGATGATTCCTATCTTGAAGAGATACGAAAAGGGGATAAATTCACCCCTTGAAAGGCGGAAAACAGTGCTATGGGCAGAATGATATTGATAGAGGGCGAAAACAACAGCGGAAAAAGCCGCTTTGCCGAAAAACTGGCGGCGAGTTTAGGCGAAAAACGCTGTTATATCGCGACTATGCGCCCTGTCACCGAGGAGAATCACGCGCGGATAGAAAAGCATCGTATTCAGCGCGCGGATTTGGGCTTTAAAACGCTGGAAATTCCCTGTGATGTAGAGTCGGCTGAGGCGGAAAGCGATTCCGTTGTTTTGCTGGAGGATATTTCAAATCTGTTGGCTAACAACATATTTGAAAAGGGCGGCGGCTGTGATTCGGTTTTTGAACAGGTAATGTCGCTTGCGAAAAAATGCGCTGTTTTGATAGCGGTGACTGTTTCCCACTTTGACTACGACGGATTTGACAGCGCCACTCTCGAATATATGCGGGAGCTTAACCGCTTAAACCAAAGGCTTTTTGAAAGCTGTCAGGCGGCTGTCACTATGGAAAACGCCGTTGAAAGGGTAACAAAGGGGGATATTTATGGCGTATTTTAGAGCGCTTTTGGCTGCGTTTTCGGTTTACAGCGTTATTCCGATGCCGCAGTTTGAATGGGACGAAAATGTCACCCGAAACGCGATATGCTTTTTCCCGTTTGTCGGCGTTGTCTGCGGCGGAATATATATCGCGTGGTGCTTTGCCGCCGAGGCACTTGGGATAGGGGCGGCGCTTTTTGCGGCTGTTTCGGTTTCTCTGCCGATTCTGCTGACAGGCGGTATACATCTCGACGGATTTATCGACACGGTGGACGCAATATCCTCTCATCGCGGTCGTGAGCGTCGGCTTGAAATAATGAAAGACCCCAACTGCGGCGCGTTCGCGGTGATTTACTGCGGAGTGTATCTTCTGCTGTCATTCGGGATTTACCATGAGCTTTTTTCTCTCGAAAAGGAAAAAGCGGCGGGAGCGGTGTTTGTTCTCTCGCGGATACTGTCGGCTTTCTGTGCGGTGACGCTGCCCAACGCGAGAAAAAGCGGTATGCTTGCCGATTTTACCAAAAACGCCCGCCGACGCGGTTCTGTCGTCTGGCTGACGCTGTTGTTTTTGATTTTCGGCGGGTCGGCGGCGGCGGCTTTTTCCGTTTTGGGTGTGACGGCGCTGCTGTTCATGTTGTTTACCGCGATTGCTTACCGCTGCATGGTGCTGAAGCTGTTCGGCGGGGTGACAGGCGATACAGCGGGATTTTTGCTCTGCTCTGCCGAATTGGCAGGTCTTTTCGGAACTGTGACAGGAGCGTGGATTTCCTTTTTGAATTGATTTTAGAGATTTTTCACTTTGCTCACATATTCTGGCACTATATTTTTACTCATGGGGAATAACTTTCCTTTATCAAAAAGGGAACGGCTTATTCCCGAAAATGTCAGCAAAGGGGAATTTGATGATGAAAAGATTTTTTGTTTCCGCGGCGGCGCTGATGATGGCTGCCGCAATGGTAACGGTTTGTGCCTTTGCCGCGCCGCAAAAGGGCGGCAGGGATAAAGCTAACGACAGAAACGGCGAGCGCCCCGCGGAGTTTCAGCGGGAAAACGAAAAGGGCGACCGCCCCGATATGCCCGATTCGGGACAAAAGCCGTCGCGCCCCATGAATAACGGCGGCTTTAACTTTGACGATTTAGTCGAAAAGTTGGAAACCGTCACCGATGAAGA
>CAZNJJ010000097.1:0-5343 GCA_964573335.1 uncultured Oscillospiraceae bacterium | reverse complement strand
CCGACCAGAATCAGCTCACTATGGAAATAATGCAGAAAACAGCGGCTAAACACGGGTTGGTTTGTCTTTTGCACGAAAAGCCATTCGCCGGAGTAAACGGCTCGGGCAAGCACAACAACTGGTCGCTCTCCACCGACAGCGGCATAAATCTGCTTTCCCCCGGCGAAACCCCGCACGAAAACGCCCAATTTCTGTTATTTTTAGTAGCGGTAATACAGGCAGTAGACGATTATCAGGGACTTTTGCGAGCTGCCGTGGCGACCGCCGGCAATGACCATCGCTTGGGAGCGAATGAAGCACCGCCCGCCGTTATATCCGTCTTTCTCGGAGATGAGCTGACCGCTGTGCTGGATTCGATAGAAAACGACACTCCCTATAACGGCTCCGAAAAGAAAAAGATAAAGCTCGGCGTTGATGCCCTCCCCCGCTTTACAAGAGACAACACCGACCGCAATCGAACCTCTCCCTTTGCCTTTACCGGAAACAAATTTGAATTTCGTATGCTCGGCTCTTCAAACTCGATAGCCTGCGCCAATATTATGCTCAACGCCGCTGTCGCTCAGTCGCTGAAGCTATTCGCCGATGAACTTGAGGGGGCGGAAAATTTCAACTCGGCGCTTTATGAGCTTATCAAAAAGACGATAAAGGCGCATAAGCGCATCATCTTCAACGGAAACGGCTATGACGACAGCTGGATAAAGGAAGCGGTTGAAAAGCGCGGGCTGCTCAATCTGCGAACAACTCCCGATGCCATTCCCATGCTGACGGAAAAGCGGAATATCGAAATGCTAATCTCTCACGGAGTTTTCTCCGAGTCGGAGCTGCGCTCCCGCTATGAAATTCTGTTGGAAAACTACTGCAAGGTGGTTCGCATAGAGGCTCTCACCATGGTGGATATGGCGAGAAAAGAGATACTCCCCGCGATAGAGAGCTATCTCTCCGCTTTGGTAAACACCGCCGCAGCGAAAAAGGCGCTTGATGCCGATATTCCCCGCGGATATGAAAGCAGGCTGATAAAGCGGCTTTCCGCACTGATAGACACTATCGACAGCAGAATCGAAGCGCTCGATTCCGCCATAATAAAGCCGGATATTGCCGATGGCGGCATACTCGAGGCAAAGATGATAAGAGATGTCATCATTCCCAAAATGAATGAGCTTCGCGCCGCCGCAGATGAAGCGGAAACACTCACCGCCGACAGCTATTGGCCTTTTCCGACCTACGGAGATCTGCTGTTCGGCGTAAGATAAAATTCAAGAATATTCAAAAAGGCGTTTGAGAAAAAAGCAGCGCAGACAAGCCTGTCAGCAGAGAGCGCGTCCACGGCTGAAAGACGCGCGCCATGCCCTGCGTTGAAAACACTTTTCGAGCCGCTATCCGAACAGAATTTTTCTCAGTAGGTGTGCCGTTCTGCCGTGCGTTAAACGGCAAAAAGAGTTAGAAATTCAGGTGGTACCGCGGGAAAACAACACCCGCCCTGTGTAATCGAAAAATTTTACGGAGGTAATCATTATGTGTTCTATCATGGGATATTGCTCCTGCGATGCCGATTTCGGACTTTTCAAAAGATGCTTTAACAGAACAGTTTCCCGCGGACCTGACGACAGCAGGATAATCAAAACCGAAAAGGGGCTGCTCGGCTTTCATCGGCTTGCCGTAATGGGACTTGACGATTCCGGTATGCAGCCGTTTGAGCTTGACAACAGCTTTGTTGTCTGCAACGGAGAGCTTTACGGCTTTCAGCGGCTCAAAAATATGCTTATTCAAAGAGGTTACAGCTTTAAAAGCGGCTCTGACTGCGAATTGCTCCTCCCCTTGTATCGAGAATATAAAACAGATATGTTCAATATGCTTGATGCGGAATTTGCCCTCATCATCTACGATGCCGAGGAAAAAAGCTTTATCGCCGCGCGCGACCCCATCGGAATACGCCCGCTCTACTACGGATATGACAGCTCTGAGAATATCGTATTTGCGAGCGAGCCGAAAAACCTCGTCGGAATCTGCGGCGAAATAATGCCGTTTCCGCCCGGGTATTATTATAAGGCGGGAAGATTTATCCGCTATTGCGATATTACCGAGGTGAAAAGCGTCTGCCATGATGACATCGAGACAGTCTGCCGCAATATCCGTGAAAAACTCACCGCCGGAATAAAAAAGCGGCTGACAGCCGACGCAAAGATTGGTTTTCTCCTCAGCGGCGGACTTGATTCCTCACTGGTCTGCTCGGTGGCACAGCGCTTTTTTGATAAGCCGATAAAAACCTTTGCCATAGGCATGAGCGATGACGCCATCGACCTGAAATACGCCCGCGAAGCGGCAAATTATATCGGCAGCGACCACACCGAGTTTTATATGACCGCCGATGATGTTATCTCCTCGCTCGAAACGGTTATAGCACTGCTCGGCAGCTATGATATAACAACGATAAGGGCAAGCATCGGTATGTATCTTGTCTGCAAGGCGATACATGAGCAGACAGATATACGGGTTCTGCTCACAGGAGAGATAAGCGATGAGCTTTTCGGCTATAAATACACCGATTTTGCCCCCAATGCCGAGGAATTTCAAAAGGAAGCGATAAAGCGTATTCGGGAGCTGAATATGTATGATGTTCTCCGTGCCGACCGTTGTATCTCGGTAAATTCCCTTGAGGGCAGAGTACCGTTCGGCGATTTGGATTTTGTGCGATATGTCATGAGCATTGACCCCGAAAAGAAGCTCAACCGCTGCGGCAAAGGCAAATATCTCCTCAGGCACGCCTTTGAGGGGGACTATCTACCTCACGACCTGCTCTATCGCGAAAAGGCGGCTTTTTCCGATGCAGTGGGTCATTCGATGGTGGACTACCTGAAGATTTACGCCGAGAGCCGCTACACAGACAGCGAATTCAGACAAAAGCGCTCAAAATATATCCACGCTCAGCCATTCACCAAAGAATCTCTGCTCTATCGTGAGATATTTGAAAAATACTATCCCGGTCAAAGCGCTATGATAGCCGATTTTTGGATGCCCAACCGCTCATGGAAGGGCTGTGACGTAGATGACCCCTCCGCGAGAGTTCTCTCAAACTACGGCAACAGCGGAAAATGAGTTTTCCCCTTTATATGTCAGGCAATTCTGCGACAATATTTTTCTCAGCCGATTATTGCATCGAATCTTTTCAAAGCGTATACTGTAAATGCCGTGAAAACGACAGTCCGACCTTAAATTTTATTCTCAAACCAAACCGCGTCAGGAATGGAGGAAATCCGATGGAAAAGGTTCTTATACTTGATTTCGGCGGACAATATAATCAGCTCATTGCCCGCAGAGTCAGAGAATGTAATGTATACTGCGAGGTTCACCCCTACAAGATGTCTGTTGAAGCGATAAAAGAGTTTTCCCCTATCGGAATAATCTTCACGGGAGGACCTGCCAGCGTTTATGAGTCCGGTTCCCCGCAGGTTGACCCCGCCGTTTTCAAGCTGAATATCCCTATTCTGGGAATATGCTACGGTTGTCAGCTCATAGCGCACAATCTCGGCGGAGAAGTCACCCCCGCACAGCAGAATTCCGCAAGAGAATACGGCAAAACCAAAACCTATTATGACGTCAACTGCCCAATATTTAAAGGTATACCCGAAACCGGAATTTCATGGATGAGCCACGGCGACTATATGGCAAAGGTTCCCGACGGATTTGCCCTCACCGCTCATTCCGATGCCTGCCCCAACGTAGCTATCGCAAATGAAAAGCTCGGCTTTTACGGCGTGCAGTACCATCCCGAGGTGAACCACACCGAACACGGGACCCAAATGATACGCAATTTCCTCTACGAGGTGTGCAAAGCCTCCGGCGATTGGACTATGTCGGATTATAAGCGGACTGCCATTGAGCGGATACGCAAAACCGTCGGCGGCAAGCGTGTTCTGCTGGCGCTTTCCGGCGGAGTTGACAGTTCTGTATGCGCGGCGCTGCTCGCCGAAGCGGTAGGCAGTCAGCTCACCTGCGTTTTTGTAGATCACGGTCTTATGCGGCTCAACGAGGGCGACGAGGTGGAAAGCGCGTTCGGCAGATGGGCAATGAATTTTGTCAGAGTAAATGCCCAGGAGCATTTTCTGACAAAGCTCGCCGGCGTTTGTGAGCCGGAACAGAAGCGCAAGATAATCGGTGAGGAATTTATCCGCGTTTTCGAGCAGGAAGCAAAAAAGATAGGCACAGTCGATTTTTTGGCGCAGGGAACTATCTACCCCGATGTTATCGAGTCGGGAACGGGAACTGCCGCCGTGATAAAGAGTCATCACAATGTCGGCGGTCTTCCCGACCATGTCGATTTCAAGGAGATAATCGAACCGCTGAATATGCTGTTTAAGGACGAGGTTCGCAGTCTCGGGCGTGAACTGGGTCTGCCGGAATATCTGGTGAGCCGTCAGCCGTTCCCCGGCCCGGGACTTGCGATAAGGATAATCGGCGATATAACAAAGGAAAAAGCCGATACACTTCGTCAAGCCGATTTCATATTCCGCGATGAGATTGCCAAGGCGGGAGAGGACAAGCAGCTGAGCCAGTATTTCGCGGTTCTCACCAACACCCGCTCGGTGGGCGTTATGGGCGACGGGCGCACCTATGACTATACCCTCGCGCTGCGCGCCGTAACCACCGATGACTTTATGACCGCCGACTGGGCGCGAATCCCCTACGAGCTTCTCGACCGAATCTCGGTGAGAATCGTCAACGAAGTCCGCGGAATAAACCGCATCGTGTATGATGTCACATCTAAACCCCCGGCAACGGTGGAGTGGGAATAAAACAAACGAGCCAAGAAATGCCGAATTTACGGTGTTTCTTGGCTTTTGTTTTGGATGTGGCAATTAAACGACAATCATTTAAAAAAACTAATCTTTTGGATGTTCCTTACAAAGTGAAATTAAATTATCTAAATATTCTTGAAGTAGTTGTTTTTTCTATCTATTCCATATCTATTAGACCATTTAAAAATAATTTCTCCGGAAAGTGTAAGTTCTTTTTGCTAAGGTCAATTACTTGGAGACCGCCATTTTTGTCTTTTGTAAATGGTTTTAGATTAGAATCTTTTATATAACGATCAAAACCATTCGTTTTTATAATTTGCAAAAAATCTGTGTGTTTGAGTTTGATTTATTATATAGCATTAGTAACATCGGAGAGAAATCCCTGTTGCAAATATTAATAACTTTTTATAAAATGGTATCGCTATTATTCGAGCTTTAGAATATAATATTATACAGCAATATAGGTTATTCATTGGTGGAGGTTACGATGGAGTATATGTCCGCAAGAGAAGCCGCAGACAAATGGGGTATTTCTCAAAGAAGAGTAGCA
>CAZNJJ010000096.1:0-5374 GCA_964573335.1 uncultured Oscillospiraceae bacterium | reverse complement strand
TCAAACCGGCTTCTCATCAGCCAAACCTCCCCGTAATATAATCCTCGGTGCGTTTGTCTGCCGGCTTGGAAAAAAGCGTTTCCGCGGCATCGTATTCGATAAGCTCTCCCATAAGGAAAAACGCCGTTCTGTCGGAAATTCTCGCCGCCTGCTGCATATTGTGGGTGACGATAACAATAGTATACTTTTCCTTCAGCGAAATCGCAAGCTCTTCGATTTTCAGTGTGGAAATCGGGTCAAGAGCCGAGGTAGGCTCGTCCATCAGCAGAACCTCGGGTTCGACAGCCAGTGCCCTCGCGATGCAGAGCCTTTGCTGCTGTCCGCCCGAAAGTCCGAGCGCGCTCTTTTTGAGCCTGTCCTTGGTTTCGTCCCAGATAGCGGCGGCTCGCAGTGATTTTTCCACTATCTCGTCCAGTTCGGTTCTCGAGGTGATTTTGTGGGTGCGCGGACCGTAGGCGATGTTGTCATAAATACTCATCGGAAAAGGATTCGGCTTTTGAAAAACCATTCCCACACGGCGGCGCAGCTCGTTGACATTTACCCCCGCCGAATATATATCCTCACCGCCGTAATATACATTTCCGCTGATTTTCACATTTGGAACAAGGTCGTTCATGCGGTTGAGTGTCTTTAAAAAGGTTGACTTTCCGCAGCCGGAAGGACCTATCAGCGCGGTTATGCTCTTTTCGGGAACAGCCATGCTGATGCTTTTCAGCGCCTGACTGCCGCCGTACCAAAGGCAAAGCTCTTTTGATTCGAGAATGTTCATGATGCGTTCCTCCTCTTAAAGTATTTTCCCGCAAGGCAGGCAGAAAGATTTATCAGCGCCGTCAGCAGCAGCAAAATCGCGGCGATAGCAAACGCCGCCTCAAATTCGCCGTCCATTTTGGCATAAACGTAGAGCGCCACAGTGAGGGTGGAGCCTGCGCTCATCAATCCCTCAAAGAATCCGTTTATCGAATGGGCAAATCCCGCAGTAAAAAGCAATGCTGCCGATTCTCCCAAAATTCTGCCCGCCGAAAGTATGCAGCCGGTGACTACGCCGTCTACACAGCAGGGCAAAACTATGGTATGAATCACCCGCCATTTTCCCGCGCCGAGACCGAAAGCTCCCTCCTTATAGCTTTGCTCCACCGTTTTCAGGCTCTCCTGTGTGGTTCGCATAACGGTGGGCAGATTCATTATCACAAGGGTGAGCGCTCCCGCAAGCAGGCAGGAGCCGATTCGGTTGGAAAAGAGCAACATTCCCACCAGACCGTATATTATCGACGGTATTCCCGAGAGGGTTTCCGCCGCGTATTCTATCATTTTTACAACAGTGCGATTGGTGGCGTATTCATTGAGATAAATCGCCGCCCCAACCCCGATTGGCAATACTATCAGCAGCGTTGCTATAATAATATACACTGTGTTCAGGATATTCGGCAGAATACCTATGCGGTTATTAAGATAGCTGACGCCGGTGGAAAGAAATTCCCATGAGATATGCGGCAAGCCCTTAAAAAGCAGATACCCCGCAACCGACACCGCCAACGCCGCCAACACCGCAGCCGAGAGCAGAATCAGCAGCTTCAGCAACGCTATATTAAAACGCCTTAGCGCGGACAGCTTTTTGTTCAGCAAGGTCATTCCTCCTTATTCCGCTTCAAGAAAAGGGTGAGCGCCGCGTTGATAAGCATTATGAACAGAAACAGCACCAATGCCACCGAAAAAAGCGCCTGCCGCTGCAATCCGCCCGAATAAGACATTTCACTGCCGACTATCGTTGTGAGAAAATGTACGCTTCTGAAAAGCGAATCGGGCATATTCGGCGCGCTGCCGCACACCATCATCACAGCCATCGCCTCTCCCACAGCTCTGCCTATTCCAAGCGCTATCGCCGTGACTATTCCGCTTTTTGCCGCCGGAACCGTTACCCGAAAATAGGTTTCGACAGGAGTGGCACCCAACGCGAGCGAGCCGTATTCGTATTCCTTGGGAACAGCTTCCAGCGCCGTCACCGAGACCTTTATCACAGAGGGCAGTATCATCACCGCCAGCACCAGAATCGCCGCAAAAAGTCCTGCGCCGTCCGCGAGGGAAAACGCCTTTCGCACGGCGGGGACAAGCACCATCATTCCCACCAAACCGTAAACCACCGAGGGAATACCCGCCATCAGGCTGACGGCGCTTTCCATTACGGCTTTTACCCTTTTGGGAGCGAGCTTTGCCAGATACACCGCCGCAAAAAAGCCTATCGGAACACCTGTCAAAACCGCTCCCGCCGTTCCGTAGATGCTGGTGAGAATAAACGGCAGTATGCCGTATTTCGGCTCTGCCGCGGTAGAAGCCCATTTCTGCCCCAAAAAGAATTCAGCCGCGCCTATCTTCGCTATCGCCGGTATTCCCGAAATGACAAGGTATGTCGTTATCAGCAAAACGCAGAGTACGGCGGTGAGTCCCGAAAGCAGAAAGGCGGTATATGCCGCCTTTTCGATAAAATTTTGCCTGTTATCCATCTGTAATTACCTCAACGACAGAGAGCGCCGACAGCACGCCGACGCTCTAATCAAAGTCAGTTTGCGGGAACAACGCCTGCGGCTGTTATTATATCGTTTGCTTCGCCGGAAGTGGCATAGTCAAAGAATTTCTGCGCCGTTTTCGAGAGGGCGGCATCTTTCTTTGTCACCAGAACAAAGGGGCGCTGAACCGCGTAGCTGCCGTTTTTTACCGTTTGCTCGCTCGGCATCACTCCGTCAACCGAAACCGCCTTAACGGTTTCCTTGACAGACGCGAGAGAAGCATATCCGATAGCGTTGGGATTTCCCGCAACGGTTGCTATCACATCTCCGGTGGAAGAAAGCTCCTGACGGTATTTGCAGTTATCCTCGGTTTTGGTGATGGATTCAAAACCGTCGCGGGTTCCCGAGCCTGCCTCTCTGCCTATCAGCACTATCTCTCCGCTCTTTCCGCCGAGCTCACTCCAATCGGTTATCTCACCGAGATAAACAGCGGCTATCTGCGCCAGTGTCAAATCGGAAACGGGATTCTCAGGGTGGAGAATAACCGCGATACCGTCGTAGGCAAGAACAGTTTCCTTCAAACCGGATTGTTTTTCCTCGTCTTTCAGACTTCTGGAGGAAAGACCTATATCACAGCGTCCCTCCTGAACAGCCTTTATTCCGCTTCCCGAGCCGGTTGCATTGTAGGTGAATTTCACACCGGAATTGCTCTTTTCAAAGGACTCTCCCAACGCGCCTATCACCTTGCTCATAGAGGTGGAACCGTCGGTTGAAACTGTTTTGGACTGACTGTCGGAGCAGCCCGATACGGCACTGACTGCAATCACAGCCGCAAGCAGAGCAGATATAAACTTTTTCATTTTGTTTTTCTCCTTTTAATGTGGTTTGTGATTTATTCTCTTCACAACTAAAAGGATACAAATTCGATGTAAAATGAAAAAGCGGGCTTTTGTAAAATCCATGTCAACCGCAAAGGAAAAGTGAAAACAGCCGCCCGCACCGAGATAGGCGCAGGCGGCTGTTTTGATGCCGTTTTTATTCACTGAGTTCTCTGTATGTCTGTCTTATGAAGAATAAGGCTATCACAAATGTAAGCGCATCTGCCGTGGGAAAAGACCAGAGCAAGCCGTCTAACCCCATGAACATCGGCATCAATATCGGGAGAAAAACTCCGAAGATTATCTCTCTCGTCAGCGACACGGCGGTGGAAGCCACCGCCTTGCCCAACGCCTGAAGATAGATGAAGGTGCCTTTATTCACCGTTGCCAAAATCATCATGCAGAGGTAAACGCGAAAGCATTTGACCGCGAAATCCGCATAATAGGCACTCTCATTTGCCGCGCCGAAGAGCTTTGCTATCTGCAACGGGAAAAATTCCACTGTTATCAGCGCGATAAGACCTACCGCCGCTTCTGCCGAGAGCAGATAGGTAAACAGCGTTTTGGCACGGTCACGCCGCTTGGCACCGATATTGTAGCCGACTATCGGTATACAGCCTGCCGCCGTTCCCACCGCTATCGAAATGGCTATCTGGAAGAATTTCATCACTATTCCCAAAACGGCAAGCGGTATCTGAGCATATTCCGCCTGACCGAAAACAGGGTCGAGCGCGCCGTATTTCATGCAGGTGTTCTGCACCGCCGCCATCGAAACTACCAACGACGCCTGCGCCAAAAAGCTGGTCAAGCCGAGCGAGAGAAATCTCGGTATAACCTTTTTATCGAGGGTAAAGCTCTCTTTTTTGAGGTGAACCGCTTTCATGCGGCAGATATACCAAACCGAGAGCGCGGCGGTCAAGAACTGACCTATAACGGTGGCAGCCGCAGCGCCCATCATTCCCCATTTGAACAGGAAAATGAATATCGGGTCTAAAATGATGTTGGCTATCGCTCCGACAAGGGTTGCCGCCATCGCGAATTTCGGGCTGCCGTCACTTCGGATTATCGGATTCATCGCCTGCCCGAACATATAAAACGGTATTCCCACCGTTATCCAAAAGAAATACTCCTTTGAAAGCTCGTAGGTCTCATCGTTTACCCTGCCGCCGAAAAAGGCAAGTATCGGCTCGCTGAATATCAGATAGAGAACGGTGAGAATTACGCTTGCGGCTATGCAGATAAAAATCGCATTGCCGACGCTGCGATGCGCCTCCTCCTCATTTTGACTGCCGAGCGCTATGCTGACAAAGGCACAACAGCCGTCGCCTATCATCACCGCGATTCCCAGCGCCAAAACCGTCATCGGAAAAACAACGGTGTTCGCCGCGTTTCCGCAGGAGCCGAGATATTCCGCGTTGGCGATGAATATTTGGTCAACGATATTGTATAACGCTCCCACCACCAGTGATATGACACAGGGCACGGAAAAGTTTTTCATCAGCTTTCCCACGCTCTCCGTCACCAAAAACGCATTAGAATTTTGTTCCATTATTTCTTTCCTTTCCGATATATAAATTGGAATAAATCGCTTTATCAAAGCGGATTTCACAGATTAGCGCGTTTTTGCGGACAAAACCTTTTCTCACCCTATTCGGCTTTTTGACCGCAAAAAATAAATGTGCGGCTTTAATCACGCAATCGGAATTACGCTTTTAAAGCCACACATTGTATAAATTATTATACAACGGATATTCATTTTGTTCAAAGGACATTTTGACAGAATCGCAAAGCTATGGCAGAAAAAAATTTTGTTGCTTTTCGATTAAAGGGAAAAAGACGATAAAAATTTTCTCGAAAAATTTTTATTAAAAACCTATTGACACGGTCGGTTGGCGGTGATATACTCCAAAACAATAAATTGAATATCCAAACCGTTGAAGCGGAGATAACGGCGATGATGCCTTTACAGAGAGCCTACGATGCTGAGAATCAGGC
>CAZNJJ010000095.1:2149-5461 GCA_964573335.1 uncultured Oscillospiraceae bacterium | reverse complement strand
GCGAAAAACCCTTTAAAAATCCGAGAAACGCCGCGGCAGGCTCGCTCAGACAGAAAGACCCGGCGATAACCGCCAAAAGAATGTTGGATATACTGGTGTTCAATATTCAGCAGGTGGAGGGCGAGGAGATAACCACACATGAGCAGTCGCTCGAATTTCTGCGGGAACTGGGATTTAACACGATTCCGCTCGATGAGCCTACCGCTTCTATCAAGACTGTGATAGAGAGAATAGAAAAAATCGGCGACAAGCGTGGAGAATACCCTTTCAATATTGACGGGGCGGTTGTTAAGGTGAATAGCTTTACAGAGCGTGAAGCGCTCGGAAGTACCGCGAAATATCCCAAATGGGCGGTCGCCTACAAATATCCACCCGAGGAAAAGCAGACAAAGCTGCTGGATATAGAAATAAACGTCGGCAGAACCGGTGTTTTGACCCCGACAGCCGTTTTTGAGCCTATTTCGCTCGCGGGAACCACCGTTTCGAGAGCGGTTTTGCACAATCAGGATTTCATCAACGAAAAGCAGATAAGCATAGGCGATACCATTGTAGTCAGAAAAGCGGGGGAGATAATCCCCGAGGTGGTTTCGGTAGCGGAACATTGCGGCGGCGGGATATACAAAATCCCATCAATATGCCCATCCTGCGGCGAAGAAACCGTCAGAGACAATGATGACGCGGCGATACGCTGCCGGAATATCTCCTGTCCGGCACAGCTTTTGCGAAATCTTATTCATTTTGCCTCCCGAGACGCTATGGACATCGAGGGACTGGGAGAAGCCAATATTGAGCTGCTTGTGAACGAGGGCTTGATAAAAAATCAGGCGGATATATACCGGCTTCGCGCCGAAGATCTTCAGCAGCTTGAGCGAATGGGGGAGAAAAGCTCCCAAAATCTCATTTCGGCTATCGAAAAATCAAAGCAGAACGACCTTTCCCGCCTTGTTTTCGCGCTCGGAATACGCAATATCGGGCAGAAAGCGGCACAGCTTATCGCACGCAGATTCGGCAATATGGATTCGCTGATGAATGCCTCCCGAGAGGAACTTACCGCGATAGATACGGTGGGCGAGGTGATGGCAAACAGCGTCTGCGAGTTTTTCGAGGACGAGGCTAATATTCGGCTGATAAGCGAGCTTAAAGAGATGGGCGTTAATATGCAAAGCACTTTGGCACCCGTTTCCGATAAGCTCAGCGGGCTGACCTTTGTTCTCACCGGAACGCTGCCTACACTTTCCAGAAGCGAAGCTGCCGCCATGCTGACGGCGGAGGGCGCCAAGGTTTCGGGCAGTGTTTCCAAAAAGACAAGCTATGTTGTAGCGGGTGAGGAAGCCGGCAGTAAGCTGACAAAGGCCGAGTCACTCGGAATAAGTATTATAACCGAGCAGCAAATGCTCGATATGATAAATTCATAAAAGCCATTATTATATATGAAAGGTGAACGGTTATGAAAATTGACATCAACCACATAGCCAAGCTCGCGCGCCTGAAGATGGACGAGCAGCAGGCTGAAAAGTTTGCCGCCCAGATGGAAGGCATAATCGACATGGTAGCCGCTCTTCCCGAGATAGAGAGCGCCGCCGACGGACTTGACCCCGCAAATCCCATGAAGCTGCGTGAGGATATTGTTGTTCCCTCTGCCGCAAAGAGAAATGAGATACTTGCCAACGCGCCCAAGGTTGAGGCGGGCTGTGTTGTAGTTCCGAGAGTCGTTGAATAAGGAGGAAAATGAAGATGCTTTATACAAAATCAGCCTCCGAGCTGTCGGCGATGCTCAAAAAGGGCGAATGCAGTTCGGTGGAACTGACAAAATCGGTTCTCGGCAGAATAGCCGAAACCGAGAATAAGGTGGATGCCTACACCGCCGTCTGCGAGGAATCGGCACTCAAAAAAGCCGCCGAGGTCGATGAAAAGCTCGCCCGCGGCGAGCAGCTTTCTCCTCTTGCGGGAATACCTATCGCCGTAAAGGACAATATCTGCACAAGGGGAGTGCTTACCACCTGCTCCTCCAAGATGCTTTACAATTTCAAGCCGCCTTATGATGCCACTGTTGTTGAAAAGCTCAACGCCTGTGACTATGTCATGATAGGCAAGACCAATATGGACGAGTTTGCCATGGGTTCTTCCTGCGAGAACAGCGCTGTCAAACCCACCAAAAACCCCCATGACCTTAACCGTGTTCCCGGCGGCTCCTCCGGCGGCTCGGCGGCGGCTGTTGCCTCCGGCGAGGCTGTTATGGCACTCGGCTCCGACACCGGCGGTTCTATCCGTCAGCCCGCGAGCTGCTGCGGACTTGTCGGCTTAAAGCCTACCTACGGCTCTGTTTCGAGATACGGTCTTATCGCTTTCGCTTCTTCTCTCGACCAAATCGGCCCCATGACCAGAACGGTAGAGGATTCCGCGCTGCTTTACTCCGCTATCTGCGGACGCGACAAGCGCGATGCCACCTGTGCCGACCGTGATTATCCCGATTTCACACAGGAAATGGGCAAGGGCGTAAAGGGCTTGAGAATAGGTATTCCCAAGGAGTATTTCGGCGCGGGCGTTACCGATGAGGTGAAAAAGTCGGTAATGGGCGCTGTTGAGGCGCTCAAGGCAGAGGGCGCTGTTATAAAGGAGATAAGCCTGCCCTCCACCGATGCGGCACTTTCCGCCTATTACATCATTTCTTCCGCCGAGGCTTCTTCCAATCTGGCTCGCTTTGACGGCGTTAAATACGGCTATCGCGCGGAGAATGTCGAGGGTCTTAACGACTTGTATGAGAGAAGCCGCAGTGAAGGCTTCGGCGACGAGGTAAAGCGCCGCATAATGCTCGGCACATTCGTGCTTTCTTCCGGATTTTTTGACGCTTATTATAAGCGCGCTAAGGCGGTTCAGAAGAAGATTTCCGACGAATTTACCAAGGCTTTTGAGGAATGTGACATCATCGCCACCCCCACCTCGCCTTTCACCGCCTTTAAGCTGGGCGAAAACGTAAACGACCCGCTCAAGATGTATGCCGCCGATATATGCACCATCACTGTGAATATCGCTTCTCTGCCGGCAATTTCCGTTCCCTGCGGAACAGGTGCCGACGGTATGCCGATAGGTATGCAGCTTATCGGCTCTAAATTCTCCGAGGCGACGCTTTTCAACGCCGCCGGTCATTATGAAAAGCTCGCGGGCGGCTTCAACAAGATACCCGTTATCGGTTAAGGAGGGAATATCAGATGAACGATAAATACGAAATAGTGGTCGGCTTGGAAGTCCATGCCGAGCTTAACACCGAAAGCAAGATATTCTGCTCCTGCAAAAACCAGTTCGGCGGCGAGG
>CAZNJJ010000095.1:0-2139 GCA_964573335.1 uncultured Oscillospiraceae bacterium | reverse complement strand
ATACCAACTGCTGCCCGATATGCACCGGTATGCCCGGAACGCTGCCTACCCTCAACGAGCAGGTGGTAAACTACGCGATAAAGATGGGTCACGCCCTCAACTGCACCATTCACAGAATCTGCAAGCAGGACAGAAAGAATTATTTCTACCCCGACCTGCCCAAGGCTTATCAGATTTCCCAGTTTGATATTCCGCTCTGCGAAAACGGCTGGGTGGAGGTAATGCTTGACGACGAGGGCACTACCAAGAAAATCGGTGTCACCAGAATACACATCGAGGAGGACGCGGGCAAGCTGATACATGATGACAGCTTTTCCGGCTCTCTCGTTGACTTCAACCGCTGCGGAGTTCCGCTGATAGAAATAGTTTCCGAGCCGGATATGCGTTCTTCCGCCGAGGCAAAGGCTTATCTTGAAACTATCCGTTCCATTCTGCTTTATCTCGGAATTTCCGACTGCAAAATGCAGGAAGGCTCTATCCGCTGTGACGTAAACGTTTCGGTTCACCCGAAGGGAAGCGACAAATTCGGCACCCGCGTTGAGATGAAGAATGTAAACTCCTTCTCGGGCGCTGTCCGCGCTATCGACTATGAGGCTGCGCGTCAGATAAAAGTTCTCGAAGAGGGCGGCGTTATCAGCCAGGAAACGAGAAAGTGGAACGACGCTCTCGGCGAAAACCAGCTTCTCCGCTCCAAGGAGGACGCGCAGGATTATCGCTACTTCCCCGAGCCGGATTTGCTCACCATCGTTGTTCCGCAGGAAAGGGTGGACGAGCTGAAGGCTTCTCTGCCAGAGCTTCCCAACGCGAGAATGAAGCGCTATATGGAGCAGAACGGTCTGCCCAGATTTGACGCTAATCTGCTGGTGGAAAATCCCGACAGAGCAGACCTTTTTGATGAGGCTGTAAAGCTCGGCGCTCCCGCCAAGTCTGCCGCGAACTGGCTCAACGGCGATTGCGCGAGAATTTTGGGCGAGAGAAATGTTGAGCTTGCAAAAACCATGCTCAACGCGAAAAATCTCACCGATATGATTTCCGCTATCGACAGCAAGACCATTTCCAATACGGCGGGCAAAACCGTTATCGAGGAGATAATGTTTAACGACACCACCGTGGAAAAGGTCATCGCCGAAAAGGGACTCGCGCAGATTTCCGACAGTTCGGCGCTCAAAGCCACTGTTGAAGAGGTTCTCGCCGCAAACGAAAAGGCTGTCGGTCAGTATAAGGACGGCAAGACCAACGTTATCGGATTCCTTGTCGGTCAGTGTATGCGCGCCACAAAGGGCAAGGGCAATCCCGAAATGCTCCGCGAAATGATTGTTGAGATAATCGGCTGAGCGAAAGGCGAAAGCACGCTTGCTTTTTGAAAAAGCAAAACAAAAACCTTTAATCCGATAAACGGAAATTACAGGAGATGTTCTTTTTAAGTTCATCTCCTGTTTTTTTGCCGAAATCATATCAGACCGCGTTTTTGCACCCGAATAACAAACAAGCCGCAAGGCGTATATTATAGTGGTATAGAAGGGGGAAAGCGCCATGTATTGCCGAGCGAACGACCTGCGCTGCAAGGACGTTGTAAATGTGAAAAACGGCTGTAGGATAGGCTGTGTCTGCGATTTTGAGATAGATTTGGCGAACGCCTGTGTTTCCTCGCTGATAATTTACGGGCGCTGGCGGCTTTTCGGGCTTTTGGGGCGGAAAAAGGATATAGTTATCCGCTGGTGTGATATTCAGTTGATAGGGGAGGATACCATTTTGGTGAACTTTGATATGCCCGCCGAGCGTGTTCGCAGGGGGCATATTCGCGGAAGATAGGTAAAATTCAGCGAAAATCAGCGATTTTCACGAAAAAAGCTCTTGCTTTTCTATAACCATGATGATATAATTTAACAGCCAAAACACACGCATCGCTGTGAGCCTTCGGTGCCGATATGGTCAAAGGGCTTAAAATTCAAGGCGGTGCGGCGGTTTTTTAACCGAAGGAGGAATTTTATTATGGCAGTAGTATCTATGAAGCAGCTTCTTGAAGCAGGTGTTCATTTCGGACACCAGACCCGCCGCTGGAACCCCAAAATGGCTCCTTACATCTTCACCGAGAGAAACGGCATCTACATCATCGACATTCAGAAGACCGTTCGCATG
>CAZNJJ010000094.1:0-5888 GCA_964573335.1 uncultured Oscillospiraceae bacterium | reverse complement strand
AAAACAGGAATGACAAACATTCCCAACAGCACGGGGAACATATAATGTATGCTCACAAGCGAGGTGAACATGGCTATCATCGTCAGTATCGGAACCGCTACCTTTTCCTCATCGGTAATGCTCGGGTGGCGGTACATACATATTCCGATAAAATATATCCCCACGTTTATCAGCAGCGGAACCATCACGCAATGAAGCATATATCCGATGAAGCCGTAGCTTTCGAGGCGGTCGGTCATTTTGCCGACAGCGCTGATTATCTCAATGACAAGCGCTATCCATATCAGAGCGATATTCAGCCTGAACATATTCCGCTGCCATCTTGTAAACAGGTTTTCAAACGGCTTTACAAGCTGAAAGCGCTTATTTTGCAGCTCGTCTCTAATATCCATTATGCCGTCCTCACTTCCTGCTGAAACAGTCACAAATATGCTATTATTGAAATTATACGTCTGCTTCTGTGACTTGTCAAGCGAGAGAGCCGATTACGGTTGTATATTTGCGATAAAGAACCGCCATTCTGTTTCAAAAAATTTTATGCCGTTTTATCGGCGAAATTCGTTTTAAAGTTGGAAAAAAGAGAGTATAATGTTTCTGATTTTGATAATAGGTTTAAGAAGAACCATGGAGGAATTATTTTGAGAAAGACAAAAATCGTTTGCACACTCGGACCTTCGACCGACAACATCGAAACCATGCGCGCTCTGGCGCAGGCGGGAATGAATGTAGCCCGCATGAATTTTTCTCACGGAAGCTATGACGAGCATCTCGGCAGACTCAATATGCTCCGCCGCGTGAGAGAAGAACTGGATATGCCGATAGCCGCCCTGCTCGACACCAAAGGCCCCGAAATAAGGGTGAAAACCTTTGAAAACGGCAAGGTAATGATAAAAGAGGGGGATACCTTTACCCTCACCACCCGTGACATCGTAGGCAATGAAAAGGAAGTTTCCATCACCTATGAGGGACTGCCTCACGATGTAAAGGAGGGAACACGCCTTCTGCTTGATGACGGTCTTATCGAGCTGAGAGCCGTTTCGGTCACCGATACCGATATAGTATGCACCGTTGTAAACGGCGGCCCCGTATCTAACAAAAAGAGCGTTAACGTTCCCGGTGTAAGCCTGAATATGCCCTACATGAGCGAAAAGGATAAGGCTGATATTCTCTTTGGTATAAAGAACGGTTATGACTTTATCGCGGCATCCTTTGTCCGCAGCGCCGCCGATATTCTGGATATACGTGAGATACTCGACAGAGAAAAGTGCGACACCATACGCATCATAGCAAAAATCGAAAACGCCGAGGGCGTTGAAAATATCGACGAGATACTTTCCGTTTCGGACGGCGTTATGGTTGCCCGCGGAGATATGGGCGTTGAGATAGATTTCGCCGAGATACCGATAATCCAAAAGTCGCTCATTCAAAAATGCTGCGACCTCGGAAAGCCGGTTATCACCGCAACTCAGATGCTCGACTCGATGATTTCTCACCCCCGCCCCACCAGAGCCGAGATAACCGACGTTGCAAACGCCATCTACGACGGAACCTCCGCTATCATGCTTTCCGGCGAGACCGCGGCGGGAAAATACCCTGTTGAAGCGGTAAAAACAATGAACGCGATAGCGCTCCGCACCGAGGCGGACATAAACTACAACAAGAGACTCATGCTCCGCCGTCACGACGCGCACGCAGGCGTTGCCGACGCGGTTGCCCGCGCCGCCTGCACCACCGCCATGGATCTCGGCGCCAATGCCATAATCACCACCACACGCAGCGGCGAAACCGCAAGACTGGTGAGCAAAAACCGCCCCCAGCAGCCTATCATCGCCTGCGTGATAGACGAAAACGTTTATCGCCGTTTGGCGCTCTGCTGGGGCATAATCCCCACAATGATGCCTGTTGCGAAAACAACCGACGAGTCGGTTGAGATGTGCATACGCCTTTCCCGCGAAAGCGGCTATGTTAAGGACGGCGACCTTGTGGTTATCACCGCGGGCGGCATCAGCGGAATGACCCAGACCGCCGGAACCACCAACATGATAAAGGTTCAGCTCATAGGCGAGTTTTTGCAGACCGGTGTCGGCGTTGGCAAGCGCAGCTACACCGGCAGACTCTGCATCTGCAAGAACGAGGCTGAGGTAGCGCACAAGTTTAAGGCGGGAGACATTCTCGTTATGCCCGCAACCACCAACAACATCATCGAATATATGAAAAACGCCGGCGCTATCATCACCGAAGAAGCAGGCTTGAACAGCCATGCGGCAATAGTCGGCTTGACGCTGGAAAAGCCGGTAATAGTCGGCGCGCAGAATGCCACCGAAAATCTGCGTGACGGCGCAATGGTAGCGGTTGACGCGGAAAGAAATGTTGTAAGAAGCATCGCCGAGTGATTATTGCGATAATCGCCGGCATAACAAAAGAAAGTGAGCATCGGATTTTTTTCGATGCTCTTTTTCTTTGGCGAAAATTTTCCTGAAAAATTCCCCGAAAAGCGCTTGACCGATAGTAACTACCGTATGCTAGGATAGAGATACAACACGGAATGACAGGGAGGTTTTTTGATGGAATATGTTACGCTGAAAAACGGAGTTAAGATGCCGCAGCTCGGCTACGGCGTTTATCAGGTTTCCAAAGAGGAATGTGAGCGCTGTGTCAGCGACGCGCTGAAAGTCGGCTATCGCCTGATAGACACCGCGCAAAGCTATTTCAACGAGGAAGAAGTTGGCAGAGCGATAGCCAAAAGCGGAATAGAGCGAAAAGAGATATTCCTCACCACAAAGGTTTGGATAGAGCATTACGGCTATGAGGCGGCGAGAGCCTCGGTTTTGGATTCCATCGAAAAGCTGCAAACGGATTATCTGGATTTGTGCCTGCTTCATCAGCCGTTTGGCGATGTTTACGGCGCTTATCGCGCGCTGGAGGAGCTTTATGACGAGGGGAGACTGCGCGCTGTCGGAATTTCCAACTTCTACCCCGACCGCATGATAGACATAGCGTCTTTTTCCCGCATCAGACCGATGGTAAATCAAATCGAGCTGCACCCCCACAACCAGCAGAAGGAAAGCCTGCTCTGGCATGAGAAATACGGGGTTCAGCTTGAGGGCTGGGCGCCCTTCGGCGAGGGGCGCAACGGTATGTTTGAACTGCCCGAGCTGAAAGCTATCGGCGAAAAATACGGCAAAACTCCGGCGCAGGTGATACTGCGCTGGCATTTGCAGCGCAAAACGGTGGTTATTCCCAAATCCACCCATATAGAGCGAATGAGAGAGAATTTCGATGTGTTCGATTTCGCTCTCACCGATGACGATATGACCGCCGTTTCCAAAATCGACAGGAATAAAAGCTCGTTCTTCTCCCACACCGACCCCGCCATGGTGGAGTGGTTTGTCAAAATGGTGGAAGAACGCAAAAAGCATTGAAAAGGAGATATTAAACTGTGAGCAAAAAGGTTTTGATTTTGTCATCAAGTCCCAGAAAGGGAGGAAACTCCGATATTCTCTGTGATGAATTTGCCAAAGGAGCGGCAGAAGCAGGACATCAAACAGAAAAAATCCGTGTCGCGGAAAAGAACATCGGCTGCTGCCGCGCCTGCTACGCCTGCAAATCCAACGGAATCTGCGCCATAAAGGACGATATGGCTGATATTCTGCAAAAGATGATAGATGCCGATGTTATCGTTATGGCAAGCCCTGTATATTTCTATTCGGTGGCGGCACAGCTCAAGGCGCTGATTGACCGCACCGTTGCGCGCTGGCTCGAGGTGAAGAACAAGGAGTTTTACTACATAGTCACCGCCGCCGATTCAGAGAGGGAATCCGCCGAGACTGCACTTGCCTGTCTGAGAGGATATGCCGACTGCGTTGAGGGGGCAAAAGAGATGGGGGTTATTTACGGCATGGGCGCCTACGAAAAAGGCGAGATAAAATCCACCCCCGCCATGGCAGAAGCCTATAAAATGGGAAAAGGCGTTTGATGACTTTTCTTTTGGAAATTTTCTGTTACAACAAAAGGTCTCGGCAGATGCTGCAATCGGCATCGCTGAGACCTTTTTTCAAATTCGCGAAAAATTTTTTGGGAAAACGGTATTTCGCCCGCGGAGGAGCGGGATTATTCGGTTATGGCTATTTTTATCACGCCGTCTGAGCGGTTTTCAAAGACGCGGTAGGCGTTTTCAATGTCAGACAGCGGAAATCTGTGGGTGATGAGCGGGGTGGTGTCGATTTTGCCCTGCTCGATCAGGCGCAGGATTTCGGCGCAGTCACAGCCGTCTACTCCGCCTGTTTTAAAGGTGAGGTTTTTGCCGTACATATTCGGCAGGGGAAGTGTCTGCGGCTTGTCGTAGAGTGCCACCACGGTGACAACTGCGTTTGGGCGGGCGCATTTCCACGCGAGCTGAAAGCTGTCCTCCGCTCCCGCAACCTCCAGAACCCTGTCCGCGCCGCCATGGTCGGAATGAGAGCGGGTGAAGTCCTCACATTCCTCGGGCGAACAGACCAAAACCTCGGGGTAATGTGTTTTGACAAAGAGTGCCCTGTCGGGGTTCTTTTCGCAGACGATAATGCGTTTGGGATTTTTCAGCATGACGCAGAGCAGGGTGCATATTCCGGTGGGACCTGCGCCGATGATGAGAACAGTGTCCTCAGGCGTTATCTCAGAGATTTTCGCCGCCCAAAAGCCGGTAGCCAGCACATCGCCGACAAAGAGCGCCTGCTCATCGGTGACGCTGTCGGGGATTTTATTCAGCCCGCTGTCCGCATAGGGAACACGAACATATTCCGCTTGACCGCCGTCGATACGGCAGCCGAGCGCCCAGCCGCCGTTGGGGTCGGAACAGTTGTTGACAAATCCGTTTTTGCAGAAGAAACATTCTCCGCAAAAGGTTTCGACATTCACGGTGACACGGTCGCCCGCCTTTACGGTGGTGACCAGCTCTCCCGTTGCCTCCACTATGCCCACCATTTCGTGCCCGACTGTTATGCCGACCACCGCCCTCGGCACCGAACCGTGCTTTATGTGCAGGTCGCTGGTGCAGATGCTGCCGAGCGTCACCCTGACGATTGCGTCTTTCGGGTCGGAAAGGGTCGGCATCGGTTTTTCACGCAGGGCAAATCTGCCTTTTTCTATGTAGGTCAGCGCTTTCATCAGGTTGAGCCTCCTGTGGGTTTTGTTTGGGAAAGGTTGTCGATTTCCCGCAGTCTTTCCAGCCAGCGGGAGACAGCACTGCTTTCGAGCGCGTCCAAAAGCGCTCCCTCGCAAAATCTGTCGCCGCGAATCGCCGTCATAATCAGCGCCAGAACGCATCGCGCGTTGAGAGAGGAGCAATCGGCTTCGATGCTGTATTCAACCCCGTTTTCCTCGAGAATGGTTCTGTATCGGTTAAGCCCCAGCTCGCGATTTTCGTTTGCGAATCGGTAAAAGTCGCTCACAAAGCGGCTTACATTGTCGGAATAGAGCAGATGCGAGAGATAAATCACGTTGTCCGGCGCGTTGTCGGCGTGGGGGTCTTTTACCCATTCGCCAAAGGAATCGCCTTGGAACAGCTCGATATACCTTGTCAGACTTTCGTATTTTTTCATTTTACCACTTCCCGTCGGTATGCTTTGGGATTGGCTTTAATATATCACTAAATCGAAATAATGTGAAGATAATGTTTGGAGTTTGTGAGAGACGCTTTCTCATTTTCCATACTGCAAAATCCTCATTTGCCGTTTCCACCGTTCGATTGGCGACAGACAAAAAACGAGTGCCCGTTTCCGAATCAAAGTCGGTTGCGGGCACTCGCCATGGTCCGAGTGACATTTAAGAGTTTGATAAAATCAACGGTTTGCACGCAGCAAGCAAGGTGTTTTTATGCCAAAAACAGAGAAAAGGCACAGTAGACCAGC
>CAZNJJ010000093.1:0-5898 GCA_964573335.1 uncultured Oscillospiraceae bacterium | reverse complement strand
TCTTGTTGCAGAAGTTGCGGCTTGCCTTTACCTTTTCATCGGCATAGCGCATATCGTTGCCGGGAGAATTTCCGGTAGCGAGGGTGAGTCTTAGCGCGTCCGCACCGTACTTGTCTATCTCCTCAAGGGGGTCGATGCCGTTGCCCAGAGACTTGGACATCTTTCTGCCCTGCGCGTCACGAACAAGTCCGTGAATGAGAACATCGCTGAAAGGAACCTCGCCCATCTGCTCAATGGAGGAGAATATCATTCTCGCAACCCAGAAGAAGATTATGTCATATCCGGTGACGAGAACATCTGTCGGGAAGAAGTATTTCAGCTCCTCGGTCTGCTCGGGCCAGCCGAGAGTGGAGAAGGGCCAAAGTGCAGAGGAGAACCAGGTATCGAGGGTGTCGGGGTCCTTATGCAGCTTTTCGGAATGGCACTTGGGGCACTCGGTGGGAGTGGTGCGGGAAACGATTATCTCGCCGCAGTCATCACAGTACCATGCGGGTATCTCATGTCCCCACCAGAGCTGGCGGGAAATGCACCAGTCACGGATATTCTCCATGAAGTGGAAGTAGGTCTGGTCAAATCTGTCGGGAACAAACTTGGTCTTACCCTCGCGAACAGCCTTTACGGCAGGCTCGGCAAGCGGCTTCATATCAACAAACCACTGGGTGGAGATGCTCGGCTCAACTATCGTTCCGCAGCGCTGGCAGCAGCCTACATTGTGGGTGTATTCCTCAACCTTGACGAGATAGCCGGCTTCCTCAAGGTCAGCTACGATAGCCTTGCGGCAGGCAAATCTGTCCATTCCGCAGTATTTGCCGCCGTTTTCGTTTACAGTTCCGTCCTCGTTGAAGATGTTGATTATCTCAAGTCCGTGGCGCTGTGCAACGGCGAGGTCGTTCGGGTCGTGAGCGGGGGTCATCTTAACCGCTCCGGTGCCGAAACCGAGTTCAACATAGTCATCGGCGACTATCGGTATCTCACGTCCCACCAGCGGCAGAATCGCCTTCTTGCCGACGAGGTGAGCCTTTTCGGAATCCTCGGGATTTACGGCTATGCCGGTATCGCCCAGCATAGTCTCGGGGCGGGTGGTGGCGATGATAACATCTTCCGAGCCGTCTGCCATGGGATAGCGGACATACCAAAAGCCGCCCGCCTTTTCCTTATATTCAACCTCGGCATCGGAAATGGAGGTCTTGCAGTTGGGGCACCAGTTTATCATGCGCTCGCCGCGGTAGATAAGTCCCTTTTCGTAGAGTCGGCAGAACACCTCCACTACCGCCTTGGAGCAGCCCTCATCGAGGGTGAAGCGCTCTCTCTCCCAGTCGCAGGAAGAACCGAGCTTTTTGAGCTGATTTATGATGCGGCTGCCGTAGGTATTGCGCCAGTCCCATGCGCGGCGCAGAAATTCCTCACGACCAATCTCCTCCTTGCTGACTCCCTCCGCCTTGAGGGCGGCGACTATCTTTGCCTCAGTCGCGATAGAAGCATGGTCGGTACCGGGCATCCAGAGAGTCTCATAGCCCTGCATACGCTTGTAGCGGATAAGTATATCCTGCAAGGTGTTGTCGAGGGCATGACCCATGTGGAGCTGACCGGTGATGTTGGGCGGGGGAATAACGATGGTAAACGGCTTCTTTTCGGGGTTGGGCTTGGCATGGAAATAGTTGCCCTTAACCCACATATCATATATGCGGTCCTCAACCTGTTTGGGGTCGTAGGTTTTTTCGAGTTCTTTTCGCATTTTTATAAGGCGACCTCCTTTTTGACTTAACCTCTCTATTATATCCGACATTCAAACTATCTGCAAGACAAAAGAGCGATTTTTCGCGGGAATATGCGGCTTTGCGCTAAAAAACTCCCCCGCCGAAAGACGAGGGAGTTTTAAAGCTGTTCAGCTTATGCAAAGCCAACCATAAGAGCGATGGCGATAAGCACCATCTGAGTAGCCACCAAAAGCAGGAAGAGGGGGATAAGCCATTTCCACCACTTGTCGAGCTTTACGCCGCCGAGCGCGCAGATAACGGGCGCGAACGCGGTAGGCCAGATGATGTTGGAAAGTCCGTCGCCGAACTGGAACGCCAAAACGGTTATCTGGCGGGAAATTCCGATAATATCGCCGAGAGGTATCATTATAGGCATACTTACAACTGCCTGACCGGAGCCGGAGGGAATGAGGAAGTTGAGCAGAGTCTGAACAACCAGCATAAGCTCAGCTGCCATCCATGTAGGCATAGACGCAAGGGGAGTTGCAAGGGTGTTTACGATAGTGTCGCTGATATGACCCGCATTGAGAACCATCAGTATTCCTCTCGCGATACCTACCATCATAGCGGAAGTTGCCATAACAGAAAAGCTGTGCGCTACCTTTTCGGCGGTCTGATTTACGCTCCAGCCCATGATTATCGCGCTGAACAAGCCGATAATGAGGAAGCAGGCGCATATCTCACCGAAATACCAGCCGTAGGTCTTGGTTCCGTAGACGATAACCGCAAGTCCGATAACGGTTGCGAGCAGAACCAGCTTCTGACGGACACCGAACTCGTAGTTCTCGATGTTTTCGTCAGCCTTAACATCGGCGGTCAGCTCGGTTCCGTAAAGTATGCTCTTGGTGGGGTCAGCCTGAATCTTGAGCGCGTAGCGGATAACATAAGCAGAAGCTACCGCTATCATTGCGACATGGCAGAAAATTCTAAAGCCTGCGCCGGAAAGCGCGGGAAGCTCGGCTATCGCCTGAGCGGTTCCTACGGTGAAAGGGTTCATCGCTGCGCCGGAATAGCCTATTCCCACGCCCAAAGCGACGATTGCAACGCCGACTATGGCATCATAACCCATTGCGATTGAAATTCCCACAAAAATCGGGATAAAGGGCAGCGCTTCCTCAAACATACCGATGGTGGAGGAGGCAACGCCGATGATAGCCATAAACGCGGGGATTATCGCGGCTCTCGATTTGCCCTTGAATATCTTGAGCATACTCGATACCAAACCGTTGAATATTCCCGAGGCGATAATAATATCAATCGCCGCCGCTACCAGCATGATAAAGATGATGATGTCATGGGCATCGCACATACCGGTGTAGATGCACTTCACCATATCGAAAAAGCCTACGGGGGTTTGGTCAACACGGTGATAGGTTCCGGCTACAACAACGGTTCTGCCGGTAGCCTCGTTTACGGTGCGGTCAAATTCGCCCGCGGGAATCACCCATGTCATTATCGTGCAGATAGCGATTATCGCCATGAGCAGCGCATAGACATGAGGCAGTTGAAATGCCTTTTTCTCTTTGCTCTTTTTGTTTTCGCTCATTGTTTACACTCCCTGTATTTTTTAACCCTTCTTGGCTTTAAGAGACTTTTCAAACTCCGCGGCAACCTTTTCGCGGAAATCGCTCTCGTTGAATACCCTCATCGCAAGTGCCGCAATGACATAAGCGCCTCTCTCAAGCGCCGAAAGCGCCTTTTCGCCGAGAGTTGCATCTGCGAACTCGGGGCTGTGAAGCGGATAGTTTTCATCTACTATCGACAACAGCGGCTGAATCGCAGGGCAGCGGTAGCTCACATTTCCCATATCGGAAGAACCTACCGGAAAAGACACCGGCAAAACAGGCTCCTCTATCTCCTCATAGAGCTTTGCCACGGCATCTTCCACCGCGGGAACACGAACCATATCGTAAAAGTCAAGTATATTGTCGTGAATAACAACCTCGCAGTCGAGCGCCATCGCGGCGGCGGCGGCGCATTTTCTCACCGAGTCATCGAGGTTTTTGAGCGTTCCCATCGAAATCGTTCTGAACTCCATTCTCAGCTTGCTGTATGCGGGAATGATGTTCGGAACCTCTCCGCCGTTGATAAACACGCTGTTAACACGCATATCGGGGGTGAAGCACTCTCTGCGTGCGTCGATGAGATCCATAAACTTTCTCGCCGCGGCAAGCGCGCTGTGACCCTGCCATGGAGCGGCGGCGGCGTGAGCCTGCTTGCCGAAAAACTCTATCTCAAAGCATCTGAGGTTGAGCAAATCCATCTGCGGCTGAGAGCCTATTCCGCTGTAAGAATGTATCATCACGGCGAGGTCCATTCCGTCAAAAACGCCGTTTGCCGACATGAATATCTTGGCGCCCACTACCTCCTCGGCGGGAGTTCCGATAACGTAGAGCTTTCCTTTAAAGCTGTCTTTTATCCCGGCGAGCGAAATTCCCGCCAGAACAGACATCGAGCCATGCAGATTGTGCCCGCAGGCGTGTCCCACGACAGGCAGAGCGTCGTATTCGGTGAGGATAGCCACCGAGGGACCCTCTCCGCAATCCAAAACAGCCTTAAACGCCGTTGCGTAGCCCAGTTCCTTTTCAAAGTAGGGATATTCCACCTCAAAGCCGTGACTTCTCAAAATCGCCACGATTTTCTCGCTGGATCTGTATTCTGTTTCGGCTACCTCGGGGTGATTATAAAGGTCGTCGCTAAGCGCCTTTGCCTCCGCGAGATTGCCGCTGATTGCCTTTTTCAGTGCGTCCGATATGGTCTTTTCCACCTTTTCAACTCCTTTTGCAGAATAAGTAGAATAACATTTACTATTTTAGCACATTAAAGCGAATGTGTATATACCTTTTCGCAAATTCAGCAATATTTGTGAATAAATTGTTATATTCGGTCGAAAATGTCGTTAATATCCCATTAACTTGCGAATATTCTCTGCATAATTGCATAAAAATTCCCCTCCGAAAAACTCCTCGGAGGGGAAAACGATATTCAGCGCGGATTTACATGAACCATTATATGCTTTACCTTTTCAAAGCGGTTTTCTATCGCGTCATGCACCTGCTCGGCGGCTTGATGGGCGAAAAGCAGCGTCTGCCCGCGGTCAACCCCTATTTCTATGTCAACATATATCCGGTTGGCAAACATTCTCGTTGTGAGCAGGTCAACCGATTCCACCCCCGATTGCTCAAGCGCACATTCTCTCAGCCTGCGCTCTGTCTCATCATCGCAGGAGCGGTCAATCATCTTGTCTATCGCGTCACGGAAAATATCCACCGCCGCCTTGAGTATAAAAGCGCAGATAACAACGCTTGCAAGGCTGTCTAAAAAGAGATAGCCCATTCTCGCTCCTGCTATGCCGACCAGCGCTCCCACCGAGGAAAGCGCGTCACTTCGGTGGTGCCATGCGTCTGCCATCAGCGCGCCCGAGTCGTAGAGCCTTGCGTAAAAGCGGGTGTACCAATACATCGCTTCCTTTGCGACTATCGAAACCACCGCCGCCGCCAGCGCCAGCAATCCGGGAACGGGTTCCGCGCGATACTGCGCCGAAATCAGCTTTTTCACCGCTTCAACGCCTATGACAAGACCCGTGAGAAAAAGTATCACCGCCAAAACTATCGCCGCCACACATTCAAAGCGCTCATGTCCGTAGGGGTGTGTCTCGTCCGATTCTTTTGAGGAAATTTTTATTCCTATCATAACCACCACACTGCTGATTATGTCGGAAGCGGAATGAACGGCATCGCTTATCATCGCGCCGGAATGTGCTATAACTCCCGCCACCGCCTTGAAAAGCGAAAGCAGGATATTCCCTATTATGCTGACCCAGGATACCTTAGCCGCAGTCTTTTCAAAATCGTTGATTAAATCCCTTTTGCTGTTTTTCATCTGGAAAACCTCCGTTTTAAACGCCGATATTCGCGGAGAATAAAAATAATGCTCTCGGAACGGCGCTGTAATAAAGCCAACTGTCCCGTGAGCAAAAGTCACTGTCGCTTTTGCGACCCGACCGTGAAAAACGGTCTGCTCAGTTTTTAGTATATTATGCCTACTTTATCATAATGACAACGAAATTTCAAGCCTTTTATCGCGAAAACAAACGCCCCCCGCTTTTAGCGGAGAGCGTTTGCTTTTGTTGGCTGTGCGG
>CAZNJJ010000092.1:0-5918 GCA_964573335.1 uncultured Oscillospiraceae bacterium | reverse complement strand
AATCTCTCCATCTCCGCCAAAACGAAACAAACCCGCATTACAATGCGGGTTTGTTTTTTGTATCCACGAAAAATCCACCTTTTAATAAAGATTCCATACAATTTTAAAGAAAAATTATTGCTCTTTTCTTTAAAACAGCATATAATATAGACAGAAAGGAGTGTTTTATATGGCACAGACTGTTAATGTAAATTTCAAGCTGGATGCAGATGTTAAAAAAAGCATGGAGCGTGCCTGCGCGGAAATGGGCTTGAGCATGAGCGCGGCTTTTACAGTTTTCGCGAAAAAAGTCGGCAGGGAAAGACGTATTCCTTTTGAGATTTCGGCAGATCCGTTTTATTCGGAGAGCAATATTAAATATTTGGAACAGAAATTGGCTGACTATAAGTCGGGCAATATCAAATTTGTGGAACATGATTTGATAGAGGAATAATTATGCCGACAAGAATAATACAATGGGACATTGATGCTTGGGAAGACTATCTCTATTGGCAAAAGCAGGACAGAAAAAATCTTAAACGAATAAATCAGCTGGTTAAAGAGATAAGCCGAACTCCTTTTGAGGGCATCGGCAAGCCCGAGGCACTTAAAGAGAATCTCTCGGGACTCTGGAGCAGACGGATAGACAATGAACACAGGTTGGTCTATGCTGTTGAAGAAGACAAGGTTTTGATTTTTTCATGCCGTGGGCATTATGACGATTAGGGGGCGGGGTATCGCCCTCTTTTTGTTTGACTAAATGCTGTGGCGGGCGTTTTCCGACAGATTTTTGGCGGTACACCGTTACAAAACAGTTGATTTAGTTCTGTGCGAGGATTATAATAGGTAACAGCCGATTTTAAAGCGGAAAATGGAGGAGTCGCCATGAGCAAATACGATGCGCTGTGGGAATATGTCGGTCAAAGTGAGGGAGAGTCTTTCAAGCTGAGCTTTGAGCAGGCGAAAGAGACAGCTCAAACCGCTATCGACCATTCCTTTTTGCGGTATAAAAGGGAATTGGAGCAATACGGTTGGCGGGTGGGAAAAATATCCATGAAGGAACAGACCATCACCTTTTTGCGAATAATTTAAGCCGTTTAGAATATCAATTTGCTATTTCGGCGGATTTGTGGTATATTGCTGTTAAGAAGTGCTGAGCGGACAAGACAGCGGCGCATATCCGTTTTGGGGATATGTGAGGAAAGTCCGGGCTCCACAGGGCGGAATAGCTGCTAACGGCAGCCGAGGGCGACCTTAGGGATAGTGCAACAGAGATATACCGCCTGCTTTGCAGGTAAGGGTGGAAAGGCGAGGTAAGAGCTCACCGGCGCTTTGGAGACAAAGCGGCCCTGTAAACCCTATTCGGAGCAACACCGACAAAAAGCGATACGGCGGCCCGTCGTGCTTTTGAAAGAGTGGCTGGAGCTGTGGGGCGACTCACAGCCAAGATAGATCGTTGTCAAATACAGAACCCGGCTTATATGTCCGGTCAGGCTTTCTCACATCGGCAAGGCGAGTTATTCGCTTTGCCGTTTTTTCTTTTCCGCGATTAAAAAACGGAATATTTCTCAATACTACCACCATATAGATGCTATGGAGGTAGATGACATAATGAATTTCAGATTGAAAAAGGCAGAAGCCGTTGACGAGGGCGCGCAGAGACGCGAAAAATGGTCGCAGGAGCTGAAAATTCTCAAGGAACAGCTTGATAACAACGAAACGCTTTTTAATATGACCGATGATTTTGATATAACCGCATACACAATTCACGAAAGGGCGGCTTTGGAGGCGAGATACAGCTATCTCATCAGGCTGATAAGAGCCTACGATGAGGCTCATCACGAAAAAGAAAAGTTCTCCCTGCCGGAAAATGCCGTTATCAACTGATTTTGGGGTGTTTTATGAATATATACATCACGGTGGTTATCTGCTGCGCGGTTTTTGCGCTTTGGAAAACGATACACAGTGCCGGCGCGTCGAGGGCGGTTTTTCCCTCGGCGGTGACGGGGGTTTTGGCGCTCGCCGCGTTGAACGGCAGTTCAATAGCGGGCGGCGCGGCTCTCACAATGAATCTCTTTAACGTGAGCGTCTGCGCCGTTTTCGGTATCCCGGGATTGATAAGCCTGATGCTCTTGAAAATTATATGCGTAATATGAAAACGCTCAAAAAAATCCGACCGAAAAACTCGGTCGGATTGATTTTTATTCGGCTTTTTCCTGCTCGCGAATGAGCTTTTTTATCTGAATAACAGTAGGCACCGCGACAACGAGCGCGGAAAGTCCCGCACAGACATTGCTGACCATCATCGTCATGCCGACAGCCTCTGTTCCGATTGAGGTGAAATTCTGAAAATACCACAGAACCGGAACTCTAAATGCGAAAACGCGCATAACATTGAGAATAAGTGTGAGCTTTGCCTTTCCGTAGCCGAGCAGCAGCGCCAGCGTAGCGGAATTGAAGCCCAGTGTGATATAGCCTATCATTTCCCAGCGGTGGATAGAGATTATCATTTCGCAGAAAACGGGGTCGAAATTGTTTTTCGATTGGGCGAAAATCTGTGCCAGCGCGGGGAGCGAAAAGCTGATAAAGATGTAACCGATAACGCCTATCGCGATATTCACGGCGGAAAGCCAATAATAGAGCTTGAGCGTTCGGCGGTATTGTCCCGCGCCGCGATTCTGGCTTATCAGTGAAGAAGCGCCGTCGAACATTCCGCTTTGCCATGAGGTAGTCAAGCCGCCGATGTTGTTCGATATTCCCAGCGCGCCGACGGTGGAGCCGCCGTACATTCCCGACATCGAGTTGATTATTACCTTTCCCGCGGCGAAAAGCAGCTTTTCGGCGGCAACGGGGTAGGCAAGGCGAAATATCGGTGAGGTGATATTCTTTTTAAAGCTGATGCTGTCACAGCGAAAGCGAAAAGCACCGTCATCATGCATCATAGAGAAAACGGCATATACCAGCAGCGCAGCCTGCGAAACGAGTGTAGCTACCGCTATCATTATTACCTCACAGTCCATGCCGTAGACAAAGAGCGCCGAAAGACCGAGCTTGATAATAATTATCATCATATTCAGCCGCAGAATCCTCTGTGTGTGACCACGGCTCTTTTCGATTGCGATATAAACCGTGTTGAAAAAGCTGACTACAAGGCTCAGAATTTCTATCCGAAAATAGCCTGTGCCCTCCGCTATCAGCGATTCCGGCGTGTTGAGGATGCGGAGAAAAAATTCCGCAAAGGGAATAAGTGTAAGCACGATGACAAGGCTGACACCAACCGACATGGCATAAAGCGTTGCCACCTGACGGCGCAGAGTATCATAGTCTCCCTTGCCGTATGCCTCCGAAATTTTTATACAGCCGCCTATCGCAAGTCCGCTGCCGATGGCGGTTATCATCATCGTTATCTGGTTGAGACAGGCGACCGCGGATACCGCGTCTGAGCTGATATGAGACGCCATAAGCGCATCGAATATTTTGAATATCGTCTGCAATGCCTGATAGAGCGCCAATGGCCCGCAGACGGTGATAAGAACCTTCAGCGCGGGGGCGTTGAGAACATAGTCTCGGAATTTTTCATCACTTTTGGAAACGTTGACCGACGTAAATATCACTTCCCGATAAAATTTGCTTATCTGACACGTTTTAAGTACGAATAGTGCTTATAACGCGATAAAATAATGTGGTATACTCGATATATAAAACTATCGAAAGCTGGTATAAACTGCATGAAACAGATAAAAATTGCCTACATAGGAGGCGGCTCTAAAGAATGGTCGCTTTCTTTTATGAAGGACCTTGCTCTGGCAGAGGGACTGGGCGGTGAGGTTGCCCTTTACGATATTGACATGGAGTCTGCCGAGCGAAACAGAAAGGTCGCTAACCGTCTTAACAGCAGGGCGGAAGCGGCATCAAAATTTAATTATATCACAGCGGAAACGCTCGAACAAGCACTAAACGGAGCAGATTTTGTTTTGATGTCAATTCTGCCGGGAACATTTAAAGAGATGCGCTCCGATGTGCATTATCCCGAGAAATACGGCATCTATCAGAGTGTTGGTGACACGGTAGGTCCCGGCGGTGTTTTGCGCGCTATGCGAACTGTTCCGATTTATGAGGGGTTTGCCCGCGCGATAAAAGAGCATTGCCCCAACGCATGGGTGCTTAACCTCACAAATCCGATGAGCGCCTGCGTAAAGGCGCTGTATGACACATTCCCCGAGATAAAGGCGTTTGGCTGCTGCCATGAGGTGTTCCACGCGCAGGATTTTCTCTGCTGCGTTCTAAAGGAAATGACCGGTATCTCTGCCACCCGTAGGGATATTTACACCGATGCCTGCGGAATAAACCACTTCACCTGGATAACCGAGGCGAAATATCGTGAGCATGACCTGCTTGCACTCCTGCCCGAATTTGCGGAAAAATATTTCGAGAGCGGCTACTACGAAAACGGCGGCGCGGACGATTGGAAAACAAATCCCTTTGCCTACGGAAACCGCGTGAAGATGGATCTTTTCAGGCGATATGGCGCTCTTGCAGCGGCGGGAGACCGTCATCTGGTGGAATTTTTGGGCAGCCGCTGGTATCTTGCTTCCCCCGAAACGGCGGCAGAATGGCATTTCGGTTTGACTACGCTCGATTATCGTGAAAAGCGCAAGGAGGAAAAGCTCGCCGAATACGAGGCGATAGCCAACGGCGAAAAGGAGCTTGCGCTCACCCCCTCCGGCGAGGAGCTGGTAAGGCTGATAAGAGCTGTTTGCGGTTTGGAAACGGTGGTGTCAAACGTAAACCTGCCTAACCGCGGTCAGATGCCGCAGCTTGCCAACGGTTCGATAGTGGAAACCAACTGCGTATTCACAAACGGCATGGTGAAGCCGATAGTGGCAAATCCTCTGCCCGCAGGCGCGCTGGCTCTCGTCAGCAGAAACTGCGCCAACATAGACCTTGTCTGCGAGGGAATACGCCTGCGCGATATGGATATGATATTCAACGGATTTATCAACCAGCCGCTTTGCGGAGCGCTGAGCTTTGAACAGGCGCGGGAGCTTTTCGATTCGATGTGCAAAAACACCGCGGAATATCTCAAACCCTACTATCCCGACATCTGACAATGTTTTGAAAATCCCCTTCAATCGGGCTGAAAGGCTAGGTCGGAGGGGGATTTTGTTATTCAATATTGAATCGCAACGTCCGTTTTGATATAATGAGAAAAATTTCCGAAAAGGTGAAAAGCTATGCGAAGAAAAGACCGTGAGATAACCGATAAATCCATGATAGACGAGTTCCTCGCAAGGGAAAAGATAATGCGTGTGGCGTTTTATGACGCGGGAGATATATACATAGTACCGGTAAACTACGGCTTTGTTTGTGAGGAGGGGAGATACCGCTTTTATTTTCACGGCGCGAGAGCGGGGCGAAAATTTGAGCTGGCAAAAGCAGAGCCGACAGTCGGCTTTGAGATAGACGGCGGCTATAAGCTGTTGGAAAGCGAAAAAGCCTGCGATTTTTCGGCAAAGTTTCAAAGCGTTATCGGAACGGGCAGACTCTCGCTCATAGAAAACCGAGAAGAGAAGCAGAAGGGCTTAAATCTGCTGATGAAGCAGAACACCGGAAAATCCGATTGGGAATTTAACGAAAATATGCTCAACGCGACTGCGGTTTTCAGCCTCGAGGCAGAAAAGCTGTCCTGCAAGGCGAGATAGAGGGCAGAAAGGCGCTCAGAGCTTTAAAAAACCTCCGTATGATTTTTCATACGGAGGTTTTTTGAAAAGGGGAGAACCCTCTTAAATCAGGGCTGCTTGCCGATATAGGCGAGAATACCGCCATCGACATAAAGGATATGACCGTTTACAAAGTTGCTCGCGTCGGAAGCGAGGAAAACGGTGGGGCCTGCAAGGTCATCGGCGGTTCCCCAACGGCCTGCGGGGGTCTTGGAGATG
>CAZNJJ010000091.1:0-5958 GCA_964573335.1 uncultured Oscillospiraceae bacterium | reverse complement strand
TGGTTCAAAACGCGGTGAACTGTGATTTCAGCTGGGATGTTTCGGCAAAGCGACACACCGAGCTGTATTACAGCCTGCGCCCCGACATCACCCCCTATAAGGCGACAAAAAAGTAAAGGAATTCCTTTTATGAGAGCTTTTCACAACAGCCGAAAGGGAGCATACCGCTCCCCTTTCGGCGCTTTGAAGGTTGGCGACGAGGTATCTCTCGCCATAGATATTTTTGATGTTGAAGATGCTGTTTGCCGATGCAGAATATGGGCAGACGGCGTTGGTGAACGCTTTTTTGAAATGGAGAAAGCCGAAAAAGACGGTTTTCTCCGTTTTTCCTGTAATTTTGCGTGGGATTTTCCCGCGATTTTGTGGTACAGCTTTGTTATCGAATCGGAAAACGAAACTCTGCGCTACGGTGCCGTTGAGGGCAAAACAGGCGGCGAGGGAAAGCTATATCCCCATGAGCCGCCCTCCTTTCAGATAACGGTGTTCAATGAGCGAAAGGTACCCGACTGGTATAAAAATGGCATCGTCTATCAGATTTTCCCCGACCGCTTCTGCCGTGGAGATGACTGGCGTGAGCTTTGCGATTTTGCCTTGAGCGGACGCAGAAACGGCCCCGGCAGAACGCTCATCGAGGATTGGCAGACCCCTCCCCGCTATCGCAGAGACCCGCAGGGCAGAATCGCGGAATGGGATTTCTACGGCGGAACACTTTCCGGCGTGGAGAAAAAACTGCCCTACTTCAGACAGCTTGGGGTATCGGTCATTTATCTGAATCCGATTTTCTCGGCGGCAAGCAACCACCGCTACGACACCGGAAATTATCTCGAGGTCGATGCGATGCTGGGCGGCGATGAGGCTTTTTCTTCCCTTTGCGAAAAAGCTAAGGAATACGGAATTTCGATAATTTTAGACGGCGTTTTCAACCACACAGGCTGTGACAGCATATATTTTGACCGCTATCGCAACTTCAACGGCTCGGGCGCATATCAGAACGAAAACTCCCCCTATCGGAGCTGGTTTCACTTTAATCCCGATGAAAGCTACGGCTGTTGGTGGGGAATAGATGACCTGCCCGATATAAACGAAAACGACCCCGACTACCGCGAGTTTATCTGCGGAGAAAACGGAGTGGTGCAAAAGTGGCTCGATATGGGAGCCGACGGTTGGCGGCTCGATGTCGCGGACGAACTCCCCGATGATTTTATCGCCGAGATAAAATCCGCTGTGCTTAGGGCAAAGGGCGATAACGGATTGCTGATGGGCGAGGTTTGGGAGGACGCATCCAACAAGATAAGCTACGGCAAGCTGCGCCGATACTTTCTCGGAGACGAGCTTGACTGCACCATGAATTACCCTTTCCGCGATATTATGCTTGATTTTCTGCTGGAAAGGATTTCTGCGGCAGATGCCGCCGAGCGGTTCTATTCCCTCTGCGAAAACTACCCGCCCGAGGCGTTTTATTCGGCGCTGAATCTGATGGGAAGTCACGACCGCCCGAGAATACTCACCATTTTGGGCGGCAGTCCCGAGCAGGACAGCTTAAACGATGAGCAGCGCTTTGCCCACAGGCTCACCGATGAGCAGAAAAAGCTCGCCAAAAACAGACTTTGGCTCATGGTTTTGGCGCAGATGACCTTCCCCGGTGTGCCCTGCATCTATTACGGCGATGAGGCGGGCATGGAGGGATATTCCGACCCCTATAACCGCGCGGCTTTCCCGTGGGGAAACGAGGATAATGATGTGGGAAGTATATTCCGCAACGCAATCGCACTGAGAAAGCTGCTCCCCCTCTTTACCGACGGAGATATGACTCCCCTTTCCCCTGCCGACCAGGTTTTCGGCTTTACTCGCTCGCTGAACGGCGAGTCTGCGACAGTTCTTTTGAACCGCGATATATGGAGCGGTCATACCGTAACAATTCCCAATCTCGGCGGACGGGTTTTTGAGCTGATAAACGACCAGCCTTTCACCGTTGATGGCGATGAAATCACCATTTCCCTGCCGCCGCTCGGCTCCGCGGTGCTGTATTTCGGCAATCGGGAAACGCTCGCCAAGCCGATAGAGCGCGGCAGCGGTGTGCTTTGCCACATCACCTCCCTTTATAACAAGGATAAGGAGAGCAATATCGGCGCTCCCGCATTGGATTTTATCGACAGACTTGCCGATGCAAAGCAAAAATACTGGCAGATTCTCCCCACCAATCCCACCGATGAATACGGCTCGCCCTACGCGGGGCGTTCCGCTTTCGCGGGGAATACCGATTTGATAGAGACGGGCAGAAAAACGCTTGAGGAATTGTTTGAGCAGTTCACGCCCGACAGCGGTTACAGAAAATTCTGCAAGGAGAATGCCGACTGGCTGGAGCCTTATGCCGCTTTTATGGCGATAAAGGAGCAATATCCCGAGCCATGGCAGAATTGGTGCGAGGAATTGAGAAGCTATTCCCCCGAGCTTGCAAAGCGCGGCAGACTTGCGGCGCGGGCAAAATATCACCGCTTTACCCAGTATCTGTTCGACTGCCAATGGAAAGCCCTCAAAGCTCATGCCGCCCAAAACGGGATACAGGTTATCGGAGATATGCCGATGTATCTTTCGGAGGACTCGGCAGACGTTTGGGCGCATCAGGAGCTGTTCTGCCTTGATGAATCGGGTCATGCCGCAGATGTGGCGGGAGTTCCGCCGGACTATTTCTGCAAGGACGGTCAGCACTGGGGCAATCCCCTCTACAACTGGGAAAAGCTCGCCGAAACAGGCTATCAGTGGTGGATAAACAGGCTCAAACGCGCTTTTTACCTCTATGACTATGTTCGGCTTGACCATTTCAGAGGGTTTGAGGCTTATTGGGCGATACCGCAGGGTAAAAAATCGCTGTTCGGCAGATGGCTGCCCGGCCCCGGCTATGCTCTTTTTGAAGCGGCTGAAAAATCGCTCGGCAAGCTGCCGATAATCGCCGAGGATTTGGGCGTTATCACCCCCGGAGTTCGTGCGCTTATGCGCCGCTGCGGCTTTTGCGGAATGAGCGTTATTCAGTTTGCGGACAGCGACCCTTTCTCGGGGTATGACTGTTCTCAAAGCAGAATCGCCTACACCGGCACTCACGACAATCAAACTCTGCTCGGCTGGTGCAACGAGCGCTTTCCCGAGGAAAGCCGTGAGCATAACCAAAAGAAATCGCTTTTGCTGATGCAGAGCATAGCGAAAAGCGATTCCCCGATAGCGGTGTTCCCGCTGCAGGATATTCTGCTGCTGGATAACAGCGCGAGAATGAACACCCCCGGTTGCCCCGATGGCAACTGGAAATGGCGTTCTCCGCGGCTTTACAAAAAGAATTTCACCTACATCAAAAAGCTCACCGAAAAATACGGCAGGGCATAACAAAAAGAACCACCGATTCTCCCCTTTGGGAAACGGTGGTTCTTCTTTTTAAAGTATTTTATTTGCAAAAGGTTTCAACGTAGTTGTCGATAGCATCTTTTATTACGCCGACAGCAGCTTCACGCCCGTTTACATCGCCGGAAACCGTCTCCTTACCCTCGAGGTTTTTATAAACCGAGAAGAAGTGGCTCATCTCATCGAATATATGCTTGGGCAGTTCCGAAATATCCTTATACACGTTATAAGTCGGGTCGGAAAAAGGTATAGCGATAATCTTTTCATCGTTTTTACCGCCATCAAGCATCGAGATATAGCCGATTGGATAGCAGCGAACCAGCGTGAGCGGGTCAAGCGACTCGGAACAAAGCACCAAAACGTCAAGCGGGTCGCCGTCATCACCGTATGTTCTGGGAATAAAGCCGTAATTCGCGGGATAATGGGTAGAGGTGTAAAGCACACGGTCAAGAATGATAAGACCGGTGGATTTATCAAGCTCATACTTTTTCTTACTGCCCTTGGAAATTTCCACAACGGCGATAAAATCCTCGGGAGAAATGCGTTTAGGGTCTATGTCGTGCCAAATGTTGCTCATAAAACTTGCTCCCCTCTTTTTAAAAACATTATCTTCTTACCTTTATATTCTACTATTTTAAATCAGAAAAGGCAATAACAAAGGCGGCTGTTGAGCCATATTCTCAAAAACTCGTTTTAAAAAACAGATTTAAAAAACAGGGCGAAAATACATTTCGTCCTGTTTTTTGCATAAAATTCATCTCTGCTTTTGCTTTGCGGTGTAGTAGCGCGCCTTTTCAACATACATCTGCTTTTCGGCAAGGGTTATAACCGATTCCGGCGAAGAACTGTTCTCGCTCCAAACCGCGCCTACCGAAACACTTATGTCGGCAGCTTCCATCGCCTCTATCAGAGCGGCTGTCTTTTGGTTGAAGCTCTGCTGTTCGGCTCCGACAGAAAGCACTACAAACTCGTCTCCGCCTATTCGATAGCACTCAAGCGGGAATATTCCCGAGATTATCTTTGCGGTTCGGCGTATGTAGTCATCGCCTGCGGTGTGATTTTGGGTATCGTTTATCTGTTTCAAACCGTTCAGGTCGATATAAGCGATTCCCAGTGTTGACGGCTCCCGATTTTTGAGCGAATCGCAGTCCACTATATATTTGTTTCTGTTATACATTGCGGTGAGCATATCGAAATAGCTCAATTCCCGCAGTTTTTCTCTTTGGCTCTCTACTTCCACAATGCTCTTTTCCAGCAGAGCAACTATTCTGATATTCCAGACAAAATAGAGGATAAGTATTACAGATTCCGCTATGCCGACAAATAGGCAGAGCCTTTGCAGAGACATCAAATATCCGAATATGACATCTTCCTGCGCGAAAATGGAAATCTGCCAGTCATACACATCGGCAGGCATAGAATACATATAAATCGGCTTTCCCGTGGTTTTAGACTCAAAGGCGACGCTGGCTGTTTCCAGATTCCGCAGCACCTTTTCCATATCGAAATCCTCATAGCCCTTGAGCATCTTGCGCCCAACCATTTGAAAAGCGTTTCCCAGCTCATCATGCCAGTTGTCAACGATATAGCTGCCGTCTTCAACATCAATGACACAGATATTTGCCTGACCGTCGTATATCATCGGGTCAAAGAAAGTCAAAAGGGTTTTAACATCTATTTCCCCTATCAGAACCAAAACAGTTTGGTCGTTTTTCACCACAGGAACAATGTAATAGATATACTGTTTTCCGGTTTCGGAATCGGTTTTTCTGGTGGTAAGCCGCTCGCCGCCGGCGGCGACATCTGCAAATGAAAAATCATTTCCGACATACACATTGATTTCGTTGGAAATGTATGTATCATCGGGATAAAGCACGCCGATTCGCGAAAAAACGGTACTCTGCGAAACAAATTCGAGATGAAGGTCCCCAATATCGGATTTATCGAAATATTCATACTGCGAAATCATCATCCTGAGCATATTGAGCTTGGCGCTCTCATCTTTGAACTTTGATTTTATCTCTCTTTTGACAAACTGTGCTGTACTTTCCAACTCCTGCCAGCATTTTGCTCTGCCGCGCTCCATTATCTCGCCGTAAAGAAAAAACGAGATGAACATTATGGCAGTGGTTATAAGAACAACCGGTATCAACCGCTTGATAACTTTCACGATATTCACTCCCGCAGTGCATCATAATTGAAGTATAGCACAATTACGGATAAGTTTCCATAAATATATCGCTAAAAGAGAAGGAATAAGAGGATTTATCGGGATTTGCGATAGGAATACACAAAATAATTGGAGTTGCTGCAATTTTTGACAGTTATATAGAGTTAAAGCTGATTTATTTTACTAAAATCGAAATAATTCCCGCCAAAGCTCTTGACAAATTCCATACAAGATGGTATCATAATAAAGCTGTTTCAAATGCGGATATGGCGGAATTGGCAGACGCGCTAGATTCAGGTTCTAGTGGGGGCGACTCTGTGCAGGTTCAAGTCCTGTTATCCGCACCATATCGAGTATTCATAAGGGATTTGACTTTATGAATACTCGATTTTTTTATT
>CAZNJJ010000090.1:0-5996 GCA_964573335.1 uncultured Oscillospiraceae bacterium | reverse complement strand
TCATGATACCTTTTCCCGCCGAATTTGTCAACGAGTTCGGCGGGAATTTGTTTTATCAGCTTTTCTTTTTATAGAATTTGTTCTCTGTGCCGGAAAGCAGGCGCTTGATATTCTCACGGTGGTTATATATTATCAGCGCCGCCATGCCGAAGGCAAAAAGCAGTTCGATAATATCGGTGTTTCCCGCGCGGAATAGGTAAAGCCACACCGCGAAGGGGTAGACAGCCGCTCCTGTAATGGAAGCGAGCGACACAAAGCCGGAAACTCCCGCTATCACCAGTCCGACAGGGAAGAGCAGACCGAAAATCGCCGGAGCAATGGCGAAAACCGCTCCCAGAGCCGTTGCAACGCCTTTTCCGCCCTTGAAACGGAAATAGAGTGGGAACATATGCCCCAAAACAGCGCCGTAGCCTGCCATATAAGCCGCATAGGAAACCGGTATATCCCCGCCGAAATTGCCGACGATATATCTTGCCGCTATCACCGAAACAAATCCCTTGAGAATATCGCCTAAAAAGGTGAATCCTGCCGCTTTGATACCGTAGGTTCTCAGCATATTGGTGGTTCCGGCATTGCCGCTGCCGTGGCTTCGCACGTCATCTTTGTAAAAAAGCCTTGATATTATGACGGCGCAGTTTACGCTGCCCAAAAGGTAGCCTGCCGCCGCCGCAAAAATTGCGTATAGCATAAAAGCTCTCCCGAAAACGTTAGTTTTTGAGGCTGTGCATCGGTGCGGGAATATAACCGCCGCGATTTATCATAACCTCGGGCGAGAAAGTGTTAACCGGCATGACCGGTCCTCCGCCCAAAAGTCCGCCGAAGTTAAGCTCATCGCCCACCTTGCAACCCTCCGCGGGAATAACTCTCACCGCAGTGGTCTTGGAATTTACCATTCCGATAGCCGCTTCATCGGCGATTATCGCGGAAATGGTTTCGGCGGTGGTGCTGCCGGGAATGATTATCATATCAAGTCCCACCGAGCAAACGGCGGTCATCGCCTCGAGCTTTTCAATGGTGAGCGCGCCGAGACGTGCCGCATCCATCATGCCCGCATCTTCCGAAACGGGGATAAACGCGCCCGAAAGTCCGCCGACTCTGCCGGAAGCCATTACGCCGCCCTTTTTCACCGCATCGTTCAATAGGGCGAGGCAGGCGGTGGTGCCGGGAGCGCCGCAGCGCTCAAGTCCCATTTCCTCGAGGATATGCGCCACCGAGTCACCGACGGCGGGGGTGGGGGCGAGGGAAAGGTCTATTATGCCGAATTCCACACCGAGCCGCTCGGAAGCTTCAACTCCCACAAGCTGACCCATTCTCGTTATCTTAAAGGCGGTCTTTTTGACTATATCGGCTATTTCGTTTATCTTTTTGTCCTTGCCCGCTCTGGCAAGTGCCGCTCTCACAACTCCGGGACCGGAAACGCCTACATTTATAATGCAATCCGGCTCGCTCACTCCATGGAAAGCGCCCGCCATAAAGGGATTATCCTCGGGGGCGTTGCAGAGGGTGACTATCTTGGCACAGCCGATAGACTGCCTGTCGGCTGTGAGCTTTGCCGCCTCTTTAACCACCCTGCCCATCATGGCGGCGGCGTCCATATTGATGCCCGCCTTGGTGGAACCGATGTTGACCGAGGAGCAGAGCAAACTTGTTTCCGCCATGGCGCGGGGAATAGAAGCGATAAGCTCACGGTCTCCCGCCGAAAAGCCCTTTTGCACCAGCGCCGAGTAGCCGCCGATGAAGTTTACGCCGATGCTGTCTGCCGCTCTTTGCAGGGCGTGGGCATATTTAACTGGGTCGCCGCCCGAAACGCCTGCCAAAATAGCAATCGGCGTTACCGAAACGCGCTTGTTGATTATCGGAATACCGTATTTTTTCTCGATGTCCTCGCCGACCGAAACAAGATTTTTTGACAGACGGGTTATCTTGTCATAAACCTTTTGGCAGGACTTGTCAATATCGCTGTCGGCGCAGTCGAGCAGGGAAATTCCCATAGTAATAGTGCGAATATCAAGACATTCGTCCTGAATCATCTGCACCGTTTCAAGAATATCATTTATGTTAAGCATAACTTATCCCCTTTATATGCGGTGCATCGCGTTGAAAATGTCCTCATGCATCACATGAGCCACCAGTCCCATGCCGCCTACGGTGTTTTTCATATCCTCGGCAAAGTCGGTGAAATCGCAGGACAGCTTTTCTATATCGGCGAGCATCACCATCGAGAAATAGTCTCCCAAAACGGTTTGGGTGACATCAATGATGTTGGCGTTATGCTTGGCGCATATTCCCGATGCTTTTGCCAAAACTCCGACAGTGTCATGACCGACTACTGTGATAACTGCATTCATTTTACATTTCCTCCTGCCTTATCAGAACAATATTGATATATAATAGCACAATCGGTGACAAAATAACAGTGCTTCAGCGCATTTGCTTTCTTTTATCCCGCTTTATGTAGATATATCCGAACAGGCACCCTATAACGCCGCCTATCACATGAGAAAGCTGCGAAACCGAGTCTGCCTCGAATATCCCCGCCAAAATCTCTCCGCCCAGATAAACCACCGCTACTATTATAAGTGTGAGCGGAATTTCTCCCTCGCGGCTGCCTGTTATCGAGGTGAGCAGAATAAAAGCGAAAACGATTCCGCTTGCGCCCAGCACAGCCGACTCGGGGAAAAGCATTATATGAATGAGCGCCGTGATAAACGCGGTGAATATCATCACTGTGAGCAATCGGCGGGAACCGTATTTCTCCTCGAGCATCGGACCTGTAAGCAGCAGCAACGTCATGTTTCCGGCATAATGCTCCCAGTCGGCATGACCTATCACATGGGTAAAGAGCCGCAGATATTGCAGCGGGTCGGACACATCGGTTAAAAACAGGGTGAAAAACGCAGGGGTGATAAAGCCGCCCGAGAGCTTGTTCAAAAAAAGCACCACCAGCGAAATTATCGCAAAGGTGAGTACCACGGGGGAATTGTATACGATTTTCTTAGGCATTTTCGCGTTACCTTTCTCAGCAGAGTTCTCATTACAGTTTACTCTGTTTTTTTGATGCGAACAAGTGCAAAAGGAAATATATTTCTCACCCCGTAAAAAATGGGTCAAATGTTACTTTTTTGAAAAATGTAACAGGTGATACTTGTGTTTTCCCTTGCGAAATGATATAGTTTAGAAGCTGTAAAGTTTTTATAGGGGAGATTTTTTTGAAAACGCTTAATCTTGTTTTGATAGAGCCGCGTATTCCCCAAAACGCAGGCAACATCGCGCGAACCTGCGCCGCAACCGGCGCGAGACTGCATCTCGTAGGGCCTATGGGCTTTGAGATAGACGACAAAAAGCTCAAACGCGCGGGACTTGACTATTGGAATCTTTTGGACATCACCGTTTATCAAAACAGTGAGGAATTTTTTGAGAAGAACAAAGGCGAGTTTTACTACTTTTCCACCAAGGCAAAGCATATTTTCAGCGAAGTGAGCTACCCCGACGGTGCTTATCTCCTATTCGGGCGGGAGGACAGGGGCTTGCCGGAAAAGCTGCTGTTTGATAATCCCGAGCGCTGTGTCCGCCTGCCTATGCTAAAGGAGGCGCGCAGCTTAAACCTCTCGAACAGCGTGGCTGTTGCCGCGTTTGAGGTACTGCGTCAGTGGGGGTATCCGGGGCTTTCGGGCGAGGGACGGCTCAGAGACTATAACTGGGAGGATTCTTTATGAGAAAAACACTTATTATATGTGATTCCGCCTGCGATTTAAACATCGAGCAGGAAAAACAATGCGGAATAAAGATTCTCAACTGCGGCATTGAGATGAACGGTATGCCCTATGAGGACAGAGTTGAAATTAACATCAATCAGATATTCGCCGAGGTGGAAAAGACAGGCGTTTTGCCCCACACCTCGCAGGTGACTATGATACAGTTTTTGGAGGCGTTTGTAAAAGCGGCGCGAGACGGCTACACCGATGTTATCTGCGTGACAATGAACGCCAAAGGCTCGGGAACGCACAGCGCGGCTTTGCAGGCTAAGGATATGCTCCCCGAGGAATACCCCGCACTTGAAGGCAAGCTGAATATCCGTGTTCTCGATGCTACAACCTATTCTTATGTGATAGCACTGCCGGTTGTTATGGCGCTCGACAGACTCAAAAAGGGCGAAAATCCCGACAAGGTTGCCGATGATATGCAGGATTGGTATAACAATTCCATCACGCTGTTGGGACTTTATAATCTCCAATACGCGAAAAAATCGGGCAGACTCAATTCCTGCGCGGCATTTGTGGGGGATATGCTGGGATTGAAGCCGATTATGTCGATAGCGGGGGAGAATAAAACCATTGACAAAACCCGCGGAGACAAAAACCTTATCCCCAAGCTGGCACAGCTCTATCTGGAAATGGCAGAGGACATCAAGGGGGAATACATCATCGCCTACGGCGACGATCCCTCCCGCGGAAAAGAGCTTGCCGCCGAGATAAAACGCCTGGGCGGAAAAGCGCCGACCCTCATGGGCCCCGCAGGTCCCTGCGTGGCGATAAACGCAGGCCCGAAAATGATAGGAATGGGCTTTCGCAGAAAGAAAAGCTGATAAAAAGGCAGGAGATAGTCTCCTGCCTTTTTTGTGTGTTAAATTGTGTAGCACCACAGTTTTCCCGCGCGGAATTTTTTTATTTTCCCCTCGGCGGTGAGCTTTGCAAGTATTCGGTTTGCGGTGGCGGAGGATACTCCGAGCAAGCCCCTTACATCGGAATTGGTTATAACCTCATTCCTTTTGAGAAAATGCTCTATTTGATACCAACGGCGTTCTTCAACTGTCATATCGGCGGTGCGGGCGGCGTCAATCGCTTCGGTCAGCGCTTCTTTTATGGCAGAAAGCATAAACTCGATAAAAGCGGTGGATTCTCCCTCGCTGTTTGAGCGGTTGATAGCCCGATAGTATTCGTCCTGTCGGTCGTGAATGATAGATTCCACAGGCAGCCAGCCGAACATCGGCTTCCACTGCATCAAAAGCAGGGTGTGCCACAGCCGCCCGATTCTGCCGTTGCCGTCGGCAAACGGGTGGATAAGCTCCAGTTCGTAGTGGAATACACAGCTTTTGATAAGGATATGAAAATCGCTGTCGCGAGTCCATTCCAACAGTTTTTCCACAAGGTGAGGAACATACTCGGGCAGAGTTCCGAAATGGAGAATATTGCCCTGCTTGTCCACCACGCCGACAGGGCGGGAACGAAAACACCCCGATTCTTCAACAAGTCCCCTTGTCATAACGCCGTGGGCGGCAAGCAAATCTTCCACCGAAAAAGGGTTGAGCGAATCAGCCATATCGTATATTTCGTAGGCGTTTTTAACCTCGGCAATATCCTTTGGCGGGGCAATCACCTGCTTGCCCTCTATAACAGCCGTAACCTGTTCTAAGCTGAGAGTGTTTTGCTCGATAGCAAGGGAGGAATAAACTGTTTTTATTCGGTTGGCGCGCCGCAGCATCGGGCTTGCCGATAAGCCGACAGCGGCATTTAAATGACCTACCAGCTCGGCGATTTCGGCGATTTCTCCCAAAACGGCGTTGGTGATTTCAAACGGCGGATTTTTGTTTTTCATTTTCTCACCCCAAAATATTATATCTTTTCATCACTCATTTATCAACTCAAAATGAGCGATGAAATGAGCGATGAGTGATTTGCGCCTTGAAAAAATCAACGCCGCCCCTTTTAATAAGGGAGGCTTTAGGCTCTTTAAAGCGCAAAGAATAACCCAACGCCGCCCCTTTTCAAGGGGAGGTGCCCCGATAGGGGCGGAGGGGTGGTTTAATAGCCGCCCCTTTTCAAGGGGAGGTGGCGAGCGAAAGCGAGACGGAGGGGTTCACATTTGGGAGCCGCCCCTTTTCAAGGGGAGGTGGCGAGCGAAAGCGAGACGGAGGGGTTTCCCTCTGAATTTTCGTTTCTTCTATCGAACACTTGCGGCTACGCGCCGCAGGCGGTTACTTTCGTATGTGACGAAAG
>CAZNJJ010000089.1:0-6048 GCA_964573335.1 uncultured Oscillospiraceae bacterium | reverse complement strand
GGTGAAGCCCGAAATATCCTTAATCTCCTTAGCCTTGACCCACTTTCCCTCCTCGGGAATGGGGGCAGGTCCGTGACAATGCAGACATTTTACCTGCTGCATCTGCTCAACCTCATGCGAGTATTGCATTTTATTTGACCTCCTTGAATTACCTTGCGGCAAATTTTATTTCACGAAATTAGATTATATCATAGCTCATAAACCAACGCAAGAACACGGAAACGAATTTTGCGTCATTAACGGGAATTGTAGCGTTTTTGTGCAAATTTGGATATTTTTTGCCGCCCAATCACCTAAATTTCCCCCGCCGCTATAATGATAATGTATCATAATCTATGTCTGTGAGATGATGCCGATTTGAAAAGCGATGAACTTATGATACTCTGGCTGAGCGCCGACAAGCGCGCCGCGATAGATATGGCTCTGCTCTATGCGCGCGACAGCCTTTTAAACGGCTGGTTCGGCGGCGTAACGCTTTTGCTGTGGGGTCCCACCGTTGAAACCGCCGCCTTTGACGCGGCGGTTCAAGCCGAGCTTGCGATTCTCACCCACCTCGGCTGTGATATAAAGGCGTGCCGCGCCTGCGCCCTGCGCTACGGCGTGCAAGACGAACTTTGTTCCCTCGGGATAAAGGTTATCGGTCTGGGAGAAGAACTCACCGAGCGGCTGCGCTCAAATCAGCCTGTTCTCCTTATCTGAAAAACTGTTTGAGCGCCGCCCTTCTCAATTTGAGGGCGGCGGCGCTTTTGTTGTTCCGCTTTTAAAATAAACAGCAATTTCCTTAAACAGGTGGTAGAAAGTTCTTTTGCTTTGTGATAAAATTTAATAGATTATATAATATTTGAGTCCCCGAAAGGAGCCAACATGAACAACAAATCCGAGTTTTTGGAGCTTTACAATAAATATATCACCCGAGACGGCGCCGATAAGCTGTTGGACTTTTTGGAAAACAAAAGCGATTTTTTTATCGCGCCCGCCTCAACAAAATTCCATCTCGCCTGTGAAGGCGGCTTGCTCGCCCATTCGCTGAGCGTTGCCCGATTGATGCTCAGATATGACGATGAGCCTGCCGAGAGTCTCGCGATATGCGGTCTTTTGCACGATATTTGCAAGGTGAATTTCTACAAGGTATCCACCCGCAACGTCAAGAACGAAATAACCGGTCAGTGGGAAAAGCAGCCCTTTTATCAGATTGAGGACAGCTTTCCCTACGGTCACGGCGAAAAGTCGGTCTACATGATAGAGCGGTTTTTCCGCCTGAAAGCGCCCGAGGCTATGGCTATCCGCTGGCACATGGGCGGCTTTGACGAAGCGGCAAAAGGCGGCAGCTTTGCCATTTCCCGCGCATACGAGCGCTACCCGCTCGCCGTAAAACTGCACATCTGCGACATAGAATCCACCTATCTCAAGGAAATCCGCGGCACTGAGATTTAAAGGCTGTTTCGGTCAATCCACACTGTCAGAGGTGAAAGCTATATGAAAGAACACCGCTTTAAAATGGCGGGAATTTTCAACGGTCGTTCGATATTCGCGCGCGTTTTTATACCGATAATGGCGCTGCTTGTATTTCAGGCGGTGATTTACATGACGATTTTCTGGCGCGAAAATGTTATCGACCACATTGAGCAAAACGCCCTCGATATATTCAACGAACACGCGGTCAACAGCAGTCAGAACCTTAATATCAACCTCAGCCACATTTCGCAGTCGCTTTTGGAAGACACCACTCTGCTCACCGGGGAGATAGAGTCTTTGATAAAGAACTACGGCTTAAATTGTGATGATGTTTTTATCAACTATCACCTCAATCAGCGGCTTCTGCTCGAAACAGCGCCGAAACTGCTGACAATGCTCAACCACAGCGACGCCAACGGAATCTTTTTGATTTTCGACGGTCCCTTAAACAGCGCCTCTTTTCCGAAAACCTCTCCCCGCGCCGGAATTTATCTGCGTCGGGAAAACCGCGATGTCATTTCAAGTGACAACAGCCACCTGTCGCTTGTGCGCGGAATGTCTTCCCTCTCCGGAGAGCTTAATGTCGCGCGCGATATTTGCTGGGAAGCCGGATTCATGTTCCCAAACGAACAAACTGACGAAACCGAATATTTCTTTTCGCCGATAAACGCCGCGAGAAGCTCCGGCGCAAATGAAAAGAGTTCCTTTTACGGGAAATGGTGCGGCGGCTATTCCATCTCGCAGGACGGCAGACCCGTTATGAGCTATTCCGTTCCGATAATAACCTCCGACGGCAGCGTTATCGGCATACTCGGAATGGACATCAACCTCTCCACCTTAGCCTCGCTCATGCCCTATGAAAATCTTTCGCACAACGGCGAGGCGGCATATTTTCTCGGAACAAGCACCGACAACGGCGCAAGCTACTGCTATTCCGCCTCAAACGGCCCTACCTACCGCTATCATTTTGCCGGAACATATTTTATCTACCCCGATGCCCGCCTTGAAAGCAACAGCGATATTTTCCGCCTGACAGACAGAGAGGGCTGTTCCTTTTTCGGCGTGGAAAAGCCGCTTTCGCTCTATCGTGACGGAACTCCCTTTTCAAACGAGCGGTGGGCGCTTATAGGACTTGCCAAAAGCGACGTGCTGTTCTATTTTTCAAAGCGCCTTTCCAAAGTTGCGGCGGTTTCTCTGCTTATCACTCTCGCGGTGGGATTTGTCGGCGTTTTGCTGGTGGTTCAGCTTTTCACCGCGCCTATCCGCAGGCTGGTTCAGCAGTTGAGAACAGGCAATCCCATGGAGCGGATATATCTGCGTAAAATCGGCATAAACGAGATAGACGAGCTTACCGTTTCGATAGAAAATCTTTCCACCCGCATTGCCGACAGTTCCGAGCGAATCGCGCGAATCTTTTCGATTGCGCCCACCGCTATCGGCGTTTTTGAATACGACCGCCGTTCTCCCTCGGTTTTCTGCTCGGCAGGACTTTGCCGCCTGCTCAACTGGCGTGAAACCTCCGAAAAGGAATATGTTTTTATCGACCGCCATGAGTTTGAAAGCCGCCTTATCGCGATAGACAGAAATCTTCTGCAAACAAAGCAGATGCAGTTTTCCATCACGGTAGACTCCAAAACTACCCGCTGGCTCCGTGCCGACACCGTTTCCGAGGGGAGCAGTGTTATCGGCGCGATAACCGACATAACCGAGGAGATAGCGGCAAAGCGCCGAATCGAGTTTGAGCGTGACTACGACACCCTCACCGGACTTTTCAATCTGCGCGCTTTCACCTCTAAATACAACGGCATTTTCGCTGCGGGAAAGCTCGAAACAGCCTGCCTTGTCATGTGGGATTTGGACAATCTCAAGCATATAAACGATACCTACGGACATGATTTCGGAGACAGATACATAAGAGCCTTTGCCCAGTGTCTTGAGCTTTTCTCCGAATACAACTCCCTTGTTGCCCGCCGAAGCGGCGACGAATTTTACGTTTTCCTCTACGGATACGAATCCAAGGAGGAGATAAATGACATCATCGCCGCTATCTGGGATAAGATAGCCGCACAAAGCATACTTCTGCCGGACGGCAGCCGCTATCGAATCCGTGTTTCCGGCGGAATCGCGTGGTACCCCGAGGACACCTCCGATCGTGATGAGCTGCTGCGCTTTGCCGATTTTGCCATGTATAACGCAAAGCACAGTCTAAAGGGCAGTATCAGCGGCTTTGACCTGCACGCCTATCGCGACAACGCCCATATCATCGACGGCTACGAGGTTATCAGCAATCTCATTGAGGGAGAGCTTGTCAGATTTGCCATGCAGCCCATCGTCTCCGCAAAGGACGGTTCGGTTTACGGCTACGAAATGCTCATGCGCCCGCAGATACCTGGAGAAAATTATTCCCCGCTTGATATTCTCAAAATGGCGCAGATACATTCCAAGCTATATCACATAGAGCGGCTTTCCTTCTTCAAGGGTATGCAGACCTTTGTTGAGCATATCATATTCAAGACTATCCCCGAGAACTCTCATGTATTTTTAAACTCGCTCGCCAATCAAACACTTTCCGCCGATGACATCGAAAAGTTTGAAATCTCCTTTGCGAAATACCTTGACCGAATCGTAATCGAGATAACCGAGGGCGAGCAGGACAGCGACGAATACAGCGTCCGCAAAACGGTGAGAGCCAACAAATGGAGCGCCGGAATAGCGATAGACGACTACGGCACAGGCTACAACAGTGAGTCTACGCTGATTGCGCTGCACCCCGATATAGTAAAGGTGGATATGAGTATTCTGCGCGGAATAGACAAGGATACCAACCGCCAAACCATGCTGGAATCGCTCATCTCCTACGCACAGCGTTTTGATGTGGCGATACTGGCAGAGGGAATAGAAACCGAGCAGGAGCTGGAAACGGTTATCTCGCGCGGAGTTGACTATATCCAGGGCTACTACGTTGCCAAGCCGAGCTTTGACCCCGCTCCTATTCCCCGGCATATATCCGACAAAATAGCGGAGCTGGCGCAAAAATACTCCTGAAAGCAAGAAAACACCCCTTTTCCGCATGGAAAAGGGGTGTTTAACATTATTCGCCAAGATGACGTATCTCCCGCTCGTAAACCCTTTTGAACAGGAAAAGAGCCAACAGGAGAGAAACTATTTCCGCTATCGGGAAAGCGAACCAGAGAGCGTTGAGCGATACAAACTTGCCGAGCAGCCACGCAGTCGGCAGCAGAACAAGCAGCTGGCGGGAAAAGGACATAATAAGACTGTAAACGCCCTTTCCCAGTGCCTGAAACGAACTGGAAAGCACTATCGAAACTCCCGCTATGATAAAGTGGAGGCTGATTGTTCTCAGCGCGGGAACGCCTATCGCGACCATTTCGGCATCTGCCTCAAACAGTCTCACCAGTAAAAACTCCGGCAGCACGTTGAATATCACAACTCCAATCGCCATTATCACACTGGCGCAAAAGGCGGCGAGCTTTATCACAGAGGTTATTCGCTCGCTGTTTTTCGCGCCGAAGTTGTAGCCCACTATCGGAACCATGCCGTTTGTCATGCCTATTATCGGCATAAACACAAAGCTTTGCAGCTTGAAATAAACACCGAACACCGAAACCGCCGTTTCGCTGAAGAAGATAAGCACCTTGTTCATTCCGAACACCATAACCGAGCCTATCGCCTGCATGAATATCGAGGGCAGACCGACGCGGTATATCTCCCCGATTATTCTGCCCGAGGGACGAAATCTCTTAAAGGAAATGGTTATCTCATGGTTTTTTGTTATGTTGAACCAGATATTCAGCCCCATGCTCACAAACTGACCGATAACGGTGGCTATCGCCGCTCCCGCTACTCCCATCTTGGGCACGCCGCAAAATCCGAATATCAATATCGGGTCGAGAACTATATTGGTCAAGGCTCCCGCTATCTGAGAGTACATACAGTAGATAGTGATTCCGGTAGCCTGAAGCAGTCGCTCACCGATAACGCTGATAAAAATTCCGAATGAGAATATCGACACTATCGAGGTGTATTCAATTCCCATCTGCATTACTGTTCCCTCGCCGACAAAGGCGGAGAAAAACATTTTTACCCCGAATATGCCGAACAGTGCAAAGACTGTCGAGCTTAAAACCGCGAGAAAAATTCCGTTTACCGCAACGAGATTTGCGTCATTGTAGTTTTTCTCGCCCAAACGCCTTGCCAACAGCGCGTTTACGCCTACTGCGGTTCCCACGCCTACCGCTATCATCATATTCTGCACCGGAAAAGCCAGCGACACGGCGGTAAGCGCATCCTGACTGAGTTTTGCCACGAATATGCTGTCAACAACGTTATACAGCGCCTGTATCAGCATCGAGGTCATTATCGGCAGAGACATTGATACCAACAGCTTTGGGATAGGCAAAGTTCCCATTTTGTTTTCTTTTCTTTCTTCCACTTCGCAGCTCCTTTTCCTTCACTTTGATTTTCTTTAATAAACTAACGTTTGACATTCTAACACAAAATGGGGTATTCTGTAAATATAGGCATTTTCACTATTTCAATAGAGCAAAGGAGAATGTGTATGGCAAACTATCC
>CAZNJJ010000088.1:474-6491 GCA_964573335.1 uncultured Oscillospiraceae bacterium | reverse complement strand
ATAACAATGCGGTTTCTTTTTTGTATCCACGAAAAATCCATGCCTGATGACGGGGATTTTTCGGCGTTTTTAAAAGAGTGGGAAAATTTTTTCTCTTGCTATTGACAAATCCACGTTAAAGGAGTAAAGTAAACAGCATAATAGCAAAACCGATGAGCAAGAGGAGTAGCATTTCTCAAAGCTGGCAGAGAGCCGCGGGTGGTGAAAAGCGGCAGGGGAGAGACTTGTGAATGGACTTGTGAGGGTGACCCGAAAGATTTTTTGTCGAGTAGGCGTCAACGGCGGCTCCCACCGTTACAGGGAGAGCGCATGATGGTGCGTGTGACCATATAGGTGGCGACAGAGACTCTGTTCCTTTTGGGGAACAGGGCTTTTTTATTTTCCCCGATAGGTTACGCATTTTCCACGCTTTGCTATAAAATTCGCAAAAGCAAAATCGTAAAGGAGAATGAACTATGAACAACTATCGTGAATTTGACAACTATCTCAAGCACTTCCCCGATGAAAAGGGCTATTTCGGCGAATACGGCGGCGCTTTTCTTCCGCCCGAGCTTATTCCCGCCTTTGAGGAAATCAGCAATTCTTACGAGGCTATCTGCCATTCCGCGCAGTTTATCAACGAATTGCGCCGCATCAGAAAGGAATTTCAAGGCAGACCCACCCCCGTTTATCACTGCGAGAGACTTTCCCGCCTGTTTGGAAACTGCCAGATTTATTTAAAGCGTGAGGACCTCAATCACACCGGCGCTCACAAGCTCAATCACTGCATGGGCGAGGGTCTGCTCGCGAAATACATGGGCAAAAAGAAGCTCATCGCCGAAACCGGTGCCGGTCAGCATGGTGTTGCCATCGCAACCGCGGCGGCGTATTTCGGCATGGAATGTGATGTTTATATGGGCGAGGTTGATATTGCAAAGCAGCACCCCAATGTTGTTCGCATGAAGATGCTCGGTGCTAATGTTATCCCCGTCACTCACGGACTCAAAACCCTCAAAGAAGCGGTTGACGCCGCCTTTGATGCCTATATGAAGGAATACGACAGCGCCATTTACTGCATCGGCTCTACGCTCGGCCCGCACCCCTTCCCCAAGATGGTGAGAGATTTTCAGTCGGTTATCGGAATAGAAGCGAGAGAGCAGTTCCTTGAGATGACCGGCATCATGCCGGACGCTGTCTGCGCCTGTGTCGGCGGCGGCTCAAATTCGCTGGGAATGTTCACTCCCTTTTTGAGCGACCCCGTTGACATCTACGGCATCGAGCCGCTGGGACGCGGCGATAAGGTCGGCGACCATGCCGCCACCATGAAATTCGGCACCAAGGGCAGGCTGCACGGCTTTGAAAGCTATCTGCTTCAGGACGAAAAGGGCGAGCCGCTGCCTGTTTATTCGATAGCGAGCGGACTTGACTACCCCGGCGTAGGTCCGGAACATTCCTACCTGCGGGATAAGGGCCGTGTGATTTACGACACCGTCAGCGATGAGGAGGCTATGGAGGCGTTTTTCCTGCTCTCGCGATATGAGGGAATTATCCCCGCTATCGAGAGCGCTCACGCCGTTGCGTTTGCAATCCGCTACGCAAAGCAGCACAAGTCCGGCGCGATACTCGCCTGCCTCTCGGGCAGAGGAGATAAGGATATTGACTACGTCTACGAGAAATACGGCTACGGCGAAAAGTTTAACCTCGATAAATATGAGCGCTGATATTCCGAAAGCAATATAATTCAATGAAAAAAGTGAGAATCGTTGCTGTTTAGCCGCGATTCTCATTTTTTAATCGCTACAACTGTTGCATTTGCAGGATTTACTGCGAATAACGCTGAAAGAAAAAGCTGACTTTTCTTGCAATAAAATTATATCATGTTGCCGACGAATAAAAAATTCAGAAAATGTTACCGCTCAAATTGGTTCTAATTTATAAAACGGTATTGCTATTTTCCCAAAAAGGGGTATAATATAGTCGGTATAGTTTATAGAAATTGCGAGAAATGACGGATTTCTTGCAATGACTGCAAAAGAGACATATACATTAGGTTTGTCCGTGGGAAAGACATAACCGATGTAAAAGGAGGCTTGTACTGTGGGAATTGAAAATATCTCGTTGGAAAACGGCGGCATCACCTCAAATGAGCTGGATAACCAGTTGTTGACCTTTTGGCTCGACAGGCAGATGTTTGGTGTTTCCATCAAGAATGTTGCCCAAATCATCAGTATGCTCCCCATCACCGAGATGCCTGAAACGCCGGAATATGTAAAGGGTATAATCAACCTTCGCGGAAACATTATTCCCATAGTAGATATGCGGCTCAGGCTCAATAAGCCGGAGGCGGAGTATACCGATCGTACCTGCATCGTTATCACCAACGTCAACAGCGGTCAGCTCGGTTTTATCGTTGATGAAGTAGATGCTGTTTTGCGTGTATCCAAGGAGCAGATTTCCGATGCACCGAAAATCGGCGATGAATACACCAATCGTTATCTGAACGGAATCGCTACCATGCCCTCCGGCGACGGAAGCGAGAAGATAGTGCTTTGGCTCAACCTTGCCAAGATTCTGCATCAAAAAGAGCTTGATGAGCTGAATCAGGCGGTTGCGGGCAGATAGTTTTAAATCACAGCTTTTCTAGGGGGATATATAAATTATGAAAAACATGAAAATAAGTGTTAAATTGCTTGTCTCATTCGGAATAATATTGATACTCTGTATCGCTCTCGGTGGCGCCGCCATCGCCGGCACCTATATAATGAGCAATATCGCGGATAACTATGTATTGATTTCCATTCCCGTAAAGGACGAGATTGCCGATATTAGGGTAAACGTTGTCGATGCCGAGGAGTCGGCACTTGAGGCCACCACCGTAATGACCAGCAGCGCGCTCGAGTCCATTGAGACTGAGCTGAAGAATTTTAATGCGGAAATCTCGAAGGACCTCACCGTTTTCGCCACCAAGGTTCCGCAGTTCCAGGGTCGTGTTGACACAATCAAGGGTTATCTCGAGCAGGAAAAAACCGTAAGAGAAAAGATACTGGTTCAGTCCCGCGAGTTGACCTTTACCGCCAATGAGCGCGCGTATGAGATTTATGTAAACGAGTATGTTCCGCTTTCCGACAAGATACTCGCCGAGGTAGAGGTTCTCGACTATGAGGTTGACCTTGCCGTAAATGATCGCTACAACGACGCGCACGCCACCCTCAGAAACGTTATCATCGTTGTTGCGGCTGTTATAGTTGTCAACATTATCGCAATAATCTTCTTCACCTCCAAGCTGACCAGAGCCATCGTAACTCCTGTTAAGGAGATAGAAAAGGCTATGAAGGCTGTTAATGAGGGCAGACTCAGCGATGCGACAATCAACTACACCTCTAAGGACGAGCTTGGAAATCTTTCCGAATCTGTTCGCGGAACTGTCAGCACCCTCCAGATGCTGATTCCCGATATAGCTCATCTGGGCAAACAGCTCGGCGACCGCAACTTTGACATCAAGTCCTCCTGCGGCGAATACTATGTCGGCGATTACAAGGAGATTCTCCTTTCGCTCAGATATATCAGAGACAACCTCACCATCACAATCAGACAGATTGAGCAGTCGGCATCTCAGGTACTTGCGGGTTCTCAGCAGGTTTCCGACGGCGCTCAGAACCTCTCTCAGGGCGCAACCGAGCAGGCAAGCGCAATAGAGGAGCTTGCGGCTACAATAGCCGACCTCTCCGAAAAGGTAAACACCAACGCGCAGAATGCCGTTCTCGCAAACGAAATGAGCGGCGAAGCGGGTGCCGGAGTTGTTGAGAGCAACAACAGCATGAAGGAACTCATGACTGCCATGGGCGAGATAAACGACACCGCCTCCAACATCGGCAAGATAATCAAGACCATTGAGGACATCGCGTTCCAGACCAATATTCTCGCGCTCAATGCCGCTGTTGAGGCGGCAAGAGCGGGTGCCGCGGGCAAGGGCTTCGCGGTAGTTGCCGACGAGGTTAGAAACCTCGCGGGCAAGTCCGCAGAAGCGGCTAAGAATACCAACGACCTTATCGGCAATGCTATCAAGGCTATTCAGGCAGGAACCGAGCAGGCTTCCGCCACCGCAACTCAGCTTGATGCTGTTGTTACCAAGGCGGCGGGCGTTGCGGAAAAGATAGGCGAGATTTCCGCGGCAAGCGAACAGCAGGCTACCGCGCTTGCACAGGTCGAAACCGGAATCGAGCAGATATCCGCAGTCGTTCAGACCAACTCCGCAACCGCAGAGGAATCTGCGGCAGCCTCCGAGGAGCTTGCGGGTCAGGCTAATATGCTCAAGGAGCTGACCGACGGCTTTACCCTCATGAAGGACGGAAACACCTCTTTTGAGGCTCCCGCCGTTTCCGAGCCGGTTCATGAATACGCACCCGCACCCGTTGTCGATTCTCCCGTTGAGAGCGATACCTTTGCTTCCTTCGCTGATAATTACGACGACAAATACTAATAGGATTGATAAAAGCTTTTTCTTGTGATAAAATTGTATTGCAAGAAAAGGCGGCAGATAAAGACCGACTTTTGCAGTCGGTCTTTATTTATAAGCATTTTAAGGCCGCAAAAGAGGAGCGTGACTGAAAGTGACAAAGTTCAACTTGAAATTCGCAAAACCCAAGATGAAAAAAGTTCCTGACAATCTTCCCTCAGACAGCAAAGCGCCGAAAAAGCATGGCGCGAAAACACGACGCATTAAAGATGATATTCAGCGCGCCATTGTTGTTTTACTGACGCTCTCCCTTGTGATTATGGGTGTTATATCGGCTTTCACAAATTTGGCGGCTACCAAAAACCTGCTTCAAGACAGCATGACAACGGTTGCCACCGAGTCGGCAAGGCAGATATATTACAGCCTTGATTCCTCGCTGACTACCCTCGAGGCTATCGGCGGCGACGCAAGATTGTCCACAAGAGCCACTCCCACTGTGGAAAAGCAGACGCTTCTCAACGGCTATCGTGACCACTATGGCTGGCAGGGCGTTTATATCACCGATGAAAAGGGAGTGACTGTCGGTTATTCCTCGATAGATGTTTCGGGCAGCGACTATGTCAACTCCGCCCTCGCGGGAACTCCCGCTTACAGCGACCCCATTCTCGACCCCGACACCGGCAGCTATGTCATCACCATCGCCGCACCGCTCTGGGCTGACGGAAAGATAGGCACCACCACCAAGGGTGCCGTGATAGCCTTTGTCGATGTAAAGGTGCTTTCCGACGTGGTCAGCAATATTAAGGTCAGCGACAACGGCGGCGCTTATATCATCAACAGCCAGGATATAGAGATAGCCGATGCCAATTTCGCGCTGGTGGAGCAGAAATACTCCGTCACCGCCGAATACGCCTTAGACCCCTCGCTCGCCGAGCTGTATTCTCTGCATCAGCGCCTTTTGAGCGGTGAGACAGGCTTTGGTCAATACCGTTTCGGAAGTGCGGTTAAATACGGCGCCTTCGCCCCGATTGGAATAAACGGCTGGGGTCTTATGATAACAGCTCCCACCTCTGACTTTATGCAGGGTACATACACTTCCATAATTGCTATTCTTGTGGTTTTGGTGCTGTTTGTAACACTCGGTATCATTGCCGCCAACGGAATAGGAAGAAGAATCGGCAAGGCGGTTTCTCAGTGCGCCGATAGACTGCGTATTCTTGCAGAGGGCGACCTTGAAACTCCCGTTGCCGAAACCACGATGAAAAATGAGGTGAAGATACTCACCGATTCCACCAAGGCAATCGTTGAGGGACAGCGAACCATCATCGGCGATGTGGACTACCTCTTGACCGAAATGGCACATGGCAACTTTGATATTCAAAGCAAAATCGGTGAAGAGGGATACGTCGGCTACTATCGCAATCTGCTCAACTCTATCCGCGAGCTGAACACCACCCTCGGCGGAACTCTCGCCGAAATCCGCGCTTCTGCCGAGCAGATAGACAGCGGAAGCAATCAGGTTTCCGCCGGCGCTCAGAACCTCTCTCAGGGCGCAACCGAGCAGGCAAGCGCAATAGAGGAG
>CAZNJJ010000088.1:0-374 GCA_964573335.1 uncultured Oscillospiraceae bacterium | reverse complement strand
CCGAGCAGGCTTCCGCCACCGCAACTCAGCTTGATGCTGTTGTTACCAAGGCGGCAGGCGTTGCGGAAAAGATAGGCGAGATTTCCACTGCAAGCGAACAGCAGGCTACCGCGCTTGCACAGGTCGAAACCGGAATCGAGCAAATATCCGCAGTCGTTCAGACCAACTCCGCAACCGCAGAGGAATCTGCGGCATCTGCCGAGGAGCTTTCCGCGCAGGCGAATATGCTCAATACTCTGGTAAATCGTTTTAGATTCCGCTGATAAAAAACGCCCGCAAGGGCGCTCATAAAAACAGCAAGTCCTCCGTGTGGTAAAACCTGAACAGGTCCAGCAAAAACGGACAATAGACAAAAGCGCCCCCTGTGTAGGAAA
>CAZNJJ010000087.1:0-6791 GCA_964573335.1 uncultured Oscillospiraceae bacterium | reverse complement strand
ATATCTTAGTGGATTATATGGTGGAGTTCCTATGCCAGCTGATATAGATTTTGAAGAATTAATTGAAAATTTAAAATAAGGATAACAATTAATGAGAAAATTAAACTATACAAAAGCTGTTGTAATTGTTCATGGCAAATCTGAAAAACAAATATGTCAATATATAAAGAACAAATTTAGATTGAAAATAGAAATATATAGTGATAAAAATGGTGATAAAGCAATTCAAATAACTAGTTTAAAAACTACATTAAATAATAAAATTTTTAAGTCATTTAAAACTTTTATTAAAACTTATGAAGATTTAAAACTAATTAATAATGGTAAAAAAATAGATAGTGATTTTAAAATATTTATAATTATGGATACCGATGATTGTAGTGAAAATCAAAAAAGAGATTTTATTAGTGGAAAAATGTTTGAAGAACATTGGGCGTATGAATATATAGTTCCCATATATAATATTCCAGAACTTGAATCGGTATTAGAAATGGCAAATATTCCATTTAAAAAAAGTGGAGATAAAAGAAAAAAAGAATATATTAAAATATTTCCAACTGATTCTAAATATGAAAAAACTGATGAAATTCAAGTTAAAGAATTAGCTAATACTTTAAAAAAACAAAAAAATACTAATTTGAATGATTTTTTAGATTTTTGTTTAAAATTATCTGATTAGAACTAATAACATAATAAATATAAAAATAGTTAAAAAGCGTATACAACAAATATGCTTTTTTCATATATTAAAGTAGATAGGGGGATTTATAATGTTTAATAGAAATTGTAGAAGTCCATTTATGAATAATATGTTTAGTCAAGATGGATCAATTGACATAACTAATAATACTGGAAACATTGATATTGATTTCGACCAAACAGGTTATAATGCAATGAATAACAATGTTGCAGGGGATATGTCAAGTACTAGTGCTCCAGTTATGGAACCTATGAGAGAAAGGGTTGTTAATAGAACAATCGAGCATGTTGTACCACATGTTTGTCCGATAAGAACTAGAATAATTAACCATCATGTATTTAGACATACATATAGTCCAAATTATACTTGTTGTGAAGAAAACGTTTGCGAACATGTTAATTGTGGTTCTTGTTGTAACTTTTAAAAGACTTTTTAGTCTTTTTTATTTTAGGATTAAAAACATAACATATTTCTTGAGTTTAAAATCTAAGAGTGTTATACTTTAACTATATAAATGGGGTTTAAGTCTAAATAGAAAAAAATAAAGTAATTGGAAACAGATTATAAACGAAGCAAAAGATAATATTTTAATAGATGACAAAAAGGAGTGAATAATAAATGAAAAAAATAACTTATGTAACAGGTAATTGGTCCAAAATATTAAGTGCAAAACAAATATTAGAACCATTTGGAATTGAAGTAGATAATATTAAAATGGAAACAACAGAAATACAAGCAAATACTGTTGAAGAAGTTGCAATACACTCTGCAAAAGAAGCTAGCGAGAAATTAAAATGTACAGTTTTAAAAAATGATACTGGATTATATGTTGAAGCTTTAGGTGGTTTTCCTGGTCCATATACACATTATGTTGATGAAACACTTGGAGAATATGGATTATTAAAACTACTTGATGGTGTTGAAAATAGAAATGCTTGTTTTATTGAAGCATTTGCATATTGTGAATATGGGAAAGATCCTATTGTATTTAAATCAATAACAAAAGGGAAAATAGCTAAAGAAAAATCTGGAGAATATGGTTTTAGTTGGGATTTTATATTTATACCAGAAGGATATGATAAAACTATGGGAAATTATCCAGATGATGAAAGATGTCTTGTTTGGAATACTGATGCGTATAAAGAATTAGCGGAATTTTTAAAAAATAAGGAATAAGTGATTTGGATGAATTATACATTAGAAAAAGTATCATTAAATAAGAAAAAAATATTATATAACTTATTACAATTTGCTTTATATGATGGTAGTAAGTATGTAAAAAATGAATTAAACAAAGATGCTAAATTTGAGTATAAATGGTTTGATAATTATTTTACTGACACTAGTAGAGATGCTTATTTTATAAAAAGTGGCAAAACATATTTAGGTTTTGTTATGATAAATGAAAATTTAAAATTTAATAATAGCGGTAAAAGTATAGCAGAGTTTTTAATAATGCCACAATATAGAAGGAATCATATAGGAAAAAAAGTTGCAATAGAAATTTTTGAAAAATATAAAGGATATTGGGAAGTTAAACCTATAAAAAATAGTAATGAAGCATATTTATTTTGGAAAAAAACAATAGAAGATTATACAAATGGTAATTATACTATTAAGAGTAATGAAACGGAAGAAATATTTATTTTTAATAAATAAAAACTATCAATTGATAATTTTAATAAAATGTGATATTATGTTTATAGGTGGTGCGAATGACAGTTACACAAATTATAAATTTACTTCATAAATCAATTACTGATAAGTCGTATGATTTAGTTCCAACTGAGAAAAATCGAAATTCCAGAAGAAAATATGGATTAACCATTTATGAGATAGAAGATTTTCTTAAATCAATTTCTGAAACAGATTTACATAGTGGTCCAGAAATAGACAGGGATAAGCCAAACGAGGAAGTATTTATTTTTATTAAAGAAATATTAAATGGTGTTAACTTTTATGTTAAAATAAAAAAGGATAATAAAGTTACATACGATAGAATAAAAATTCTTTCTTGTCATGAGGCTGAATATTAGGAGGAATGTGAAATGAAAAATATGGATAATTTAAGAATTAGAAAAGTTCAAGTAAATGTAAAGGGTTCTTTAATTGAGTATGATGAATATTATTTAGTTGATGATAATGGTGAAGAAGTTTTTGATAGAAATATTGAAATAGAAAACGATCAACGATTATATGATATTTATAAAAAACAAAATAATTTGCTTACTAATTTTGAAATAAAAAAAATACGTCAAAAATATGGTTTAACTCAAAAAGAATATGCCTTAGTCATAGGAGTAGGCGAAGTTACTGTACATAGATTTGAAAAGGGTGCTATTCAAACTGAAGCGGTTGATTCAATAATGAAATTATCAAATGACCCAGATAATATGTCTTTTTTGCTTTTACAGAATAGAAAAAATATAGATGAATCTTTGCATAGTTTATTATTAAAAAGAATTAAAGAACTACAAACTTTAAAAAAACATGCATTAGTGGATATAAATAAATTTGATTTAGATGTTTTAGAATTTGAAGAAGAGTCTGCAATCGATATTGCTAAAAATATAATAAATATATATAATGCTAGGGTGGATGAGTTAGTTCGTAATTATGATATTGTTCCGGAATATATTACAAACTTAAAATTACAAAAATTACTTTATTTTGTTCAAGCAATGTGTTTATTGATATTTGGTAAAAAAGCTTTTCCAGAAAAAATACTAGCATGGTCATATGGACCCGTTATAAATGAAGTTTATCAACAATATAAACAAAATCATGCTAGTGAGATAAATAGTGAATCAAACATAAAAAATGTTTCATCTGGATTATATAAAATTATTGAAGAAGTTATAAATTCTTATGGTTCAATTGAAGCCAATAAATTAATTGATTTTACACATGAAGAAGAGCCTTGGAGAAACACTGAAATAAATAAAGAAATAGATATTGAATTAATAAAAAATTATTTTAATAAAGTTTATGATAATTAAATATATCAAAAAAGAATAAGGAAGTGTTTACCAGATAAGAACTAGAATAATTAACCATCATGTATTTAGACATACATATAGTCCAAATTATACTTGTTGTGAAGAAAACGTTTGCGAACATGTTAATTGTGGTTCTTGTTGTAACTTTTAAAAGACTTTTTAGTCTTTTTTATTTTAGGATTAAAAACATAACAAATTAATCATATAGTAATGAAAAAATACAAATATAGTTGACAAATGTATATACAAAGTATATACTATAAATGAATGGGGAGGATATTATGGAAGCAAGAATACAAAAATGGGGAAATTCTGATGGGATTAGAATTCCAAGTAGTATTTTAAAATCTTTAAATATTAAAACAAATGATATATTAAATATTGAAAAAGTAGATGATAAAATAATTATTAGTATTCCAAAGAAAAAAAAGATATCATTAGAAGAAAGGTTTAAAGAGTATCATGGTAAAAATTTAGCAAAAGAATTTTCTTGGGACGATAATTTTGGGAGAGAAATATGGTAAAAAAGTATATTCCAAAACAAGGTGATGTTGTTTTTTTAGATTTTAATCTTATAAAAGGGCATGAGCAAAAAGGTTTTAGACCTGCTATTGTAATAAGTAATAATATTTTTAATCAAAATACAAAAATGGCAATTGTATGTCCTATTACTTCTAATGAAAAAGAATTTCCAACTCATTATAAATTAGAAGATACTAAAAATATCCATGGATCAGTTTTATGTGAACATATAAGAAGTATAGATTATGAAATTAGAAATTTAAAATTTGTGGAAAAATTAAGTGAAAATGATTTTCTAAGTATAATTACATTATTAAATGCATGCATAGAAGAATAAATATATCAAAAAAGAATAAGGACATGTTTGCCAGGTAAGAACTAGAATAATTAACCATCATGTATTTAGACATACATATAGTCCAAATTATACTTGTTGTGAAGAAAACGGTTTGCAAACATGTTAATTGTGGTTCTTATTGTAACTTTTAAAAGACTTTTTAGTCTTTTTTATTTTAGGACTAAAAACATAACAAATTTCTTGAGTTTAAAATCTAAGAGTGTTATACTTTAACTATATAAATGGAGGTTTTGCATGAGATATGTTGATTTTGATGGAGTTATATTAGATACAGAAGATATTTTATTTTATAATTGGAGATTAAATCCAAATAGAAAAAGTTTAACTGAAAAAGATAAAATAGAATATATAAAACAAAGTAATTGGAAGCAAATTATAAATGAAGCAAAAGAAATAAATGATGCTTTATATATTTTAAAAAATTCTAGTATATTAGATTATACGATATTAACAAAAATACATTCACTTGAAAATGAAGGATATGAAAAAATAAAGTTTTTAAGATCAAAAGGTATAAAACAAAATATAATACTTGTTCCATATTTATTAAGAAAAACAGATATTGTAAGTGCAAAAGATAATATTTTAATAGATGATTCAATTAAAAATTTAATAGATTTTGAACTTGATGGAGGATATTCAATGTTTTTTAATAAAGATGATTTAGATTATGATAATTTTGGAATAAAAAATACAAAACCATTTCAAAAGGTAAGAAGAATAGACGATAAAAAGGAGTAATTATGAAAAAAATTGGAATAATATTTGCTATGAATGAAGAACTTGAAGCATTAAAACAATATTTAGATATAAAAAGAGAGTACACTATTTTTGATTTAACATTTTATGAAGCAGTGGTAAATAATAATTTATGTATTTTAGTTGAAGGTGGAATAGGGAAAGTAAATTCTGCTAGAAGTACTCAAATATTAATTGATAATTTAGAAGTTGAGTATATTATTAATATTGGTGTAGCAGGTTCTGTTAGTAAAAAACTTGATATATGTGATATAGTTTTAGGTGAAAAATTAGTACAACATGATTTTGATATAACAGCTTTTAATCATGAAAAAGGCTATATTCCTAATGTAGGTACTTATATAAATAGTGATGAATTTTTACTTACTATTGCAAATGAAGTTGGTATAGAAAATAATTTACCTATAAAAAGAGGAGTTATTGCATCAGGAGATATATTTTGTACTAAATTAGATATGGCTAATAAAATAAATACAAAATTTAATGCTTTATGTGTAGAAATGGAAGGAGCAAGTATAGCACAAGTATGTTTTTTAAGTCATGTACCATTTTTAATTATAAGAAGTATTTCAGATTCATTAAATAATAATAACGTTATGACATATGAAGAATTTTTATTAAAAGCATCTAAAGTAGTTGCAGAATTTATATTAAAAATATTAGAGAGGTTATAGTATGAAAAGAGCATTAGTTTTTTCTGGGGGTGGTGCGAAAGGTTCATATCAAATTGGAGTATGGAAAGCCTTAAGAAAACTTAATATAAAAATAGATATTGTAACAGGGTGTTCTATTGGTTCAATAAATGCAGCTTTATTTGCTACAAATAAATATTATATTGCTAAAAAAATGTGGAAAAAAATTACTACTGATGATTTATTTTCAAAAGATGAGAATAAAGTTTTTAAAGATATAGGTTTAAAAACAGATAAAGCAGTACCTTATTTAAATAAATTAATAAATGAAAAAAAATTACATAAATCTAAAATAGATTATGGATTAGTAACATTTAATTATAAAAAGAAAACTCCTAAAATATTAACTAAAAAAGATATTCCAGAAGGTAAATTAATTGATTATATTTTAGCATCATCAACTTTTTATCCATTTATTGAAAAGAAAAAAATAGATGATGAAAAATATATAGATGGTGGTTTTTATGATAATATGCCTATTAATTTAGCTATAGATATGGGTGCAACAGAAGTAATTGCAGTAGATTTAAAAAATATTGGTATTAAAAGAAAAGTAGAAAATAAAAATATTCCAATTACTACGATAACATATAATTTAAATGATTATGGAACTCTTGTTTTTACAAAAGAAAAAGCCAAACAAAGAATAAAACTTGGTTATAATGATACAATGAAAAAATTTAATAAATTAGATGGTAATATTTATACATTTAAATATAATTCATTAAATAAAAATTATAATAATATTAAAGATTATTATA
>CAZNJJ010000086.1:0-6887 GCA_964573335.1 uncultured Oscillospiraceae bacterium | reverse complement strand
ATTCGCTATCGCGGCGGTAGCGCCGCTCACTCTGCCTGTTCTCTTTAAAAAATTGAGGTCTTCAACGGTGAAGAACTGCAAAAGCTCCTTTACCTTTTCATCAAGAATCAAAGCGGCTTCATCGGCGGATTTGCCCTCTTCTGCAAGATTTGCCGCACAGCAGGCAATCAAGCCTGTTCCGAGGCTTGCCCCGAGGGAATCGACAGTTCTCACCACTCTGTCGGGGAACTGCTCTTTCAATTCCTCAGCCGCAAGCACCGATGCCTGATATGTTCCGCTTACTCCCGAAGAAAGTCCCACATATATTATATCTTTCCCCTTTTCAAGTTCGGGGGTGAAATTCTCGATAAAATGCTGTGTGTTGATGAGACTGGTTTTTAAAACCGAACCGGCGCGCAGTTTTTCATAAAACGCATGGGAATCAAAATTGTCAAGATCACCGTCATAAACGCCGTCCTCTCCGTCCATGGTATAGCCGCAGGGCAGAAGATGTATTCCCAGTTCGGCAACGATGTCGGGCGGCAGATTGGAGCAGCTATCGGTAAAAACAGTGTATGACATATATTTTTTCCTCCGTAACAGACAAAAATCCCAATATTTATGATTATAACTCTCCGATTTCTCTGCTCGGTGAACTTTTTGTGAACATTTAGCAGTTTCTTAACGCTTATCAAACAAATCACCATACCGTCCATCTCGGCATATTATAAAACCGAGGGCAACCTCGTCAGAACATTATTCGGAGGTATATCATGGCGATATTTACCAACTATGCTACCCTCTCCTACAACGGAAGAAGCACCAATTCCAACACTGTCACCGGAGAGCTGATGGAAGCTGTTGCCGTTACCAAAACGGCAGTCAGTCCCAATTACAGCGCCGAAGATGATATAACTTATATCATATCTCTCATCAACAGCGGTTCCACCCCTTTGAGCCAAATCACAGTCACCGATGACTTGGGCGGCTATGCTGTCGGGGCCGGAACTGTATATCCTCTCAGCTATACCGAAAACTCTGTTCGCTATTATATCAACGGCGTTTTACAGCCTGCTCCCGCAGTAACGGCGGGGCCGCCCATGGTCATCAGCGGATTTTCGGTTCCCGCAGGCGGAAACGCCATCATCGTCTATCAGGCTGATGTGACAGCCTATGCTCCCCTCGCCGCAGGAGCATCGGTGACAAACACCGTGACCGTAACGGGAAACGGAATTTCAACGGCAGTCACCGCCAATGAAACCGCCTCGGCGATAAGCGCCGCCGATTTGAGCATCAGCAAGGCGGTTTCCCCCGGCGTAGTGACCGAAAACGGTCAGCTCACCTACACCTTTGTGATAGAAAACCGCGGCAGCGCCCCCGCTTCCGCCGCCGAAAACGTTATCGTCACCGACACATTTAACCCTGTTCTCAACCCCATTTCGGTCACTTTTAACGGAGCGGCATGGACAGAGGGCACAAATTACAGCTACAACTCAGCCAACGGTGAGTTTGCCACCCTCGCGGGACAGATAACCGTTCCCGCCGCAGGATACACCCAAAATGCCGACGGCAGCTTTACCGTTACTCCCGGTATAGCCGTTTTGGTGGTTTCGGGAACTGTTTGACCCCCTTCTTACCCGATTCACGCAAAAAGCCGATAACCGCCCCGAAAAAACTCTCGGGGCGGTTATCAAGACCTCTTTCAAAACGGATTTGCGTAGTGAACGGCGCCCTCACGCTTGTGGGCGCTGTTTTTGTGCATATTCTCTATCCTTTCCCTCGCCTTCTCGGAAACCGGCTTTCCGAAAAGGAATCTGTCCACCTCATCGTAGGTGATTCCCAGCTCCGCCTCATCGGTCTGACCGTCAAACAAGCCCGCCGAAGGCGCTTTTTCAATTATACGGCGCGGCGCGTCTAAAAACCGCAGGAACTCATACACCTCGGCTGCGGTCAAATCGGAAATGGGGTTAAAATCGTATGCTCCGTCGCCCCATTTCGTAAAATAGCCGAGATACCCCTCGCTGCGATTTCCCGTTCCCGCGACAAGGCGGTTTTCAGCCGCGGCGGCGGCGTAGAGGGTGAGCATACGCAGCCTCGGCGCTATATTCACCATCGCGGAGGCATTAAGGCAAAACGAATCCGATATTTGCTTTACCTCACTTTTCCAAACCGGAGTGAGGTCAACAGTCCTTGTCTCTATGCCGAATTTTTCCGCGACTGTTCTGCCGTCGTCGGCATCCTCGCCGTAATTTCTGTCGGAACCGCAGGGCATTATTATTCCCACTGTGTTTTCACATGCCGCCTTGCAGAGTATTCCGACAAGCGCCGAGTCCTTTCCTCCGCTGTTTCCGTATACTATCCCATCTGCCCCGCTTTTTTGCGTCAAATCACGGATAAATGCCGTTCTCGCTTCAAATTCCGATTTATAATCCCGCATTTTCTTTCCGCCTTTCTCACGTTTTATTCCGACTGTCCCGATTTTTGCAAAGCTGCCTCTATAAAGCCGTAAAACAACGGGTGGGGTCTGTTGGGTCTGCTCTTGAACTCGGGGTGATACTGCACTCCGAGATAAAACGGACGTTCACTCAGCTCCACTGTTTCCACCAGTTTATTGTCGGGAGAAAGACCGCTGAGTGTCAGTCCCGCCTTTTGAAAATCTTCACGGTATTGATTTGCAAATTCATAGCGGTGGCGGTGGCGCTCGTTTATCACCCGCTCACCGTAGCAGCGCGCCATGGTGGTTCCATCGGCGATGACGCAGGGGTAGCTGCCTAGACGGAGCGTTCCGCCCTTATCTATTTCGTCGCTCTGCCCCGATATAAAATCTATCACCTTATGGCGGCTGAACGGAGCAAATTCGCCGGAATCGGCATCGGAACAGCCCAAAACATTTCTCGCGTATTCTATCACCGCTATCTGCATACCGAGGCATATACCGAAATAGGGCAGATAGTTTTCTCGGGCATACTCTGCCGACAGTATCATTCCCTCTATTCCTCTGCTGCCAAAGCCGCCGGGAACCAGTATTCCGTCCAAGCCGCCGAGCAGTTTTTCCTTTGAGTCATCGGTCACCTGCTCGGAATCTATCCACACCGTTTCCACCTTTGTTTTGAGGGCGAATCCGGCGTGATTGAGCGCTTCTGAGACAGAGAGATACGCGTCATGCAGTTGAGTATATTTACCGACAAGACCTATTCTTACGGTGTGGCTGCGATTCTTTATCCTCTCCACCATCTCGCTCCACTCCGAAAGCTCGGGTTCGGGGGCGGTTATCCCCAGCTCACGGCAGACTATCGCCGAAAAACCCGAGCGCTCGAGATAGAGCGGCGCTTCGTAAAGCAGCGGAAGGGTGAGGTTTTCGATAACGCAGTCGGGATTAACGCTGCAAAATTCCGCTATCTTGCGGAAAATACCCTCGTCTGTTATCGGCTCGTCACATCTGAGAACGATAATATCGGGCGAAATGCCAAGTCCCTGCAATTCCTTCACCGAATGCTGCGTAGGCTTTGATTTATGCTCACCCGATGCCTTTAAATAGGGAACCAGCGTAACATGGATATAGAGCGAGTTTTCCCGCCCAACCTCACGCCCTACTTGGCGAATAGCCTCAATAAAGGGCTGGCTCTCGATGTCGCCTATAGTGCCGCCTATCTCGGTTATCACGATGTCGGCGTTGGTCTGCTCGCCTACACGATAGATAAACCGCTTTATCTCGTCTGTAATGTGAGGTATCGTCTGCACCGTCATTCCGAGGTATTCGCCTCTGCGCTCCTTGGTGATAACGTTGGAATACACCTTTCCGGTGGTGAGATTGGAATATCTGTTTAAGTCCTCGTCGATGAATCGCTCATAATGCCCGAGGTCGAGGTCGGTTTCGGCTCCGTCCTCGGTAACAAAAACCTCACCGTGCTGATAAGGACTCATTGTTCCGGGGTCTACGTTTATATAGGGGTCGAGCTTCTGCGCCGCCACCTTCAGTCCGCGTGCCTTGAGCAGTCTGCCGAGCGATGCCGCCGTTATTCCTTTTCCCAGTCCCGAAACCACGCCGCCCGTCACAAAAATATACTTTGTCATACTTATCCTCCTTATCGCCGCTTGCAAAAAAAGAAAAGACGCTCATTTGGGGACAGCTTTCCCAAATGAACGTCTTTGTTCAACGGTTGATATTATATTACAGCGAATCGCGGTTTGTCAATCGTGAAAATATGCCTTTCGCGTGACAATTTCACGCCTGCCTGTATGTCCTGATGACATTCTCCGCCGCATCTCGCTTTGTAATTCTCAAATCCATCGCCTGCTTTTCGATATAGCGATGTGCGTCCGGCTCAGTCATTCCGAGTGACTCTATCAAAAGCCATTTTGCCTTGTTCACAAGACGGATTTCCTCTATCTTTTCTTCAACGGTGGCTTGCCGTGCCTCCATCTGACGCAGTCTTTCTCTTGTGGCGCAGAGTATTCTCAGATTATGCTTGACCATCTGCATATTGGTCGGTTTTGAAATGGTCATCACGCCGTATTCCATAACACGCGGGTATATATCGTTGAAATACTCGCTTTTCACAAACAGAAGTACTCCCGCGGAGCTGTTTCGGCAAACGTCAATCGCCAGCTCTGTTCCGGTATCGTCCGGCAGCGGTGAATTTATCAGCACTATGTCAAAGGCGGAATCGGCAATGGCTCTGCGGGCACCGCCCACGCTTTTCACGGTGGTTACAGGATAATATTCCGTCATCGGCAGGAGCGGGAGCATACTGCCGTTAAAGCTATCGGAGGCGCTGACCAGCAACACGCTGTATGTTATTTCCCGAAAAATCAAAAGCCTCGCCCTCCTTTCGGTTCAGTCCGAAAAGCATTTATCTTTCTCTGTAAGCGGATATAACCGAAGCAGGCAGATGCTCGCCGATAAATGGGCTTTCAGCTGCGGCTACAGCTTCATAGAGCGAGGCGGGCAGCTTTTTCAAGGCAGAAAGCGCCTGCGCCGAGGCGGTGTAGAGATTGAAATCGGAAGCGGCGGGGAGCGTCAGCTCCTTTTCTATTCCGTAAAGACCCGCATATATCAGCAGAGCATAGGCGATATAGGGATTTGCCAACGAATCTGCCGAACGCAGCTCCGCGCGACGATATTCCCCCACAGCCGCAGGTATTCGGATAAGCTGTGAGCGGTTTTCCGCCGACCATGTGATATATCTCGGTGCCTTGTCATGCCCCAATCTGCGATAAGACTGCTCATGCGGATTCAAAAACAGCGTCATTTCCTCTATCTTTTCCAGTATTCCGGCGATAACGCATGGCATCAAATCCGACTTGTTCTCTGCTCTGGCGGAAATGTTGATGTGCATACCGTTGCCGTCCCATTCGCTGAGCGGCTTGGGCGAAAAGTCTGCACAAAGTCCGTTTTGGGCGGCAACCGCGCGCACAACCGCGTTAAAGGTTACGGCATTGTCAGCCGCGGTGAGTGGGTCGGAATAGCGAAAATCTATTTCGTTCTGTCCGGGTCCGCTCTCATGGTGTGAGCTTTCGGGCTGAATACCCATCTGTTCGAGCATCAGGCATATTTCTCTGCGGATATTCTCTCCCTTGTCGTCGGGCGCAATGTCCATATAGCCGGCGTTGTCATAGGGCTGCTTTGTAGGTTCTCCCTTTTCGTCCAGCTTGAAAAGATAAAACTCCATTTCCGCTCCGAATGAGAAAAAATATCCCCGCTCGGCGGCATCGGCGACAGCTTTTTTGAGTATGCTGCGAGTATCACGTTCAAATGGTCTGCCATCGGGATAGGAAATATCGCAGAACATTCGCACTATCTTGCCCTGTTCGGGTCGCCATGGAAGTTGTATCAGCGTTGAAGCATCGGGGTGAAGCAAAAGGTCGGAGCGCACCTCGCCGCCGAATCCCTCAATGGCAGATGCATCTATCGCTATCCCGAACTCGAACGCCCTTTTCAGTTCTCTCGGCATTATCGCAACATTGTGCTGTCTGCCGTAAACATTGCAGAATGCCAAACGGATAAACTTGATGTCCTCCTCGATAACAAACTGCATAACTTCCTCGGGGGTATATTTCACGTTATCGCCCACTTTCTTGGCTTGATGCGCCGCATTTTGCATGATAGCGCTGCTTTTGCGGCATAATTTCAATGTTTTCGATAAGAATAACCGCATTTTTGAAGCATTTCAATCTCGCATATTGCAAAAATTTAGAATTTCTATTTTCTTTTGATTTAAGCATTTTGACGATTGACAGCTTTTCGGCTTTTGGTGTATAGTTTCGATAACAAGAGACATTGGCGTCTCGGAGGATATTCCTCTGTGCGCCGATGTCTCTTTTTTATTGTTCGGCGCTTTCCGAAAGAGCTTTATTACACCGAAATCAAATTCTCCTTTTTCACATTTTAGGAAAGCGCCCGAATAAAACGAAAGGAAGAAGCATTATGACAACTGTACCGGAATACTTCGGGAGCCTGGTCTTTGACAGCCGAGTGATGAAAGCGCGCCTTTCGGCAGAGGTTTATCACTCACTCAAGCGCACTATCCAAAACGGAAGCCGACTCGACTTGTCGGTAGCCAACGCCGTTGCCACCGCGATGAAGGATTGGGCTGTGGAAAACGGCGCGACACATTTCACCCACTGGTTTCAGCCGCTCACCGGAATAACCGCCGAAAAGCACGACAGCTTTATCGCTCCTGCACCTGACGGCGGAGTTATCATGGAGTTTTCCGGCAAGGAATTGATAAAGGGAGAGCCGGACGCATCCTCCTGTCCCTCCGGCGGTCTGCGCGCCACCTTTGAGGCGAGGGGCTACACCGCTTGGGACCCCACAGGCTATGCCTTTATCAAAGGGAATACCCTCTGCATACCGACGGCGTTCTGCTCCTACGGCGGCGAGGCGCTGGATAAAAAGACTCCCCTTT
>CAZNJJ010000085.1:0-7037 GCA_964573335.1 uncultured Oscillospiraceae bacterium | reverse complement strand
AAATAACAATTCTCCCCCGAATCAGCCTTAAAAAGCGTATTCGGGGGAGATTTTTGTCTGTATTTCGAGCAAAAGCCGCACAAATTGCTTTTTATATCAACTTCTGCTATAATTTGCCCGACAGGTAAAGAGCCAAGGTACGGCGACTCCCTTCGGAAATACTGCAAGGGAGGTCAGAGCTTTTTCTCTCCCTTGCTGAGAAATCAGAAAGGAGAGGGTGCTGATGCAATATGTGACTTATAGTGATATGTTTCAGTTTACATATACTATCGTTGCTGTCATCGCATTGGTAGTTGCAATATACAACAAAAAGGGCTGACCCTCGCCCCCAAAGCATGGTCAGTCCCTTTTTGTTTTAGCTGAAATATAAGGGAAGTGCCGTGCGGCTCTTCCTGTCGTTTTTATTATATCAGCATTGTGATGAAAATTCAATACAAAAGCGACTCTGCTCTCGACTGCTTCGAGAGCATTTTTTATCGCCGACAGCGATGAACGAAATTTTTTGAGCTTGTCACCCATTATTTGAAAAATGGGTGACAAGTCAAAATCCAATTTCTTTTACGACTTTCTCTCATCTATCTCGACACGAACCTTTGCGATGAACTCGTCGAGCTGCATTACCTCGGTCTCGCCGTTGTCACGGTTTCTCACCGAAACAGTGCCTTCTTCCGCTTCCTTAGCGCCGATAACCAGCATATAAGGAACACGGTCAACCTGCTGTGCCTCACGAATCTTATATCCGATTTTCTCGTTGCGCTCGTCGATAACAACGCGCATATTTGCCGCCTTGAGCTTTTTGTATACCTCGCGGGAATACTCCATGCTCTTTTCCGATACGGGCAGAACCTTTATCTGCATGGGAGCGAGCCATGTCGGGAATTTGCCCGCGTAATGCTCGGTGAGTATGCCGATAAAGCGCTCTACCGAACCGAAGCAGACTCTGTGTATCATGATAGGACGCTGGGGCTTGCCGTTCTCGTCGATATATTCAAGCTGGAAGTTGAGCGGCATCTGGAAATCAAGCTGAATAGTGCCGCACTGCCAGGTTCTGCCGAGGCTGTCCTGAAGGTGGAAGTCAATTTTGGGGCCATAGAAAGCGCCGTCTCCCTCGTTGATGGTGTAGGGCAGACCGAGCTTTTCGAGAGCGCCGCGCAGACCGTTTGTAGCTGCCTCCCAGTCCTCATCGGAACCCATGCTGTCCTCGGGGCGGGTGGAAAGCTCGATGAAATACTTAAAGCCGAACTTCTCATAAACCTCGTTGATAAGGTGAACAACGCCCATTATTTCGTCGGTTATCTGATCCTGACGCATGAAGATATGCGCGTCGTCCTGCGAGAAGCAGCGAACACGGAACAGACCGTGCAGCGCGCCCTTCAATTCGTGGCGGTGAACAATGCCTATCTCGCCGACTCTCATCGGAAGCTCACGATAGCTGTGGGGCTGACTTCTGTAAACCATAACACCGCCGGGGCAGTTCATCGGCTTGATGCAGTAGGTCTCATCGTCTATCATGGTGGAATACATATTATCCTTGTAGTGGTCCCAGTGACCGCTGGTCTCCCAGAGCTTGCGGTTCATGATAAGGGGGGTGGAAACCTCCACATAACCGTCGCGGGTATGAATTTCACGCCAGTAGTCGAGCAGGGTGTTCTTGAGGGTCATGCCGTTAGGCAAAAAGAAGGGGAAGCCGGGGCCTTCTTCGCAAATCATGAAAAGACCCATTTCCTTGCCGATGCGGCGGTGGTCACGCTTTGCGGCCTCTTCTAGCAGCTTGAGGTGAGCGTCCAGCTCGTCCTGCGAGGGGAATGCGATACCGTTGATTCTGGTGAGCATCTTGTTAGCCTTGTCGCCCTTCCAATAAGCGCCGGACTGCTGAGTTATCTTAAACGCCTTAACGCCCTTGGTGTAGCAGAGATGCGGGCCTACGCACATATCAACATATTCGCCCTGCTGATAAAAGCTGATAACGGCATCGGGAGCCAAATCGCCGATATGCTCCACCTTATACTTTTCGCCGCGCTCCTCCATCAGCTTTACAGCTTCTTCACGGGGGAGAATGAAAGGCTTTATCGGCAGATTCTCCTTGACGATTTTCTTCATCTCAACTTCTATCTTAGCCAAATCCTCATCGGTGAGCTTAACATCGCCGAGGTCAACGTCGTAGTAGAAGCCGTTATCGGTAGCGGGACCGTAGGCAAAATCCGCCTCGGGCCAGATTCTTGCGATAGCCTGCGCCATGATGTGCGCCGCGGTGTGGCGTATTACATGAAGCTCCTCTTCCTTGGGACATTCTTTTACAGTTCCGTCATTGTAAACAACTTTCATTTTCGAGCACTCCTTTTATCATATAAACAAAAACACCCCAAACGACATTCAAATGCCGTTCAAGGGTGCAGGATATACACGGTTCCACCTTGAATTTAACTCAACTGCTCCTTAACGCGGAATACGGCGATGTTTGCTCCATGCGGATTTTTCACACCACGGCTCGGGAATGGTGGTCTGCCGCTCATTTGACCGAAAACGCTTTCAGCCGATGGCGTTTTCTCTCTGATGCCGAATTTTCAGCGGCGGCTTTTCCTTCACAGCCTTTGATACAAAACTATTATAAACGCTTGCCCGAAAAAGTCAAGCAAAAAAGCGCTTCTATTCCCCAAAGCCTGCTTTTACTTTGCGGCTCTTATCCCGAAATACCTTGCGGTTTTCGCCTTATATTCGGCATATTCGTCACCGAAAACGGTGATAAGATAGCTTTCTTCCGACAATATCTGAAAATGCAGAGCAGTTACCGCCGCGGCAGTCAAAACTAAGAGCGGCAGGCTGAAAAACGCCGTGAGAATACCGATATAGCAAAGGTCAAAGCCCAAAAATGCGGGATTTCGGCTGAATCGGTATATCCCGCTCGAAACCATTTCGGTTTTGTCGCTCTCGGCTATTCCGGCGCGCCAACTGTCACGCATGGTGAACACAGCCGTTCCGAACACCGAAACCCCCAAAGCCGCAACCGCCAGCCCGAAAACGCGTATCATCGGCGAAAAGCTGTGTATCCCCAGCAGAATATTCACAAAATCGGCGATGGCCGCCGCAATTGTGGCGGTTTTTACGGCGATTTCGGTGTAAAACACCCGCTTGTTATCCGTATTGCAGGCGAGATGGTCGGTTTTTATTCCCCGCTTGCGCTGAGAAAGCATCTTGCCGAAATATATGCCGTAAAACAGCAGGAACAACACCATCGCGGCTGTTCTGAATCCCATTCTTATTCCTCCCCATCATCGCGGTAGAACAGCGAACGTGTTCCGCTTGCGCGAGTAAGCGCCAACACACCGTCAAGGTGGTCTGTCTCATGCTGAATCAGCGCGGCATCTTTCCCCTCCAGCAGCATTTCACAGCTATTCCAATACATATCGCGGAATTTCACCCGACAGCGCTTGTAGCGGGCGGCGTTCACCTCCAGCATCGGGAAGCAGAAACATCTTTCCCTCACCGTTTCCCTTTCCAGTCCGATAAATTCCACCGTGGGATTTATCATTATCACAGGCTCGTTTTCCATGAGGAAATAGATAACCCGCTTTCTAACCCCTATCAGCGGCGCGGAGATGGCGTTTCCCCAACCGTTTTTCTCTCTTAATCGGTTGAGGGTGTCCTCCATATCGCACAAAACATCGGAAAGAAGGGCGGTTTCCTCCTCCCTTACCGCAATCGAGCGCTCATAAAGAGCATTTTCTCCCAACAAAAGAATCTTTTTTACCATGATTTTCTCCGATAACAGTTATTTTATCTTTTCAGCGCCCCGCCGCCGTTGAACAGGTCGAAAAACAGCTCGACAACGCTTTCTTTATACCCTACAAATTCTCCCGCCCGCAAAAGCGAAAGCACCTCCTGCCTGCTCGCCATTCTGACAGCCGCAACTTCCCGTTCCTGCAATGTGAGGCTCTCCAACGGCGGCGCTCCCACAAAGGAATAGCAGTCGTCAAAGCACTTTTCCGAGCAAAAGGTGATGTCCGGCGCACAGCCGGAAAAACTGCGGCTGATGCCCAATTCCTCAAAAAGCTCGCGCTCTGCCGCCTGAGAGCTGTTCTCGCCCGAAATCACAGCTCCGCCAACGCTGATGTCCCACTTGTCGGGCCAGCTCTTTTTTCCGCTGCTGCGTTTTTGAATGAGCATATTCCCCTCATCGTCAAAAATGCAGATATGTATCACCATATAGCGCAGCCCGTCGGGCGGAATTTCTCCTCGGGCTATCACCATATCGGTTTTTGTTCTGTCAAAGGAATACATATCCAAAAGCTCCATAAACAGCTCCTCCTCAATGCAAAACACTTGTTATATTACCACTTTTCGGGCATAGACATTGATGCAGACGCGTAATATCGTCAAAATAATCTGCCGATTGCCGCCAACACCGCCAGATGAAGCGGATAAAACAGATAAAATCCCCATTTCCTGATTTTAACAGGCAGAGATTCTGCCCCCCGCTCGCCGTTATACATCGAAATCGGTAACAGCGCCGCCATATTCCATATATAATATCCCGTTATCGGCGGATAACCGGCGAAAAGGTTATTCATCACCGAAAATACCGCCAGCGCTGTCAGCCGCTCAAAAAATCCGCCGCCGAAAAACAGTGCCATCAAAACCGCGGGAGAGCCGCCGTCCACCCGCAGAATATCCGCCGAAAGCAGAGCGCAGGCGAGAGCGAAAAACGCCGTTTTGGGCGATTCGCTCCGCTTTTCAGCCGAAATCAGTGCAACAGCCGCGATAAAGAGGGTGAAAATCGTATTTTGGTGTTGGGGATAAAACGCCGTTTTGTAAAACAGAATATCAAACGGCAGTTCCGATACAGCCGCAAAGAGAGCAAGCCGCGCCAGATAGCGCGGCTTTGAAGATGTGTGTTTTATCCCCTCGGTGAGCAGAAAGAGAAATATCGGAAACGCCATTCTGCCTATTGAGCGCATGACATAGCCGAGAATCTCATTTCCGACAAAGGCGGCGGCAAAATGGTCGATAACCATGCAAACTGCCGCCAAAGCGGAAAGCCCTGTCGATGACAAGCGTTTTTTCATCATTTGAGCGGCTGGCTCATGGCGCCGCTTCGATAAGCCTCAAGCAGCAGCTTGAGTATGGCAACCTGATTTCGCAGGTCATTGCCGATGTCGGTATCGGCAACAAGCCGTCTGTTTTCCGCCACCTCAAATATGTTTGTGGTGGAAAGTATATCGGTATTCTGCGCCACAGCCTCGGCTATTCCCTTAAACTGCCCGTGAGAAACAAGGCGCAGTCCGTAGGAATTGTATATCAGCGTATATCCGGCTATTCCGGTGGTCTTTTGGTATGCCTTGCAGAAGCCGCCGTCTATTATCAGCAACTTTCCGTCGCACTTTATCGGACTTTCGCCGTCCTTTGATTTTACCGGAACATGACCGTTGATAATGTGAGCGTTGGCGGGGTCCATTCCGAATTCCTCTATCATTGCGTTTACAACCGAATGGTCGTTCACAAAGCGATAGTAGTAGTTTTTCGGTTCGTCCCATGTGGACTTATCCTCAATGAGCATACGCTCGAAGGTGGTCATGCGGCTTCTGCCGAAAACGGGAGAATTTTTTCCGCACCAGAGCCACCACATAAAGTCCTCGCCGTCCCGCTTTTCCTTGGAACCGCGCGAAGCGAAGAATCCCTGCCTTACCTTGCGCTCGCAGTAGTCAAACAGCCGCTTGCCCCAAAGCCGCTTGCCCTCAAACTCAAAGCGCTCAAATGAGCCGTCCTTATTGAGCGGAATACAGCCGTGAAACATTATGTTGGAATTGCAGCAGCGGTAGAGCGCGCCCTTATCCAGCAGAAAACGCGCGTGCTCCTGCAGCTTGTCGCTGCGGATAAACGACTCCTTTATCGAAGCCATCAGTTCTTTTTCCTCACCCGTCAGCTCATAGGGATTTTCGGGGTCAATCGTCGGGAAATCGCAGTCACGCAGGGGGTAGGTTTTTCCCTGAATGACTACCGTTCCCTTTTTGTAGTCTATCTTATCGAGCATCATTCGCTCGTCCATATCATATTCGGGGTGACGCGCTATTATCTGCCCCTCCAGCTTCAGCTGCATTACTGCGGCGGCTTTTCTCAGCTTTGCCACAAGGTCAACGTCGTTGAGTCCGATTTTGCCGGTTTCCAACACCTTAGGCGAAAAGGCGCGGGAATCACCGTAGGTCTTTTCGGCAAAGGTGGTGAGGGCGCGCAGGCTGATTCCGTAGCCGTTTTCCAGTGTATCAACATTCGCGTAGGAGAGCGAAACGTTAAGCACGTTGGCTATGCAGGCTTCGTTTCCGGCGGCGGCAGCCATCCAGAGCAGATCGTGATTTCCCCAGACGATGTCAACACAGTGGTGGTTTTCCAGCAGCTTCATAATATCCTCGGCTCCGGGACCTCTGTCGTAAATATCGCCGAGAACGTGCAGTCTGTCCACCGCAAGCCGCTTTATCAGCCCCGAAAGAGCGCAGATAAAGGGGTCTGCCCTGCCAATATCGACTATACTGGAAAAAATTCTGCCATAATACTGCTCCTTGTTCTTTTCGTAGTGGTCGGCATGGAGCAGCTCGTCGATAATGTAGGCAAAATCCGCGGGGAGCGCCTTTCTCACCTTGGAACGGGTGTATTTCGAGCTTACGACGCGGCATATATCAATCAGCTTTACAAGTGTGTCGTGATACCATTCGTTAAGGTCGGCGACGTGTTCCGCCTTCATCAATTCCAGCTTTTGCTGGGGATAATATATCAGTGTGGCGAGCTTTGAGCGCTCCTCGTCACTGACTGTCTCGCTGTAAAGCATATCAATTTTTTCACGGATAACGCCCGAGGCGTTGTTCATGATGTGAGCTACCGCCTCGCTCTCGCCGTGCAGGTCACTGATAAAATGCTCAGTTCCCTTGGGGAGGTCAAGTATAGCCTCGAGGTTGATTATCTCGGTGCATACAGATTGTATAGACGGAAACTGCTTTGACAAAAGCTGCAAAAACTCCATATTCTCTGATATGAGATCACGATTATCG
>CAZNJJ010000084.1:0-7070 GCA_964573335.1 uncultured Oscillospiraceae bacterium | reverse complement strand
ATAGCTCAGTTGGTAGAGCAGCGGTCTCCAAAACCGCGTGCCGAGGGTTCGAGTCCTTCTACCCCTGCCAGAATTATCCTCAGAAATGGCTTATTGAAGCGGTTTCTGAGGATTTTATTTATCTCATTCATGTTAAATTATGGAATCTGAGAACTTTTCTTCCTGCTTTTCACCGCCGTTTATTATAAAATCATAATATGAATTGTAATAGCACGTTTTCCTTTTTTGAATTAAAAACGGTCACATTTTGAGCTTGATAGCACAAAAACAAGTCGTAAAATGACTTAAAATATGCAAAACGCTGATTTTTCGGCATTTAGTTCGTCGTCCTATCGAATTGACTCGACTGCTTTTTTCGGATAAACTCATAAGAAGGGTATTATGCCTAATTCTTTGGAGGACGCTTAAATGAACGAAAATCATCTAAAACCTAAGTATAATCTGTTGACCGCGATTGCCATGGTGGTTGGAACCGTCATCGGCAGCGGTGTCTTTTTTAAGGCGGAAAAAATTCTTACGGCGACCGGCGGCAATCTTCCGCTCGGAATACTGGCGTGGCTGTTGGGCGGCTTTGTCATGATGATATGCGCCTACGCCTTTTCGCTGCTGGCAACCAAATATTCCTATGTAAACGGTTTGGTGGACTACGCCGAAGCTGCCTGCGGAAAAAAATATTCATTTATGCTCGGCTGGTTTTTGACAACGGTTTATTATCCCACCATGACCAGCGTTTTGGCGTGGGTCAGTGCGAGGTATCTCTGCGTTATAATCGGATTTGACATCACAGGTCCTCAGTGCATGACGATAGCGATGTTCTTTATGGTGGCCTCTTTTGCGATGAACGCGCTTTCTCCCGTTTTGGCGGGGAAATTCCAGGTATCCACCACTGTGATAAAGCTGATTCCGCTTCTGCTCATGGCTGTTGTGGGAACTGTATACGGCGCTGCAAGCGGTATGCTGGTTCGTAATTTCACCACAGTGGTATCCGATGTCGGAACAGGAAATGCCCTCTTTACAGCCGTTGTAGCTACTTCCTTTGCGTACGAGGGCTGGATAGTCACCACCACAATAAATGCCGAATTGGAAAACCCCAAGAAAAATCTGCCCCGCGCTCTTATTATCGGAACAATGATTGTTGCGGCGGTTTATATCCTCTACTATGTCGGTCTTGCCGGCGCGGTTGACAACGAAACTGTTATGGCAAGCGGCGAAACCGGCGCGAAAATCGCTTTTGAAACGGTGTTCAGCAGAGTTGGCGGCAGTTTGCTGATGATGTTCATAGTCATTTCCTGCTTGGGAACGCTAAACGGTCTTATGCTGGGCTGCGTTCGCGGAATATACGCGCTTGCGGCGAGAGACTGGGGCCCCGCGCCCAAGGTGTTCAAGCAGGTTGACCCTGTCACCAATATGCCGGTAAATTCCTGCATATTCGGACTGATGATGACGGCAAGCTGGCTGCTCTATTTCTACGGCGCAAACCTCACCGAACCGTGGTTCGGGTCGTTCTGCTTTGACACTTCGGAGCTGCCGGTAGTGACGATATACGCTTCTTATATTCCGATATTCTTCCACATATTCAAGGACAAGAAGCTGCCGTTTGCAAAGCGTTTTCTGGCTCCCGCACTCGCTGTGTGCGGAGGAATATTCATGGTGGTAGCGGCTTGTTTCTCTCACAGAACCGCGGTAATATACTACCTCATTGTTTTCGCGGTGATAATGGCGATAGGTGCTTCTTATCTGAAGAAAATCGAGGATTAAACAGAACAGCTTCGGCACCGATGCTCTTTTGCGGAGTATCGGTGCCGATTTACATTTTGTTTAAAATTGCGGCATTGATTTTTAACAGCATAGGGGTTATACTATATATCATTAGCACTTAAAGTACGAGAGTGCCAAAGGAGGAACGCGACATGGGCAAAAAGCAATTCAAAACAGAATCAAAAAGAATACTTGATTTGATGATCAATTCTATCTACACAAACCGCGAGATTTTCCTGCGTGAGCTTATCTCCAACGCGAGCGACGCGATAGACAAGCTCTATTTCAAATCGCTGACAGATCAGACTGTCGGCATGAGCCGCAGCGACTTCTTTATCGAAATTGCCGCAGACAAGGACGCGCGTGAGCTGACAATAAGCGATAACGGCATCGGCATGACCGCCGATGAGCTGGAAAACAACCTCGGCACCATCGCCCGCAGCGGTTCCGGCGAATTTGTTAAGAACAACGAGCTGAATGAGGACATCAGCATAATAGGTCAGTTCGGCGTGGGATTTTATTCGGCATTTATGGTGGCGGACAAGGTCACAGTCACCAGCCGCGCGTTTGGCAGCGATTCGGCTTATCGCTGGCAATCCGAGGGCGGCGACGGCTACACGATAGAGCCTGCCGAAAAGGAAAAGGTCGGCACCGAGATAGTGCTTCACATCAAAGAGGACAGCGAGGGTGAGAATTATTCCGAGTTCCTCGAGGAATACAGACTCTCGGCGATAGTCAAGAAGTATTCCGACTACATTCGCTACCCCATCAAAATGCAGGTTGAGCGCACCGTTGACAAGGAGGAGGACGGCGAGGAAAAATCCGAGGTTGTAGTTGAGGAGCAGACCCTCAACAGCATGGTTCCTCTTTGGAAGAAGAACAAGAAGGATATAACCGCCGAGGAATATAACGCCTTCTATCACGACAAATTCTACGACTACGCCGACCCTCTCCGTGTAATTCATCAGAAGGCGGAGGGAACAACCGAATATCAGGCGCTGCTTTATATTCCCGCAAAGGCTGATTATAACTACTATTCCAAGGAATTTGAGCGCGGCTTGCAGCTTTATTCGAGCGGCGTTATGATAATGGAAAAATGCTCCGACCTGCTGCCCGAGTATTTCGGCTTTGTAAAGGGACTTGTAGACAGTGATGACCTTTCGCTCAACATCTCCCGTGAAATGCTCCAGCAGGACAGACAGCTAACTGTGATAAGAACCGCCCTCGAAAAGAAGATAAAGAGCGAGCTTTCGGATATGCTCAAAAACGACCGTGAGACCTATGAGAAATTCTGGGAAGCGTTTGGTCTTACGATAAAATTCGGCATCTATCAGAGCTTTGGCATGAATCGCGAGCAGCTTGAGGATTTGCTGCTCTTTAAGCGTGCTTCCGACGGAAAGTTTGTAACCCTCAAGGAATATGTCGAGGCTATGCCCGAGGGTCAGAAATACATCTACTTTGCCGCGGGAGACAGCTTTGAAAAGCTGTCTAAACTGCCGCAGACCGAGCTTCTGCGTGATAAGCAGTACGATATACTCTGCCTGACCGACAATGTTGACGAATTCCTCATGCAGGTGCTGAGAAAGTTTGAGGAAAAGGAGCTGCGTTCCGTTTCCTCCGGCGACTTGGGACTTGATTCCGAGGAGGAAAAGGCGGAGCAGGAGAAGCTGGAAACCGAAAATCGTGAGATGTTCGATTTCATGAAGCAGGCGCTCGACGGCAAGGTGGAACAGGTTCGCCTTTCTTCCCGCTTAAAGAGCCACCCTGTCTGCCTGAGCAGCAAGGGAGCGCTTTCCATTGAGATGGAACGTGTTCTCAATGAGATGCCGGGCGCAAATGAGGTTAAGGCTCAGCGTGTGCTTGAGATAAACAGCTCCCACAAGATATTCCAAAAGATGACAGAGCTTTGGAACAGTGACAAGGATAAGCTGCAAAGCTATTCCAAGCTGCTTTATGACCAGGCGCTGCTTATCGAAGGGCTTCCCATTGAGGATCCTGTGAGCTTTTCCAACGCTGTATGCGAACTGATGCAGTAATATTTTAATTCAAAACGCCTTTCGGTATAAAATCGAAGGGCGTTTTTGGTTGTGTTGAAAAGCGGGCGGCGATTTTGTATAATATCTGATAACTGATTCTTTGGGGGAATTAAAATGGCGGACAGCTTTTCGATGAAGGTGATAGCGAGGATAAAGAGCGACTTCACCACCAAATTCGGGGTGCCGAGACAGAGCGGACTGGTGGATTCGCTCAAGGCGAGGATAATATTCGAGCGGGAATACCGTGACCCGCAGGCGTTTCGAGGGCTGGAGCAGTATACCCACATCTGGCTGATATGGCAGTTCTCCGAGGCGGTGCGGGAAAGCTGGTCGCCCACCGTGCGCCCGCCGAGACTGGGCGGCAACACCCGCATGGGTGTGTTCGCCACACGCTCACCCTTTCGCCCCAATGCGATAGCGCTTTCCTCGGTGAAGCTGGATAGAGTGGAGTTCGACAGCGAATTGGGTCCTGTATTGCACATTTCGGGGGCGGATTTGATGGATAACAGCCCGATATTCGATATAAAGCCCTATCTGCCGTATACCGATTCTCACCCGGAAGCATCAAACGGATTCGCCCTCGCTACCGCTGATGCGGTTTTGAGGGTGGATATACCCGATGAGCTGCTGCGGCGTATTCCCGAAAGCAGCCGAACGGCTCTGCGCGATGTTTTGGCGCAAGACCCACGCCCTGCCTATCAAAACGAGCCGGAGAGGGTATACGGCTTTGAATTTGCGGGCTTTGAGGTGAAATTCAAGGTGAATGGGGATTTGCTCACTGTTTGCGATATAATAACCGAATAAGCAAAGAAAAAACCTTCGGCTGAAACCGAAGGTTTTTGATATATTTGGGCAAAAATACAAAAGGTAAATGTTTTCGGCGGGAATATGCCGATTAAACTTGATTTTCGTACTTTTTGAGAATGTAGTTGGCGATAATATCGACAAATTCCGCTGCGGTAGGCTCGGAATCAAGCTCCCGCCCCGCAAACTCGCAAATCAAATCGGGTCTTGCCTGCCAGCCGCGAGCCGATATAGTGCGGATATTACGCTCAATGAGATTCCATTTGCAGTCAAAATGCTCGGCGGCGGCTGTGTAGAGGTTCTTTTTGGGAGCTTTCAAACCGTTTTCATCGCTCACCGCGCGGAGAATACAAAAGCAGGCGTGTTCATATCCCTTATAGCGCCTCGTTATCCCCAGTGAAAGAAAGATTTCCTCAATGGCTGTCAGCTTGTCCATGCTGTCGCCCTCCTTTTACGGAAATAATAAAGCCCCCGAGACAATAACTCAGGGGATATTCAGCTATAAATTATACCGAATAACGGTCGAATTTGATTATACCATAGCCGGAGAGGTATTTCAAGCGGGGAAAACGCCCTCGGCTGTGAATTGTTTAAAAGGCTTATTCTAAAGCAGATTTTCTGTGAATATAAATTTGATTGTCGGCAACAGATATTGCCATGTCAAAAAAGAGGGGGCGTTTATATAATGGAATTTCTGCCGGAGGGCTGTATAATCAACAGCGACAAAAATATTCTGAGAACATCAAACCTGTTCGCGCTTTCGGAAGCGGCACGAAGCGGAGAGATACTCGAGGGGCGCGCCAAGCTCTGCGATTTTGCCCACAATCTTGTGGTGGAGCTGGGGGACGGAATACGCGGGATAATTCCCCGAGAGGAGGGCGCACTGGGGATAAAAACCGGTGAGGCGCGGGATATAGCAATCATTTCCCGTGTGAACAAGCCGGTGTGCTTTGTGGTAACGGGGTTCGACACGGTAGACGGCGAGGTAACGCCGATGCTTTCACGCAGTTTGGCGCAACAGCGCTGTCAACGGGAATATCATTCCCGCCTGACGAGCGGTGACGTTATTCCTGCGAGGGTAACGCATCTTGAGGGATTCGGCTGTTTTGTGGATATAGGCTGCGGAATTTCGTCGCTTATTCCGATAGACAGCATATCGGTTTCACGAATTTCGCACCCTTCCGACAGGTTTTACGTCGGGCAGGATATAAAAGCGGTGGTGAAAAGCGTTGAGCCGAGCGGGAGAATACACCTCACCCACAAGGAGCTGCTGGGAACATGGGAACAAAATGCCGCAAAATTTTCCGCGGGGGAAACGGTTGCAGGAATTATCCGTTCGGTAGAGCCTTATGGAATTTTTGTGGAGCTTGCGCCCAACCTTTCTGGGCTGGCGGAACCTAAGATTGATGTGTATGCGTCGCAGCAGGCGGCGGTTTATATAAAGAGCCTTATTCCGAGCAAAATGAAGGTGAAGCTGGTGATAATAGATTCCTTTTCGGCGGAATATATCCCGCCCGAGCCGGAATACTTCTTCGAGGGGAATCACATCGAGCTGTGGAGATATTCCCCCGACAGTGCCGAAAAAATGATAGAGACACATTTTGGTTGAGTTTTTCAAATTTCGGCGAAATTTTTGTGGAATATTTGTTCTGATTTTTTCGCAAAAACTATTGCAAGTGAACGCTTGTTCTGATATAGTTAGTATATAGAACGGTTGTTCCGAAATAGGGCGTGCATCGCCGAAAGGAATGTGTAATATGAAAAGCAATTTTAAACCGATGTCGTTTATTCTTATGCTGTCGGCGGTGCTGTTTTCTCTGACTGTGGGTTTTAATCTGTCGAAAATGAAAGCTTTTTCCGCGGATTTGGTGGGATACATATTCCCGATTGACTGCCGTGTGGAATATCGCGGCGGCGATGTGATAGAGAGCGCCGCTGTGACATTTTCGGGCGACAAGGTGATAATAACCGCCGATTCTCTGTCGGAAACCGCCGATATAAATGATGTTGTTCTGACAGGGTTAGATGATTCTCAGCAACTGCAAAACGCGATGCGCGTTTTTATGCTTTTTGCGCTTATCTTATTGGTGAGCTTTTCTTTTGCGGTATCGCTCGTATTCATGAGCATAAACTGCCGCGATGCCGCTTTTGCCTGTTCACGTTCCCGAGCGGGCAAAAGCGAGTCTGTTCCCCGCCGAAAGGCTGTCGAGGCAGGTCCCGCCACGGCAGCCGCCTGACGGCGGCTTTTTGAAAAACCGCTTAGGTATCACGTTTTAAGGGAGAATCTGTCGGGTTTGCCGCCGATGTTTTAATTTGTTCAAAAAAATCCAAAAAATTTTAGCAAAATGTATTGACAAACCACCCTATCATCGTTTATAATAAACAACGTTGTCACGACAACAAAGGCAAAACCGAATATGCTGCTATGGCTCAGATGGTAGAGCGCGTCCTTGGTAAGGACGAGGTCACCGG
>CAZNJJ010000083.1:0-7104 GCA_964573335.1 uncultured Oscillospiraceae bacterium | reverse complement strand
TGTTGTAAACAAGATTCTTATCCCCATGATTAACGAGGCTGTCGGTCTGGTTGAAACCGGCGTTGCAAGCGTTGCCGACATCGACAAGGCTATGCAGCTCGGCGCAAATCATCCCATGGGCCAGCTCGCCCTCGGCGACTTTATCTGTCTTGATGTTTGCCTTGCTATCATGGATACCCTCTACAACGAGACCTGCGATCCCAAGTATCGTGCCGCTCTGCTGCTCCGCAAGATGGTTCGCGGCGGTCAGCTCGGCAAGAAGTCCGGCAAGGGCTTCTACGATTACTCCAAGAAGTAATCTTTTCACTTCACAAAAAAGGACACCGTTTTCGGTGTCCTTTTCTTTTTGCGCTTTTCAAATCGAATACAAAAAAGCCTCCCCGTTTTCGGGGAGGCTTAAAAGACACTGTCAGCCTATCGCGGTTCCGCAGGGAACTGCGTCATCAACGAATATGACCTTGCAGCCGCAGTCATCATGGCTTGCGGCAAGCAGCATACCGCGGCTTTCCTCCCCCGCAAACTTTGCAGGCTTGAGGTTTGCCACAACGATTATCTTCTTGCCGATGAGCTGTTCCGGCTCGTATTCCTCGCGTATGCTCGATACTATCTGACGACCGCCCATGCCGTCGTCGAGGGTCAATTTAAGCAGGCGCTTTGCCTTTTTGACAACAACACAGTCAACCACCTTGCAAACGCGGAAATCCATCTTGCCAAAATCGTCGATGGTGATTTCGGCTTTCAGCGGAGCGACCTCGGTAGTTTCAACAGCCGTTTCCTCGGCGGGAACGGCGGCAACCTTTTCCGCATCGGTCATCGGCGCGGAAAAATCGAGCAGCTTGATATAGCGGTTCTTGTCTATCGCGTGGAGGAAAAGGTAAAGCCTCGGGCCCTTCTCCTTGTCAAGCAGCAGACGGTAAACATTCTTGAAGAAAGTGGTCTGTGCCGACTTGATTGCCTTGTCGTCCAACTCGGGGTAAATCTCGCGCGGAACAGCATAGAGGAAGGTGTTCAGCTCATCGAGAGTATCATCGGTGGTGGAAAGGTGTGCGTGCAGAATCTCTATCTCACGCTTTTCCTCGGCGGAAAGGCTCTCCCACACCTCAAAATTGCGTGTTTCACGCAGATGATATGCGTTTTCGGGGGAACACTGCTCCAGCCAGAACTTAGCCAGCGCCATTCTCTCGGCAAACTCCTCACGCTTGTAGGGAGTGCCTATCTTCTCGAATACCTTTTCGAGCGCTTCTTCGTTGAAATCGACGGTGCTTCCGAGCTGAACAAGCTGTCCCATGGGAACGGTGTTAACCTCATGCCCCTCAACAACGGTGTTATACATGATAGCGTTGAGACGCTCATCGCCCTTGCCGTCACGGTAGGCATTAAGCTCCTTGTCGAACTCGAAATACTGGCGCAGAATACCGTCGTCAAAGCAGAAATCAAACGCCTTGAGCGGCTCGGTCTTGGAATAGAGCCAGAGGATAACCTCGGGCTGATAGAGCTTCAAAAGGGTTTCGGGGGTGAGGTTCAATCCCGAAGAACCGGACATCTTTCCGGTCTGACCCTTTATGCCGATAAACTCATATCCGGTGAAATAAGGCTCGGGGTAGTTGAATATCTTATTGGAAATGATGCGGCTGGTCTGATAGCTGCCCATGGGAGCGGCGTGATCCTTGCCGCCCGGCTCAAAGTCAACACCCTCGGCTCTCCAACGCATAGGCCAGTCTATCTTCCAGGAAAGCTTGGCGTTGTTTCCCTTGAGAAAATCGTATTCACCCTCATGGCCGCACTTGCAGGTGTAATGACCCTTGGTGCAGTCCTCGGAAAAGCTGTCGAACACGGTGGTGTCCTTTCCGCAAACGGGGCAGTAAACGATAGCGGGGGAATAAGCCTCACGCTCGCCCTCCTGCGCGTCCTGAGTACGGAAGCTGTCGAGAATATCGAATATCTCGCCGCGGTGCTTTATCGCGTGAACAATATCCTCATTGTAACGACCGGAGCGATACTCCGCAGCCTGGTATCTGAAATCCACCTTGATGCCGAACTTTGCCAGCGAGCGCTCAAACTCATGCTCAAAATGCTTGGCGTAGCTTTCGCAGCAGCCAAAGGGGTCCGGAACATCTACATAAGGCTTGCCGATATATTTGCTCCACTCCTCGGGAACATTCTTCGGCACCTTGCGGAAACGGTCAAACTCATCCCAAGAGAAGAGAAGTTTCGCCTTTTTGCCCGCTTTTATCAGCGCTCGGCAAACAAAATAGCTTGTAGCTATATCTCTGAAATTGCCGATGTGTACCGAACCGGAGGGGCTGATTCCCGCCGCGCAGACATATTCTTCCTTGTTCGGCTTGTTTGCGATTATTTCCTGTGCTATCGCTTCCGACCAATGCATAACCTTGACCATTCCTTTCAAAACTGTATAAACACGCAGGATTTCTGCGTGGCAACTTGCACATCTTTAAAAGTCTACTATAAAGCCATGCAAAAGTCAAATAAAACGGCTTAAATTATATATTTCCACCCGTTTTGCCGCCGTTGGACGCTCTATTTCGGATTTTGCCTTTGTTTCGGGGAATTACGACCTTTTTTGATATATCCAATAGCAAACCCAATATATCAAAACGAGTGACGCCAGCGAATAGGATACACCCATCGCCTTTTCGCGCGCGCCGACAAGCGACAAAATTACCACCGCCGCTCCCGAAAGCAGAATGTATATATAAAACGCGGCGCTCCTCGAGCGATTGATAATGTTGATGTTTCTTTCGTCTGTTTCCACTATCTCTCTTTTCCTCACAGACTCCTCGTTTTTGGTGATGATGAGATAGTTTCTCACTCGGGCAGCCCCCATAACCGCGAGAACAAAACCGAAAGAGGAAATAAAGCTGTTATCCGTTTGGATAAAGCAGCCTACCGCTATCATTGCAATTCCCACCGCGATATAGCAAAGGGCGGTGTATAGCCTTAATTTGAGCTTTTTTCTGAATTCCATTCGTCAATCCTCCTCAAAAATGAAAACATCTTCTATTCTCATGCCGAAATATCTCGATATTTTGTGGGCAAGCTGTAAAGAAGCGTTATATTTTCCGTTTTCCAACGATATTATCGTTTGACGGGTTACACCTACCGCACCCGCCAAGTCATCTTGCGTGACCCTGTTTTGCTTTCTCAGTTCTCTTATTTTGTTATTCAACCTATCACCTCACAAATAAGTAAAGCATACTTTACATTTACGATTATAACATCATCTTCGCAAATGTCAAGTTTATTTTACATTTGAATAAAACAAAAACCGAGTTCCTCCCGCTGTGCCGAGAGGAACCCGATTTTCTTTCACCTTAAAAAAGCTGTGTTTAAAGCCGCTTTTTCTCCTTTTCGGGGAATCCGCTGTCAAACAGCTCCAATTCCCCCTCGTCGAATCTGTATCCGTCGGGGTCGCGGTAGAGATAACTGCCCTGCAAAAATCCCGCCGAAAGCTCCTTCACCATGAAAAACGGCGCCTCCTCCTCTCGGGGTATTCCGTCATAGAAAACGCCCCTCCTGCTCCCGCTCTCAAACCCAAATCGGCTGTAATACTCCGGCGAACCTGTTATTGCCACAGCGCCAAATCCCATATCGGCTGCGATTTTCAGAGAAGCGGTTATCAGCGCGCCGCCTATTCCCTCACGCTGACAACTCGGCAGAACACTGAGCGGCCCAAACACCGCTATCTCCTTTTCCCCGCCGCAATCGGGCAAAAGCCGCGCCCTACAATACATGATATGCCCCACCGTTTCGCCGTTCTTTTCGCAGAGCAGGCTCAATTCCGGTATAAAATCGGGGTCGCTTCTGAATTTGTGCAGGATAAAATGCTCCACGCACCCCGGGCGATAAACATTCCAAAACGCCTCTCTGGTCACTTCTTCCACTCTGCGAAAATCCTCTGCTCTCTCTGTTCTTATATTCATCATCTGTCACCTCTTTTGTATTCTTCTCTCTCGACAGTCACCGAAACATCGGCTTGATGCTTTCTTTCGAGAATATGCCGCGCCTTGCGGTTTTCCACCGTGTCGAATATTATCGAAAAATCGTAGTCGGGCGGATAAAGCTCTGCGGCAGGCAGTCTCAGCGCTATTCTGTCATGCCGAAACAGCAGCTTCTCCCCTTTTATCTGAACCACCACATCTCCGTTTTTGTCGGCGGGTCGATATACTATTCCGCCCACTCCGCTTGATTTGACTACAACCGAGTCACCCATCGAGAATTTTTCCGTCGGATTTTCGCCGGCGGGGCGGTCATCGGTTCTTTGCAGGCGGCTTTTGGGGAATTTCATCATCTTATCGCCGTCGGTCATTTCGCCGCCGTACACCTCAAAGCTCGCCCTCGCCAGAATATGCTCCGCCAATCCCAGCCGCTTTGCTATATGCAAAGCACAGCTCACCCCCGAAACGCCCATCTCAAGCCGATACAGCGGGCGCAGAGTTTCACTGTCAAACGCCATGCGGGCGGTCATCACATTTTCCGTGCGCTCGGCGTAGTCCTTCACCCGCGCGTAGTGTGTGGTCGCCATAAAGATACAGCCGCGTCGGCGCAGTTCTTCCAAAACGGCTATTGCTATCCCCATTCCCTCTGCGGGGTCGGTTCCGCCGCCAAGCTCATCCATCAAGACAAGGCTGTCACGCCCCGCCTCGTTGAGTATCGAGATAACATTGGTCATCTGCCCCGAAAAGGTGGAGAGATTCTGTGAAATGCTCTGGCTGTCGCCTATGTCGCAGAATATACCGTCCCTAAGCGGTATAACCGTTCCCTCGTCGCAGGGAATATGCAGTCCGCACTGGGTCATCAAGCAGAGCAGACCTACAGTTTTTATCGTCACCGTCTTGCCGCCCGTGTTGGGGCCTGTGATTATCACCCCTACGGTTGATGTATCTATCTCAATATTCAGCGGAACACAGCTTTCCCCGAGCATCGGGTGCCGCCCGCCGACTATCTTCAGTCGGCTCTCGCCGGTTATCGCCGCTTCCCGCCCGTTCATAGCCGCGGAAAGCTTTGCCTTTGCAAACAGAAAATCCAGCTCCTCCAGTCGGCGAATATTCTGCCTGATGACCTCCGCCTTTTCCGAAACCAATGCCGAAAGCGAATAAAGCACCTTTTCGCTCTCGCGCTCCTCCTCCGCCGAAAGGCAATCCGCCTCGCTTTGCAGCTTTTCTATCGAATCGGGCTGCATAAAAACGGTACCGCCTTTTCCCGAAAGCTCTATCACCTTTCCGCCGAATTGCTTTTGGAATTTGCGCTGAACCGGCAAAACGTATTTCCCCGCCCTCACGGATATATATCCGTCTGCGAGAAACTGCTTTTTGCTTTGCAGAATATGCTCCAGCTTTTCCTTTATCTGCTGACGGTTTCGCTCAATATCCCGCCTTATTCCCCGCAGAACAGGGGTAGCATCGGCGTTCACGCCGTCAAAATTCACACAGCGCTCTATCTCCTCCTGCAAATCGCTCAAATCCTCTATCGCTCTGCCGTAAATACCCACTCCGCCCTCAACGCTCTCCCCGCGCTTGAGATAGGCGGTCATTCTGCGGCAGGCAGTTGAAAACTGCGCCGCCGCCAAAAGCTGTTCCGGCAAGAGCATCATTCCCGCATCTGCCATGGTGATTATCTCCAAAAGGTTTTTCATCGGCGGCAGGGGCGGGTTCCCCTGAACATCGAGTATCTTTCTCGCGCAGCCGGTCAGCGCCAGCTTTCTGCGGCAGATATTCTCATTCAAAAAGGGCTGCATCTCGTCTATCATAGCTTTTGCCCCATCGGAAAGGGCGTGTTCTTTCAGTTTTTCGAGTATTTCGTAAAATCCTATCGCGTTAAAATGATTATTCACTGTTGTTTCTCCTTGCCGTTATTTTTTAAGACATGGCAAACCCGAGAAACGAAACGCCGTGTTTCGGCAAACAAAAAGCGGGCACGGCAAAAACCGTGTCCGCAAAAGCGTGAAAACAAAAAACGCTTTTTGAAACACCGTCTGCCGAAACACAAAATTCCACAACAAAACAAGCGGTCATGCCGCCCGACTAATCTTATTGCGAAAAAGCGTTCCTTACAGAACAGTCTCCAAAAAGCATCCTCTATTCGTTTTGATATTGCAGTTATGATAGTCTCTTTTTGCCCAAATGTCAACACCTTTTGAAAAAATACGGCGTCTCTGCCCGAAAAGCTAAAAAGCCGCGTCGAGAAAGGCTTTTGAAAAAGCCTTTCTCAAGTTTTAACTCCCACCGCTTTTGCCGTCGTCATTTTTTCGCGAAAGGGTGCTCGCCGCGCTTGAATTTGATTATCATTTCGCGAGTGAGACTCATTGTATCGGGTTCGAGATCTATTTCTTCGGCGCTGTACCAACCCGCCTGCGCCAGCTCGTTTTTATCTAGGGTGATAGCGTCGTCACCGTCCAGCTCGGCAAAAAATCCCGCCAAAAGCGAGCTTGAAAACGCCCACGGCTGGCTCTTGTAAAAGGTCAGATTCTTCACCCTGAGTCCAACCTCCTCCATCACCTCGCGCTCCACCGTTTTTTCAAGGCTCTCGCCTATCTCGTTAAATCCCGCTATCAGCGCAAAAGAGGCGTTTGCTCTGTTGGCGTATTTTGAGAGCAGAATCTTGTCACCGTTGATTATCGCCACGATAACGCCCGGGCATATCTTGGGATAAATCATGTTCCCGCAGTTTTCGCAGCGCATCATACGCTCTTTTCGGTCGGGAATGAGCTTTTCACCGCATCTCCCGCAGAATTTCGTATCATTATACCAGTTTGCAAGGTGAAGTCCAACAAATCCCGCAAACGCCTCATATCTCGGCAGAGCGGTACGCAGTATCACCGACTTTCGGTAGCAGAATCCGTCAAAATCCTCCCGCTTTTCACCCCGCCAGAGATAGTAGTCGGCATCGTCTATCGAAAAGAGAAAGGTGCATTGGCTCGGATTTGCCCCGAGCCTGCCCACCGTAGGCAGTTCTATTTCTGTTCCGTCAAAGCCGCAGAAAAGCTCGTCCTTTTGATAGCACAAAAGAATATCGCCCTCTTGCGCGGACTTGATATAAAATTCGTTGTGAAATTTTCGCGGCTCTATATCCTGTATCATAAAGCTG
>CAZNJJ010000082.1:2265-7310 GCA_964573335.1 uncultured Oscillospiraceae bacterium | reverse complement strand
GACCCCGACATAACCGATGGCGCTTATATCTTTGCCAAAGCTGTTAAAATTAGGGGAAGCGGCGTTGAGATAATCGGCGGAAAGGGAATAGGCAGAGTGACAAAGCCGGGACTTGACCGACCGGTGGGTGACTCGGCGATAAATACCGTTCCCAGAAGAATGATAGAGCAGAATGTCATTGAGCTTTGCCGCCGATTTGACTATAACGGCGGCATAAGAATAGAAATCTCTGTTCCAAACGGGGAGGAGCTTGCCAAAAAGACCTTCAATCCCCGATTGGGCATCGTCGGCGGAATATCCATTCTCGGAACCACGGGGATAGTGGAGCCGATGAGCGAACAGGCGCTGCTCGACACTATCAAGGTGGAATTGCGCCAAAAGAAGGAATGTGGAGTGAAAACGGTTCTGCTCACTCCCGGCAATTACGGTGCGGAATATATCAAAAATTCGATGGGAATCGCGCCGGAAAACGCCGTTCTCACCTCCAATTTTATCGGAGAAACGCTGGATTACTGCCGTGAACTGGGGTTTGACGGGGCGCTGTTGATAGGACATATCGGCAAGCTGGTTAAAATAGCGGGCGGTATGCTAAACACACATTCCAAGTACGGCGACTGCCGAATGGAGATAATATCCGCCCATGCCGCCGCTGTCGGACTTGGACGTGAGGGGGTAGAAGCGGTGCTTGGGTCTGTGAGCTGTGATGATGCCGCGAGGATACTCACGGAAAATTCCCTGTTGGGGGAGACGATGGCGCGCATCGGCGGGAAAATCGGCTTTATCCTGGAATCACGCGTTATGGGCGAGATAGAAACAGGAGCGATTTTCTTTTCAAACAGATATGGTGAGCTGGGCAGAACGGCAAACGCGGCTCGGCTTTTACAGCTTATAAAAAACGGGAAAGAGTGATTTTAAATGGTGCATTTTGTCGGCGCGGGAAGCGGCGCTCCCGATTTGATAACGGTGAGGGGAGCAAGGCTTTTGGAGCAGGCGGACGTTGTTATCTACGCCGGCTCTCTGGTGAACAAGGAACTGCTCAAATACACCAAAAACGGCTGTGAGCTTTATGACAGCGCCAAAATGACGTTGGAACAGGTAATAGAGGTTGTTGCGGCGGCTGAAAAGCAGAACAAAACCACCGTAAGACTGCACACCGGAGACAGCAGCATCTACGGCGCAGTGCGGGAGCAGTTTGATGAGCTTGAGCGGCTGGGGATAGAATACGATGTCTGCCCGGGAGTCAGCTCCTTTTGCGGAGCGGCGGCTCTGTGTGCGGAATACACCCTCCCCGATGTCAGCCAGACCGTTATAATAACAAGGGCAGAGGGAAAAACGCCTGTTCCCGAGCGGGAGGCAGTTTCAAAGCTGGCTTCTCACAGGGCGACGATGATACTGTTTTTAAGCACCTCGCTCACCGAAAAGCTGCAAAGCGAGCTGATAGCGGGCGGCTATCCCGAGGATACCCCCGCGGCGATAGTGTATAAGGCTACCTGGGCGGAACAACAGATTTTTCGCTGCACCGTTTCCACCCTTGATGAAACCGCTAAGAAAAATTCCCTCACCAAAACCTCGCTGATAATAGTGGGCGACTGCTTGGGAACAAGCTATTCCCGCTCGCTGCTCTACCACCCCGGGTTTTCCACCGAATTTCGTGAGGCAAAGCTATGAGGGTGACAATCTTCGCATACAGCAAAAACGGCTGTGAAACGGCTTTGAAAATCAGCTCGCTCTTTCCCGATTCGGTGATATATACCGTTAATCGGCTCTGCAAACAGGGCTTTCTCGCCATAGAGCAAGCGGGGAATGAGCTTTACCGCAGAGCGTTTGAACAGTCCTCGGCGCTGATATTTGTCGGCTCCTGCGGCATAGCCGTCAGGCTTATCGCTCCCTTTGTCACCGACAAGCGGAGCGACCCCGCCGTTATATGTGTTGACGAAAGGGCTGATTTTGTCATTCCGCTCCTTTCGGGGCATATCGGCGGGGCGAATGAGCTGGCGAAAAGGATAGCAAATCATTTGGGCGCGGTGAGCGTGATAACCACCGCCACCGATATAAACCACAGGTTTTCTCCCGACAGCTGGGCGGCAAAAAACGGATTCGCGATAAGCGATATAAAGGCGGCAAAGGCTGTTTCTGCGGCGATACTCGAGCGGGATATACCGATTTTCTGCGAGAATGATATAAGCGGAAAGCTGCCGAGCGGCGTTTTTTCGGGAGAAAGCGGCGATGTGGGAATATATATCGGCTATCGCGAAAGAGAGCCGTTTGATACTACGCTGAGGCTTATTCCCAAGGTGCTTCATCTCGGAATAGGCTGCCGCAGAGCGACATCGGCAGAAGCGATAGAGTCCGCCGTTGATGCGGTTTTTCGTGAGTATTCCCTCGATAGGCGGGCGGTAAAACAGGTCTGCTCGATAGACCTTAAAGCCGATGAAGAAGGGCTTTTGTTATTCTGCGAAAAAAACGGCTGGCAAAAGGTGTTCTATTCCGCTGAGCAGCTCAAAGGGGTAAGCGGCGAGTTCAGCTCCTCAAAATTTGTTGTCCAAGTCACCGGAACAGACAATGTCTGCGAGAGGGCGGCGATGATAGGAGCAAAAAGACTGACGGTGACAAAGCAGGTGATAAACAAGGTCACCGTTGCGGTTGCCGAGGAAGGAAAGGTGATTTGCTTTGAATAAGCTGTTTGTTGTGGGAATAGGCCCCGGCGGCTATGAGAATATGACTGTCGCCGCTGACAACGCTCTCAAAAGCTGCGATGTGATAATCGGATACAGCGTTTATGTTGAACTGGTAAAGGAGCGCTATCCCGACAAGGAATTTTTCACTACTCCGATGACGCGGGAATCGGAGCGCTGCAAAATGGCGCTGGATATGGCGAAAACCCGCGGAAATGTCGCTTTGATATGCTCGGGCGACAGCGGAATATACGGCATGGCGGCACTGGTTTATGAATTGCGAAAGGAAAGCACCGAGCCTCAGATAGAGGTTATCCCCGGCATAACAGCCGCTTGCAGCGGCGCCGCTGTTTTGGGAGCGCCGCTGACCCATGATTTTTCGGTAATCAGCCTGAGCGACAGGCTCACCGATTGGGAGTTGATAGAAAAACGCCTTGCCATGGCGGCTCAATCGGATATGACTATAGTTTTGTATAATCCCGCAAGCAAATCAAGACCCGAGCATTTAAAACGCGCCTGCGACCTGCTGCTTTGTTATATTCCCAAGGAGAGACTCTGCGGCGTTGTGCGAAATATCGGCAGAGAAGGGCAGCAGTCGCGGCTGCTCACATTGGGTGAGCTGAGAGAATATAAAGCGGATATGTTCTGCACCGTATTTATCGGCAACAGCACAAGCAGAGAAACAGCGGGAAAAATGATAACACCGAGGGGATATAGAGATGTTTAAGCTCTGTGTGTTTGCGGGAACCACCGAGGGGAGAAAGCTGTTGGAATTTCTCTCCCGACAGCAGGCAGATATTTATGCCTGTGTCGCCACCGAATACGGCGAAACGCTGCTGCCGGATTCGGACAATATCACCGTTTTGACGGGGAGAAAAAACGAGCAGGAGATGCAAAAGCTCTTTGAATCAAAGCGCTTTGATTTGGTGATAGATGCTACCCACCCTTATGCGGACAAGGCTACCGAGTGCATCTTTTCCGCCTGCCGCGCCGCCAAAACGGAATATATCAGGCTTTTGCGGGAGCAATCCGCAAAAAGCGGCGGAATATGCTATGCCGAAAGCGTAAAATATGCTGTAAAGCTGCTGAACCTTACAGATGGAAATATCCTGCTCACGACAGGCAGCAAGCAGTTATCCGAATTCAGTGAGATAAATGAATTTGAAAAGCGGGTGTATGTCCGCGTTCTGCCTGTGGCGGAGTCGATAGCCTGCTGTGAAAGGGCGGGAGTAGCCCCCTCGCATATATTCGCGGCGCAGGGTCCCTTTTCCGAGGAAATGAACAGGGCGGTGATAAACGCCGTTTCCGCCGAGTGGCTGGTCACAAAGGACGGCGGCAGAGCGGGCGGCTTTGATGAAAAGCTCTCCGCGGCGAAAAAGGCGGGAATAAAGCTGCTGGTGATAGGCCGCCCCCCTCAGCGGGAGGGATACGGCTTTTCGCAAACGACAGCGCTTTTGAAGGAGCGGTTCGGCTTTTTTGACAGAACCCATGTCGATATAGTCGCAGCGGGAACAGGCTGCCGCGGCAGTATGACGGTTGACGCGCTCAACGCGCTCTGCGAGTCCGATTGCATTATCGGTGCAAAAAGACTGCTTGCCGAATGGGAAAAGAGCGGAAAAACGCTTTTTGAAGCGGTTTCCCCCGAGAAAATCGCCGGATTTATCTCAGATCACCCCGAATACAGCCGTTTTGCGGTGGTTATGTCGGGAGACAGCGGCTTTTTCAGCGGAACAAAGCGGCTGCTTTTGCTGCTTTCGGAATACGAAACAAGGGTGTTTGCGGGGATAAGCTCTTTGAGCTTTCTCTGCTCCGAAATAAAAACCTCTTATGACGATATAGTTTCGGTTAGCTTGCACGGCAGAGATGATAATATCGTCCTCACCGTCAGGGAGAACAGGCGTGTGTTTGCCCTTTTGGGAGGGGAAAACGATGTTGTCTCCGTCTGCAAAAGGCTGACCGCCGAGGGACTGGGCAGTGTTTCAATCACTGTGGCGGAACGTTTGGGCTATCCCGATGGGAGAATAACCGTTTCGACAGCCGAAAAGCTCTGCGAGGGTGATTTTTCGCCGCTTTCGGTTATTCTCATCGAAAACGCCGATGCCGACAGGCGGTTCTTCTTCGGTCTGCCGGATGACAGTTTTGTCAGGAGCGAGGGGGAACGCGGCAGAATACCGATGACCAAGAGCGAGATAAGGGCGGTCTGTCTGTCTAAGCTGCGGCTGACCGAGCGCTCTGTCTGCTGGGATATAGGCGCGGGAACAGGCTCTGTTTCGGTGGAAATGGCGCTCGCGGCGAGAAAGGGCAAGGTCTATGCCGTAGAGCGGGATAAATCTGCCGCAGAGCTGACAGAGCGGAATAAAAATAGGCTTT
>CAZNJJ010000082.1:0-2255 GCA_964573335.1 uncultured Oscillospiraceae bacterium | reverse complement strand
TCGCTCGGGAATATCACCACGGTAATCGGAGCCGCTCCCGAGGCTTGCCGAGATTTGCCCGCTCCCACCCACGCCTTTATCGGTGGAAGCGGCGGCAGTATGCGAGAGGTGATAGCGCTCCTGCTCGAAAAAAATCTCAATGTGAGGATAGTAGCCGCGGCGGTTTCGCTGCAAACCGTTTCGGAGCTGACCGAATGTATGAGAGAGTTCCCCTTTGCAAAAACAGAGGTGGCGGCGGTTTCGGTTTCCCGCGGGAAAAGGGCGGGAGAATACGATTTGATGACGGCGCAGAACACCGTTTATATATTCACACTGCAAGGCGGAGGAAAAAATCTGTGAAAGAATCTGTTTTTGCGCTTGCGGCGGGATTTTTGCTGGATATGCTGTTTGGAGATCCGCATTATTCCTTTCACCCGGCGGTGCTTATCGGCAGGCTTATATCCTTTTCGGAAAGGCATCTGAGGAGAATATTCCCGAAAACCGAGTCGGGTGAGAGGGCGGCGGGCGCGGTTTTGTGGCTGTTTGTCGTCACCGCGGCAACAGGGAGCTTCGCCGCTGTAACGGCGGTCTGCCGCATGATACACCCATGGCTGGCTGTGGCGGCGGAAAGCGTTTTCTGCTGGCAGCTTTTGGCGGCAAAGTCGCTGAAAACTGAGAGCATGAAGGTGTATGACGAGCTGAAAAAGGGAGACATCGTTTCTGCGCGAAGGGCGGTTTCGATGATAGTCGGCAGAGATACCGACGAGCTGGACGATTTGGCTGTCACCCGTGCCGCCGTTGAAACGGTGGCGGAAAACACCTCCGACGGAGTTATCGCCCCGATGCTTTTTATCGCGATAGGCGGTGCGCCGCTGGGCGCGTTCTACAAGGCGGTGAATACGATGGATTCGATGCTCGGATATATCGAGCCGCCCTATAAGAATATCGGATTTTTCCCAGCCAAGGCAGATGACATCGCAAATTTTATCCCCGCGAGAATATCGGCTCTGCTGATGCTCTTTTCGGGCTGGCTGCTGGGATTTGACATAAAAAACGGCTTTAGGATATTCGCAAGAGACAGATACAATCACGCAAGTCCCAATTCGGCACAGACAGAATCGGCGGCTGCGGGTCTTTTGGGAATAAGGCTCGCCGGAGACGCGAGCTATCACGGCGTTCTGCATAAGAAGAAGTATATCGGAGATGCTTTGCGTGAAACAGAGCCTTCGGATATTCCCCTAGCCTGCCGTATTATGTATTTGACCGCCTTTTTGATGCTGATGCTCTGCTGTTCTGTAAAGGCGGCACTGATTTAACTTTTTAAGGGAAAGAAAGCTATGCTCTACAACATCAAAAATCCCCACGGCGGGGATATATACGATAAGAATACCGTTATCGACCTTTCGGCGAACACAAATCCCTTTAAAACGCCGGAGGGGATATTAAAAGCGATAAGCGGCTCGTTGCAAACGCTCGACCGCTATCCCGACCCCTATTGTCGTGAGCTTGTGTCGGCGATAGCCGGGCATGAGGGACTGCCAAAGCGGTTTATACTCTGTTCCAACGGGGCGGCGGAGATGATATATTCCTTTTGCTACGCGGTAAAGCCGAAAAAAGCGGTGGAAACTGCGCCTGCCTTTTCGGAATATTCTCTCGCGCTTGCCAATGTCGGCAGCGAAATCAGCCGTTATCTGCTGAAAAAGGAAAACGAATTTGATATAAAAGAGGATTTCTTTGAGTTTTTGGATAAAGAAAAGCCGCAGGCGGTGTTTTTGTGCAATCCCAACAACCCCACCGGACGTGTTATTCCAAAGGAACTGCTGATACGTCTGCTGAATATCTGCCGAGAGCGGGAGATAAGACTTTTTCTCGATGAGAGCTTTGTGGATTTGTGCGATAACGCCGTCAGCATGAAATACTTTTTGGAGAGCTTTCCGCAGCTGTTTATTCTCAAAGCCTTCACAAAAAGCTACGGCATGGCGGGAATAAGACTCGGCTACGGGCTTTGCTCCGATGAACAGCTTCTTTGCGAAATGTCAAAAACGGTTCAGCCGTGGAATGTCTCCACCGTGGCGCAGGTAGCGGGAAAAGCCGCTCTGCAGCAACAGGTTTTTCTGCAAAGGACAAAGCGGCTCATATCGCAGGAGCGCCCGAGGCTGAAATCAATGCTCGAAAAGCTCGGCTGCTGGGTTTGCGACGGAAAAGCCAACTATCTGCTTTTTTCGGGCGAGCATAATCTTGACAAAAAACTTTTACAGCGCCGAATATTGATAAGG
>CAZNJJ010000081.1:0-7442 GCA_964573335.1 uncultured Oscillospiraceae bacterium | reverse complement strand
GAGCTTTCTCATCAAGAAATGGTATGCTCTATTGTATACCAACTTACCCGCAATCTCACCGAAAAGGAAATCGAGGATTCCGGCTTGATGCCCTATTATGTGGACCACACGCTTGGGATTTACCCCGCTTCGGCGGCGGGAGATCCCTACAGCGCCGCCACAATTCAGTCGGTGGGAGACGCGATAACCGATTTGCAGGAGGACATGGCGGCAGAACAAAAGGCGCGCACCACATACGATAATCTCCTGCGCCTTGCGGCAGACGAACCCGACGTGCGTGACCCGCTCATTTTTCTGCGGGAACGGGAGATAGTACATTATCAGCGATTCGGCGAGGCTTTGCGGATTGTCACCGATAATCTGGACAGCAAGAATTTTTATGCCTTCAATCCTTCATTTGACAAAAACTGCCTAAAACGCTGATCGGGCAGAATAACAGCGCCCGATATGGCTTTCCCGCAAGCGGGAGACACTCTCGCCCTGCGGGAAAGCCTGTTCTTTATCGAAAAGCAGAGCCGCGGATTTATTGGTCTGTTTGTATAAAAATGAATCGAAAAACTGATTTCCTGCAAAGTGATAATTCTATTGAAAGATGATTTCGATAGTGATATAATTATAAAAAGCGTGGGAGCTGTGTATAGTTTTTATGCAAATAATACAAAAGAAGGAGTTGGAGACAGTGGCAGGACAGATTCGTAAAACCATTGACCGCATTATCAGTGAAAAGTCCCGAGGCAACAGCGTTATCGCCAGCAGCATCAGGACAAAGATGATTTTAAAAGGCATCAGCGTTGACAAGTTCAATATGAACTCTCCCGATGACCCCGAAATCTTGAAAAAACTGCAACTGGTTGCCACCGAATACGGAATCAGGATCTGACGGTTGAGAAAGGATGTATTGCTTTGGCTATTAAAACAATATCTCTGCTAGCGGAGAACAGCGGCGCTGTGGCTCAACAGGCTCAGGAGGCTTTAAAGGGCTTTGCGCCTAAGATGATACTCTTTTTTGCTTCCAGCGAGTTTGACGGGAGCGCACCCGCCGCCGAGCTGCAAAAGGCTTTTCCCGATTGCCGCATAATCGGCTGTTGTTCTCACAGTGAGTATTGCAACTCGGATTATACAAACCATTCTGTCAGCCTTATGGCGATGGACGGGGAGAGCGTTTCCGACTGTTATGTAAGCGTTGTTGAAAACCTTACGGCAGAACCGGACGTTAAAGCCGTTGTTGCCGATATGGAAGCGCATTTCGGCGGAAGCGAGGAGATATTCAACAATTTCGATCGCTATGCAGGAATAATCCTCTTTGATTCTTCCGTAAAGATGGAAGAATGGTTTATGGACAGACTCGGCATGGCTACCGATATTCTTTTTGTGGGCGGTTCTTCTTCCGCTGCCGAAAACGGTGTCACCCATGTTTATGCCGACGGCAAGAGTTACAGCAACGCAGCTGTTCTCGCGATACTCAAGACAGTCAACGGCTATGATGTCATAAAAACTCAGAGCGCCTGTGTTATGTCCGAGCGCAAGCTGGAGGTAACAAAGTCCGATTTGAAAAACCGTATCCTCTACGAGTTTGACAATCGCCCCTGCGGTGAGGTTTATGCCGAGATGCTGAATGTTCCGGTTGACAAAATCGCGGACTATTTCGTTTCAAATCCGTTGGGAATTGTTTCGGGAGAGGAGATATTTGTTCGCACCTTTAACGAGATTCAGCCCGAGGGAATCACTCTGCACTGCGGTCTGCCGGAAGGCTCCGAGATAAATGTTCTCAAGATAGGCGACATCATCGCCGATACCAAGGCGGCGCTCGACAGTGTTATTACATACGAGCCGGCAGGCGTTATCAATTTCAACTGCCTCTACCGCACCTTTGAGATACTTAACAAAAATCTTGTTAAGCCTTATTGCGAGCTTTGGGGACGTTATAACAGCATAGGCTGTTCCACCGGCGGCGAGGCTTATCTCGGTCATATAAACGAGACTTCTACCGTTTTGGTGATAAAGTAAGAAATTCATATCGAAAAGAAAAAGCTCTCCGAGAACCGACAGGATTTTCGGAGAGCTTTTGCAATACATATACGATTTTGCCTTGAATGTGTGTCAAGCCATGGCGGGCATGAGCCTGAGCGCGATGTTAAAGTATACAAGCATCGAAAGCGCGTCAACGATAGTGGTGATAAGCGGACTTGCCATCAGCGCAGGGTCGAGCTTCAGCTTATCGGCGATAAGCGGCAGAGAACAGCCGACAAATTCCGCGGCGATAACCACCGTGAACAGAGTGACCGAAACGACCAGAGCCAAAGCCAAATCGTTGTAGGTGAGCATTATTCGGGCAAAGTTGACTGCCGAAACGCAGCTGCCGGTGATGAGACTTACTCTGAACTCTTTCCAGATAACCGAAAAGATGTCTTTAAATTCTATCTCGCCCAGCGTCAATATACGAATGACCGAAACCGATGCCTGACTTCCCGCGTTGCCGCCTGTTCCCATCAGCATCGGCATAAACGCGGCGAGCAAAACGTTGGTAGCCAGCGCGGAATTGTAGGTGTTGATGATAGTGCCTGTGAGAATTGAGGAAAGCATCAGCACAAGAAGCCACACCACGCGGTTTTTTGCCAGCGTGAAAGCGCCGGTACTCATATAGCTGTCCTCAATAGGCGCCATTGCCGCCATTTTGTATATATCCTCGGTGGTTTCTTCTTCGATAACGTCTACAACGTCGTCGATGGTGATGATGCCGACGAGACGGTTTTCGTTGTCCACAACCGGCATCGAGAGAAGGTCGTATTTTTTGAACATTTCGGCGACATCTGCCTGGTCATCGTGGGTATGAACCGAAATAATATCGGTTTCCATCAAATCGCCTATCATATCATCGTCTTTGCCGGTGAGAATTTCGCGCAGACTGATGATTCCCTCGAGCCTTCTCACCTCGTCGGTGACAAAGAGCAGGTTTATCGTTTCTTTGTCCTCGCTCTGGCGGCGAACCTCGTCGATAGCGCGTTTGACATTCCAGTTGCGGTCTATCTCCATGAATTCGAGTGTCATAAGGCTTCCGGCGGAAGCCTCGGGATAGAGCAAAAGCTGGTTTATCTGACGGCGGGTGTCAGGGTCTGATATTTTGATGACTCTCTTGACTATCGAAGCGGGCATTTCGTCGATAAAATCAACGGTATCGTCCAAAAACAGCTCATCGAGTATTCCCGCAAGCTCTTTGTCGGTGATGCCCTCAACTATCCGCTGCTGCTGGTCGTGCTCGAGATAGGCGAACACCTCCGCCGCCATCTCCTTAGGCAGCAGGCGGAACATCAAAACGGTGCGGGGGTCATTTTCCGATTCGCAGATAAACTCTGCCAAATCAACGACATTCTGCTCCTGAATAACACGGCGCACCTGAATGAATTTTCTCTCATCAATAAGCTCTAAAAGCTCAAGATTCAACTCCCCAATTTGGTTTTCCCCCAATCTTTGCTTTACATTGATATGCTGTTTTTGTGCCGCAAAATTATACCCGATGCAGATAAAAACGGCACAAAAAATCGACCTGCAAATACAGATGTTTTGCGGTCGCACAGTCAATGTATATCAAGTTGGAAAAGCCCGTGGGAGAATCTCGCTCAAAATCTCAAAAAGCGACAATGAGCGTTTCTCCGTTCGGGCGGTTTTTCAGCCTGACTACTATGACCGCAGGTAGAATCCATTCATTGTCACCTCTGTTTCTGATTGGAATACTTATATTTTATTGCAGATGAGAGCCGCTGTCAATCACAAGGGCAAAATTTGAGAAAAAAGCGGGAGTCTTTTTGAAAACTCCCGCCTGTAAACAGCATACGATTATTCTTCGGTTTTCTGCATGGTGTAGCCGTCCATGCTGCCGTTTTTCTCCCAGTAGTCGAACCGCTTCATCGTTTCGGTGTAGGTATCCTGACATATCTGCGGCAAGCCCGAGCCGCCGATTTCAAGTCCTGCCGCCTCAAATCCCTTTTGAACAGCCTCGCGCAGCTCTGCCGCCTTTGTGCTGTCTCCGCCCGAGAGGGAGATAGCCATGTCGACAAGGCGGGTTGCCACAGCGTTTACGCCCCATTCGCCGTCTTCCGCGATGGCGGCTGCCGCCGTTTCGGGAGTGGCATCGGCACCGAGAATGGAGAATATGTCAAACTGTCCGTTTTCGGCGGCGTTGGCGACCTTTGCCTGATTTCCGAGCATCTGCGCGACCATGTTTTTCATGCTTTCGGTCTGCTGATTTTTGATGTTTTCTATCTGCTTTGCGGTGAGCTTTTTCGGCGCGGAATAGGTCACAGAGGCTGTCGTGCTGCTTTTTACAAAGCTGTCCTCACGGGTGACGATGCCCGTCTTTTCGGAATTACCGGTTTTAGCCGAGGTTTCTGTTACGGTGGTTTGATAGCTGACGCTTGAAACGCCGCTCATGGAATTTATAGCCAAATCAACCGCTCCTTTCAAAAAGAATTGTTTCTTAAAAATATAATCGGCTCTATAGCGCGAAACTTAACGGAAAACGGCATTTTTATTGCTAAGGCGCGTCGGATATGATAAGATTTTTCTATAACGGCAAGGGAGGAATATAAAAATGCAGACGATAGATTCAATAAAAACCAGACGCAGTATTCGCGGATTTAAAGAGGACAAAATACCGCATGAGCTTATCGGCGAGATAGTGGAAGCGGCATCTTTTGCCCCGTCGTGGAAAAACACCCAGACCGCGCGATACATATTCATTGAGGACAGGGCGCTGATAGAAAAGATAGCCGATGAGTGTGTTCTCGGATTTGAATACAATTCCAAAACGATGAAAAAAGCTCCCGCTCTCGTTGTGGTAACAACCGTAAAGGGAAGAAGCGGCTTTGAGCGTGACGGCTCTTTTTCCACCTCAAAGGGCAGTCATTGGGAGTCGTTTGACGCGGGAATAGCGGCGCAGACCTTCTGCCTCGCGGCTCACGAAAAAGGGCTTGGAACCGTTATCATGGGGATATTCGATGAGCGGTTGGTAGCGGAGGCTGTCGGTATTCCGCAGGAGCAGTCGGTTTCGGCGCTTATTCCGATAGGGTATCCCGCTCAGTCTCCCACCGCTCCCGCGAGAAAGAGCGTTGAGGAGCTTTTGACCTTTAAATAATCAAACAGAGAAAAGACAAATTCCCTCACGGGCACTACTCCGTGAGGGAATTTGTTCATGAGGAGAATTCAATGAGTCAAACAAAACACACCGCAAATAGACTCTTGGGGCAAAAGATAAAGTCAGTGCCTGACCGCCTGTACGCATAGCGTGGGGAGTGAGCGGCGGTCAAGCACGAACCTGCGGCAAATCTTAGCCTTGTTATTATTATACAGCATGATGTCGTAAAGATGCTGTTCACAATAAAAATCAGGCGTTAAGAGTTCGTTAAGATACGGTGGGGCGTTATCGACTTTTTACCCCGCCGCATGATATAATATCCTCGTATTATAATAGCCGTTTTTGCTGTGACAATAGGCGGCATAAAACCGACGGGAGAAATCATAACGATATAATCAATGAGGTCAGGCGATGAAAAAGAGCTTTATAAAATGGATACCATCTAAAACCGATGTTGTTATAACCGCAGCCGCGCTGTCGATAACCACTCTTATATGCGTGGTTCTCAAAGGCTTGAGCGACACCGAGACTTACGTTCCGCTGCTCTATGTTTTGGCGGTGCTGCTTGTGGCGCGCTTTACAAACAGCTACACCTGCGGACTTATCGCCGCGGTGGTTGCGGTTTTGGGAGTAAACTATGCTTTCACATATCCGTATATGGCGTTTAACTTTTCGATAACCGGCTATCCCATCACCTTTACCGTAATGCTTGCCGTTGCCACCAGCACCAGCACGCTGACGGTGCATATAAAGCATCAGGAGATGATAAATCTCGAAAACAGCCGTGAAAAGATGCGAGCCAATCTTCTGCGCGCAATATCTCACGATTTGCGAACTCCGCTCACTTCGATAATCGGCTCTGTAAGCACCGTTTTGGAGAACGACACCCTCCCTCCCGAGCAGTCGCGCAGTCTTTTGGAAGATGTCAAAAGCGATGCCGAATGGCTTATCCGCATGGTGGAAAATCTGCTTTCAGTGACAAGAATAGAAAACGGCAAGCAGAATCCCAAGCTGAAAAAGACACCGGAGGCGGTGGAGGAGATAGTTTCGGAGGTAGTGACAAAGTTCCGAAAGCGTTTTCCGAATATCAAGGTAAATATTTCTATTCCCGACCATGTGCTGTTTGTCCCTATGGACGCGGTGCTGATAGAACAGGTTCTGTATAATCTGTTTGAAAATGCCGTTATTCACGGCGAAAGAACAGAGAATATACGGCTTTCTGTTACCGAACAGCTCAACAATGCCGTGTTTGTTGTGGACGATGACGGCTGTGGTATTTCCGATGAGATTCTGCCGAGACTCTTTACAGACTATTTTGACAGGGCCTCAATATCTCATTATCGCGAAAAACGCAATATGGGAATAGGACTATCGGTTTGCATGACTATAATCAAGGCACATGACGGAAATATGACCGCCAAGAACAATGACAAGGGCGGTGCAAGTTTCAAATTTGTTTTGCCGCTTGAATAAGAAAGGAAAGATGCGTTGTGGCGACAGTTAAAGAAAAGATACTTGTGGTTGAAGATGAGCGCAGAATACAGAGCTTTATGAACGCGATACTCACTTCTAACGGATATGACGTGATATGCGCCAACACCGGCTCTCAGGCATATTCGATGATAACCTCTCACTGCCCCGATTTGGTTATCCTTGATCTCGGCTTGCCGGATATAGACGGCTTAAATGTTCTCAGCGCAATGCGTCAGTGGACTCAGCTCCCTGTTATCGTGGTTTCCGCGAGAAGCTATGAGCGCGACAAGGTGGAAGCGCTGGATATGGGTGCCGATGACTACATTTCCAAGCCGTTCGGCGCGTCGGAGCTTCTTGCGAGAATACGCACCGCTATCCGTCACACCCGCGCCGCTTCGGGCAATTCCAACATAGTCAAGAGCGGAAAATTCACCACCGGCGATTTGACTATCGACTACGACAAGCGCCGCGTTTATGTGGCGGGAGAAGACGCGCATCTCACCCAAAACGAGTACAAAATCGTTTCGCTCTTGGGTATGCACGCGGGCAAGGTCTTGACCTATGACACAATTCTCAAAGAGCTTTGGGGACCCGATGCCCGTGAGGACAATCAGATTCTCCGTGTGAATATGGCGAATATCCGCCGCAAAATCGAAAAAAATCCCGCCGAGCCGGAATACATATTCACCGAAGTCGGCGTCGGCTACCGTATGCTCGAAAGCGAACAGTAATCTTCAGTCTGCCGACTTACTTTCTGAAGAAAGTAAGCAAATACTTTCAGTCTGCCGACTCTCTCACGTCAAAGAGATTAGGGCGGCAAATGGGTTTGACGCCGGTG
>CAZNJJ010000080.1:0-7534 GCA_964573335.1 uncultured Oscillospiraceae bacterium | reverse complement strand
ATGCCTTGATGTCCCCGTCGATAACAATTTTCTTCTTGTCGATAGAGAGCTTTTCCTGCGCGTTGATAGCGTCTGCTATTTCCTTGGTGGTAACAGCACCGAAAAGTCTGCCGCCATTGCCCGCCTTGGCGGTTATCTTAACGGTGACCTCGTTGAGGCGCTTTGCCATATCCTCCGCTTCCTTGCGCTGAACCTCGGCATGATAGGCGTTAGCCTCCTGCTTTGCCTTCATTTCGCCCACAGCCTGAACGGTAGCGGGCTTTGCGAGCTTTTTGGGAAGAAGAAAGTTTCTGGCGTATCCGTCGGAAACCTCATGCATTTCGCCTTTTTTGCCTGTTCCCTTAACATCTGCAAGTAAAATTACCTTCATTTTATTTACCTCCGAAAATTATCAATTATCCGAAATATTGTTGTGCGCGACATATTCATCTATCGCCTCAAACAGCTTTTGACGCGCATCTTCCATGCTTATATCCCGCATCTGGGTAGCCGCCATAGTCTGATGACCGCCGCCGCCGAGCGCTTCCATTATCACCTGAACGTTTATCTTGCCCATAGAGCGCGCCGAAATGGATATTCCCGTGTCATATTCGTACATGACAAAGGAAGCGTCCACCCCACTGATATTTAAAAGCTCATCAGCCGCCTGAGGAGCGACGAGCTTTATATCCTCTCCGCTGAAATTAGCGGTTGCCAAAGCACAGCCGTGGTAAATTTCCGCGGAGGAAACCACTCTCGAGCGATGCTGATAGGATTCCATTGTGGAGGAGAACATTTTTCTCACCTCAACGGTGTCGGCTCCCTGTCTGCGAAGATAGGCCGCCGCTTCAAAGGTTCTAACACCTGTTCTGATTACGAAATTGCGGGTATCGAGCATTATTCCCGCCAGCAGAGCCTCTGCCTCGATGCGGGTTATGCGGTTTCTGTCGCCGAAATATTGCAGCAGCTCGGTCACCATTTCCGAGGCGGAAGAAGCGTAAGGCTCGTGATAGAATATCACGGCATTGTCGATATATCCCACCATTCTTCTGTGGTGGTCGATTATCGCCACGTTTTTGCAGGCGCGGTATATCTCGCTCGACTCCAAAACGTGTTCGAGATGGGTGTCAACTATTATCAAAAGCGTATCGGGGCCAATTCGCTCCATCACATCGGCGGGATTGTAAAAGCTGTTTTCGTAGCCGTTTTTCTCCAGACTGTCAATCAGCGCCTTTACAAGATTCTTTGTGCGGTTTATCGCTATCACAGCGGGCTTTCCGCTTTGGCGAACAGCTTTTAAAAGTCCTACCGCCGCTCCGAGGCTGTCCAAATCGGCAAATTTATGCCCCATTATAATGACGTTGGAACTGGACTGGATAAGCTCCTTGAGCGCAGTGGCAACGATTCTCGTTTTAACCTTGGTGCGCTTTTCTATTCCCTTGGAAACACCGCCGTAAAAATCATAGCCGTTGGGTGTCTTTACCGCAACCTGGTCGCCGCCTCTGCCCTGCGCCATATCAAGCGCCTGTCTTACGGCATCTTCTCCCTCGGGGAAGGAATCTATATTGCGGGCAACGCCGATAGAGAGGGTGACAGTCACCCTGTCACCGCCGAGCGCCCTTACCTTGTCGAGCAGAACAAAGCGCTTGTCGATGATAGCGCGCATATACCGCTCCTCTATCACCGCAAAATACTTATCCTTGTCGGTTTTTATGACTATTCCGTCATTTTCGCCCACAAACTGCTCGATAACGCCTTCTATCTGCGCTATGAGCTGAGAGCGCTCATTCTCCTTGGCATCGGGCATCAGCTCGTCGATGCTGTCTATCATAATGGAAAAGAGCGACGGGCGGGACTGCCAGTACATATCCGCCTCATGTTTCAGCTCAGTCACATCAAAGAAATAGTATACCCGCAGAGAACGTGCCCCGTCCGGAAGGATAAATCCGCTCACCGCATCGGTGTTGTGCGAACAGAATGCGTTATAATTTCTGCCGTTAAGCTCCACAGGAAAAATCTCCTGTTCCTCATGCCACGGACCTATTATATCGCCAATCTTCAAGCCGTAGGCATCAACGTTATCCAGCATCTGCGCGCGGCAGCAGTCGTTATACCACAGTATTTCGCTCTTGTCGTCTGTCACAATCACCGGCATAGGCAGTGTTATCAGCGAATCCGCCTGCATCTGACCTATTCTCTCGCCTATCTGGGTAACAAAATTGTCGATATTCTTTTCCGCCAGATGGTTATAGATTATGGCGGCAAGAGCGGTCACCAGCGAGATACCGCCTATGATGTAAAAGCATCTCATATCGAAAAACAGCGCGGTAACACAAGCCGCTGCCAAAGCCGTAAACAGCAGATAGAAAATCGGGCGGTAAACTCCGTTTTTTTCTCTCATCACTATCTCCTATAATCTCAAGCGGCGTTCGAGCCTTTTTGCCCTTTTGCCAAAAGCGCCGATACGCCTATTTTTTATTATTCTTTTTATTATATCATATCGCAACGCGATATGATATAATCCGCCGTGTTTTTCGGTTGTCCGCAACAGCGGACGAGAAAACGGCATTTTTGCGGCGAAAACAAACAAGCCGTTTTGCGGCTATTATATCACCTATCGCAAAAAAAGAAAAGCAAAAAGCGTCTCTTTGGCGGAAAACTCCCCCGAAAATCTTCAAAACCGCCCGCTCGCCGAATATAAAAAGCGAGCCTCCCAACGGCAATGGAAAGGCTCGCTCAATATTATATTTCCTGTATTATCGGCAGTATCATCGGGCGGCGCTTTGTCTTATTGAAAAGATACGCGCCGAGCTGATCCTTTACCGCCTGCTTGAGATTTGACCACTCACGGTTTCCGCCTGCACCCTCGGCAACAGCCAGTGCTTTGCGGCAAACCTCCTTGGCTTCGGTCAAAAGCTCCTCGGATTCTCTGACATAGACAAATCCGCGGGAAACAATATCCGGTCCCGCAATGACAGCGCCGGTTTTGGAATCAATAGCCGCCACCGCGATGATAAGTCCCTCCTCGGAGAGCAGCTTTCTGTCACGGAGAACTATGCTTCCCACATCGCCGATGCCGATTCCGTCAACCATAACAGCTCCGCTGGGAACAGTGACTGCCGCCTTGGCGCTGTCGGCTGTCAGCTCTATCACACGTCCGTTCTCACCGACTATGATATTGTCGGGCGCTACCCCCATTTCAACGGCGAGGTCGCGGTTTTTGACAAGATGCTTGTATTCGCCGTGAACCGGAATAAAGAATTTAGGCTTTACCAATCCGAAGATGGTTCTTATCTCCTCACGGCAGGCATGACCGGAAACGTGTATTCCCATCGAGCTTTCGTATATTACCTCGGCGCCGAGGGTCATGAGGTCGTTTATAACCTTTCCCACCAGCTTTTCATTTCCGGGAATGGGAGTTGCCGAAATGATGATATAGTCATGCGCGGTAACGCTTATCTTTCTATGCTCGCCGCGCGCCATTCGGGTGAGAGCGCTCATAGGCTCGCCCTGACTGCCCGTTGTTATGATAACGAGATTTTCATCCGGTATTCCGCGCATCTGGTCTATATCCACAATGGTATCGGGCGGATATTTGAGATAGCCAAGCTCACTCGCCTTCGCGGTGACATTTTCCATGCTCCTGCCGGAAACTACCACCTTTCTTCCGTGGCGAACAGCGGTATCTATTATCTGCTGTATTCTGTGAACGTTTGAGGAGAATGAGGCTACCAGTATTCTTCTGTCTCCCGCCTTTTTAAAGAGCATCTCAAACGACTCGCCCACCCTGCGCTCACTGGGAGTCATTCCGGGGCGCTCGGCGTTGGTGGAATCGCTCATCAGCGCCAAAACGCCGTGTCTGCCCAGCTCACCGAAACGGGCAAGGTCTATCATCTGACCGTCAACAGGGGTGTAGTCTATCTTAAAGTCGCCTGTGTGAACGAGAGTTCCCACAGGGGTGAATATCGCGAATCCGCAGGCATCGGGAATAGAATGGTTCACGGCGATAAATTCCACCGAGAGAGAACCCATTTTAACCACATCGCCCGGCTTTTTAACCACCAGCTTGCAATCGGAAAGTATTCCCGCTTCCTTTAGCTTGCCCTCAACCAGTCCGATAGTCAGTCTCGCCGAATAAACGGGAACATTGACCTCCTTTAAAAGATAGCTCAACGCGCCGATGTGGTCCTCATGTCCGTGGGTGAGAACAACGCCTCTTACCTTGTCCCTGTTTTTGATAACATAGGAAAAATCGGGTATTACGAGGTCTATTCCCGGCATATCATCATCGGGAAAAGCAAGTCCGCAGTCTATTATGACGATGTCGTTTTTATATTCGATAAGCGTCATATTCTTGCCTATCTCGCCCAAACCGCCCAGCGGTATTATCTTGAGAGAGGTTTTGTCATTCTGCTTTTTGGGAGCGCGGGACGGCTTTTCGCTCTTTGCCGGCTTTTTCTTTTTGTCAGCCGCCTTTTCCGCGATTTTTTCAGCCGCAGGCTCGCTGTTCCTTTTGGAACGTCCCCGTCCGCTTTTCGGCGGCTGCTCGGCGGCTTCCGCGCTCTTTTCCTTATTCCGATGCGAAGGCAGCTCCTTTTTGGAAACCGGCTTTCTCGGCTTATGCTTAACCGTTTTTTCGGCAGGCTGTTCCGCCGCCAAATCGAGATCCACCCTGCCGTAAAGCGAGGAATCACTCAAAACATCGCTTTCGGTGATGGCGTTTTCCTGATTTTTAGGCGCAGTTTTTGAACGCCGAAAGAAAAATCCTTTTCTCTCGGCGGACTTTTTGTCTTTTATCTCAGGCACTAATTAACCCTCCATATTCTGTTTTTGTAAAAATATATGTAATCCCGCCGTTATTGCCGTTCAGCGGCGAGAAAAAATATCAATAATCAATTCGGCGCAGTCACAGCCGCGCCCATATTCAAATAATTATATATGTGACTGCGGCAATTGTCAAGTCGGGCGGATATTCGCTTTCCAAAAGGTATTTTTGCCCTCTTTTCGCGGGATATACCCCGCTTGCCGGATTTTTTATCAAATTCCCGCCGACTGCCGCTATTGTTTGAAGAAAGAATATGTAATATAATATTCATTTGGGAAAAATTTTATTCTTGGGAGATAATATATGTCATTCGGAAAGAAAGTTGAAATATTCACCGACGGCGCCTGCTCCGGCAACCCGGGTCCCGGCGGCTGGGGTGCCGTTTTGCGCTATAACGGAATCGAAAAGGAACTTTGCGGCGGCGAAAAAAACACCACCAATAACCGCATGGAGCTTACCGCCGCGATAATGGCGCTTTCCGCTTTGAAAATGCCCTGCGATGTAACCTTGACAAGCGACTCGAAATATCTCATAGACGGTCTGCAAAAAGGCTGGGCTAAGGGCTGGCGCGCCCGCGGCTGGAAAAAATCCGACGGAAAACCGGCTCTCAATCCCGATTTGTGGGAAAAGCTGTTACAGCTCTGTCAGACACACAACGTAACCCTGGTTTGGATAAAAGGTCATAACGAACACCCCGAAAACGAGCGCTGTGACAGAATGGCAGTAGCAGAAAGCAGAAAATTTCTATAACTTGTAATAAGGGTATTGCATTTTTCTGTAATAGTGGTATAAAATAAAGTGTACTAAAAAAGTGTTCTTTCTGTTCGATGTCAGTGCAGGTATTTTCCCTCACCTGTCATCGGATAAAATAAATTTTTAAGGCGAATATCACCTTGGAGGCTTTTTTCTTATGGAAAAACGTTTTGTTTACGCGGATAATTCCGCTACAACGGCTATCACAAAGCCTGTTCTCGATTCTATGATGCCATATCTCACCGAGTGCTACGGCAACCCCTCGAGCGTCTATTCCAAGGGACGTGAGGCAAGGGTGGCTCTCGATGCCGCCCGCGAAAAGGTGGCTCATGCCATCGGCGCAAAGCCCAATGAGATATTCTTCACCTCCTGCGGCACCGAGGCAGACAACTGGGCAATAAAGGGTACTGCCGCAGTCGGCGCAAAAAAGGGCAAAAAGCACATCATCACCACAAATTTCGAGCATCATGCCGTTATCCACACCTTTGAGGCGCTGGCAAAGCAGGGCTTTGATGTGACATTTCTCCCCGTTGACAGCGAGGGACTTGTTTCCGCCGAGCAGGTAAAGGCGGCTATCCGCCCCGACACCGCTTTGGTCAGCATCATGTACGCCAACAACGAAATCGGAACCATTCTCCCCATTCCCGAAATCGGCGCTGTCTGCCGCGAGGCTAAGGTGCCTTTCCACACCGACGCGGTTCAGGCGGTTGGCAACGTTGAGATAAACGTAGCCGAGCAGAATATTGATATGCTTTCCCTCTCGGGACACAAGATTCACGCACCTAAGGGTGTAGGCGTTCTTTATATCAGAACCGGTCTTGCGGTAGACACCTTTATGCACGGCGGCGCGCAGGAGCGCAGCAAGAGAGCCGGCACCGAAAACCTCGCTTCTATCGTAGGTTTGGGAACTGCTATCGAGATAGCCTGCTCCGATATTGAAGCGCGCAACGCCAAAAAGCGCGAGCTGCGCGACTATATGATAGACGAAATTCTCACCCGAATCCCCCGTTGCCGCCTGAACGGCAGTCGTGAGCGCCGTTTGCCCGGCAGTCTCAACATTTCCTTTGAGGGCATCGAGGGCGAATCGCTTCTGCTCATGCTCGATATGAACGGAATCTGCGCTTCCTCCGGCTCTGCCTGCACCTCCGGCTCGCTCGACCCCAGCCATGTTCTCATGGCTATCGGTCTGCCGCATGAGATAGCGCACGGCTCACTGAGAATTTCCTTCGGCGACGACAACACCCGTGAAGATGCCGAATACATTGTTGAAAAGCTCGTTCCCATCGTGGAAAGACTCAGAGCCATGTCCCCCGTTTGGGAAAAACTCATGGCGGAATCCAAATAAAAAGCGCTTATTTTTGAAAGGACTGTGTAAATAAATGGTTTATTCCGAAAAGGTTCTCGATCATTTTTCCAATCCCCGCAACGTCGGCGAACTGGCTGATGCAAACGGCGTGGGCGAGGTAGGCAACGCCGTCTGCGGCGACATCATGAAGATGTACCTCAAGATAGAAAACGGCATGGTAGCCGATGTAAAGTTCAAGACCTTCGGCTGCGGTGCTGCTATCGCAACCAGCTCGATGGCTACCGAGCTTATCAAGGGAAAGAGCGTTGAAGACGCGCTCAAGCTCACCAATACCGCCGTTATCACCGCTCTCGACGGACTCCCCCCCGCAAAGGTGCATTGCTCTGTCCTCGCGGAACAGGCTGTTCGCGCCGCCCTCTCCGATTATTACCGCCGTCAGGGTATCGACCCCGAGCCTATCGTCGGCAAAATCGAAGATGACCCCCACCATTGCGAAAGCTGTGACTCCTGCGACAGCCACTGATATTCAAAAGCTGCAACACAAAACCGCCTCCGAAGCATTGCTGGATGGTCATAAGACAGTTAATCCGACCTATTGTTACGATCATAGGTCGGATTTTCATATCTATACACAAACTTGCTGGCGGCGAACGATTTGTTAAAATCGTTTG
>CAZNJJ010000079.1:0-7541 GCA_964573335.1 uncultured Oscillospiraceae bacterium | reverse complement strand
GTGGTGCGCCAGAAGGGACTCGAACCCCTGGCCTACTGGTTCGTAGCCAGTCACTCTATCCAACTGAGCTACTGGCGCAAATATCGGTTTTGTCCGACAATTAGTTATTTTATCAGAGAAGCATCGAAAAGTCAATACCATTTTTACCTTAATTTTAATTTTTTCTCCTTATCACAGCGGGATTTTCCCCTCCTCTGCATTTTTGTTGAATTTATTTTCAAAAATCCCTTGCATTATAGCCAAAATTCTGATAGACTATTGCTGTTATCCTATTATGTCCTAAGTAATAAAGGAGGTGCAGACAGATGGCAAAATGCGACTTCTGCGGTAAGGGCGTAACCTTCGGAATCAAGGTTTCTCACTCCCATAGGAGAGCTAACAGAGCTTGGAAACCCAATGTCATGCGTGTAAAGGCAATAGTGAACGGTACCCCTTGTCACGTTCACGCCTGCACCCGCTGCTTGCGTTCCGGAAAAGTCACCCGCGCTATCTAAGCGTTTGGCTTAAAACTGCAAATTAAAAAAGACACACCCTTCGGTGTGTCTTTTTTGTTTTGTTCAAAGGGATTTCGGCTCATTCTCTCACGCATTTCGCACCGACAAAGTTTACCGTTCGCGTTACCGTATCATAATAAACTCCGCTCACACCGTCTGCCACGGCAAAGAGCGAGGGAGCCGCAAAAAGCGGCGCGGCAACAACATCGTCTATCAGCCGCTGTTCCGCCAAAAAGAGCTGTTCTGCCGCTTTTTTGGCATCGGTCTGTGTCTTGGCTGCGGCTGTCAGTTCGCCCAGTGAAGGCGGCGGAGCTTCTTCCCCGCCCAAATCGCTTTCCTGTTCCGGCTCCTGCATCTGCTCGAACTGGGTGAGAAAATCCACAGGGCTTCCGCTCTGCGACACCAGCGGAACTATCGCTATATCAAATTCGCCCCTCTGCATCTTGGCTATGAGCTGATTATATTCAAGCTGTTCCATATTCACGAATATCGAGAGACTGTCCTGCCATCTGCGCTGTAGCTGACCCCCTATATCCGCTCCCGGGGCAAAGCTGCTCACCAAAAGGGTCAGCCTGCCGCTCTCCTCCTGCATCTGTTCGAGGGTATCGTAAAAGAGCTTTCTCGGGGAATCGCTTTTCTCGGCGCTTTTCGGGGTGGGAACCATATCACGGTATCTCTGTCCGCTGAGCATCGCAGTCGGCGGTATTATCCCCTCATAGCGCTCCAACTGAGGCGGCAGGCTCTCCAAAAGCGACGGTATATCCGCCGCCGAATAAACAGCCCTGCGTATATCCCGATTTTTGAGTATGCCGCTTTCGGTGTTGAACAGCAGCAGCCAGCATTGGTCATAGAACTGCTCGCATTTCACGTCCTTAACATCATCAAATCGCTGAAACGGAACCAAAACCACATCACTGCGCTGCTGCAGGAATATCTCTATCTCATCGCCGCGATTTATATACATATTCAAATTTTCAACCGAAACAGGCTCTCTGAACTGCTCGCTGCGTTTGAGACTTATCAGCCTGTCGCTCTTGCTCGCGACCTTAAACGGACCGTTGCACAGAATTGTGTCCGCTTCAAGACCGTATCTGCCCTTCTGCTCCTTGAAAAACTTTTCCTGGCAGGGACTTGCCGCCGCCATCGAAAGCATCATCAAAACAGAGGGGTCGTCCCGCTCGAGCGTTATCACAAGTTCCCTGTCGTTTTTGGCGCGAACGCCGAGCATCTCGGGCATAAATTCGCCGTTGATTATCTTTTCGGCGTTCTTTATCATGATATAGTCAGCCGCCGCGGGAGAAATCGCCGCGGGGTTAAACAGCCTTTTGAGGGCAAAGGCAAAGTCGTGCGCCGTCAAATCGTCGCCGTTTGCCCATTTAAGCCCCTCTCGCAGAACAAAGGTGTAGCTCAGCTTATCCGGTGAAACGCTCCAGCTCTCGGCGCAGGCGGGAACAACCTCCCCCGTTTTTGATATGGCGGTCAGCCCCTCAAAGGCGTTTTTCACCACCTCTATCGCCTCGTCCGAAACAGCATACTGCGGGTCAAGCGAGTTCGGAGAGGAACGCAAATCATATCTCAATGTATCCTGCGGCAGCTTTGTTTTGCCGCAGCCGCATATTGTCAACAGCAAAGCCAGTGCCAAAGCCAAAGCTCTAACCGCTCTTTTCAACAGCCTCTCCTCCTTTTATTCCTAAGAATAATAACATATACCGTCGGCGTTTTCAACAAATGCGGATTTTACCTTTGCGGCAGCCGCGTTGTCTCGTTGACATTTGTTTTTGACTATATTATTATTCAAATAAGGTGTTAAAATATTTGCACTATCACAATTCGGCAGGAGTGATTTTTATGGCTGATGATATTCAAAAAAAAGAAGATAAGCGTTGCGTAAAGAGCAAGCAGGCGATAAAACATTCTCTCCTGCTTCTTCTTCACGACAAGCCCCTTTCGGGAATAACCGTCAGCGAGCTGACTGCAATGGCGCAGGTCAACCGCAAAACCTTTTATAATCACTACACAACCATTTCCGATGTGCTTGATGAGATGGAAAACGACCTTCTTGACAGGCTGTTCAGCTTTATCGACCAGAGCCGCCCTTGGCAGGAGGTAAACAACCCCACAAAATTCGTAGGCAAAATTTTCGATGCGATAAAGAGCAACACCGCCGAATTTCGCCTGCTTATCCAGTCGGGAACACATCTCAACCTCGTTGCCGGCTTCCGCTCAAGAATACGCACCGTTTTTGACAGCTTTCTCTCGCTCTGCGAGGACAGCGACCGTGCCGTGATGGTCTACCTGCTCGACTACGTCTGCGCGGGGTTGGTTTCGGTGCTGGAGCGCTGGTCGTTCGACTGCCGTGATGACGAGCTGGACAGGCTCCGTGCCATCGTCGGCGCGATGATAGACGGCACTGTGAAAAACCTCGGAGAAGCGGTCAACTGGAAAACCGATTTTCTCCGCAGCGTCAAAGCGTGAGCAAAATTTTTTCGAGAGGATAATTATGTTTTTGGGCAGAGGTGAAGAGTGGTAGCGCAGTCCTTTTTGAAAAATAATTTTCGGAGGACTTTATGACACTCGATACAGAAAATATAACCGTAGGCTGTCACTTTTGGAAAGAGGTATCCTCACTTGCAAAAGAGGCTTTTCCGCCCGAGGAATATCTCCCGCCAAAGGAACTGGTGAAAATGTCTGAGTCCGGCAGCTTTGACTTTTTCGCCTTTAAAGAAAATGAACGCTTTATAGGATTTGCCGCAATCAAGATTTATCATTCACTTGCTTATCTCTTTTTTCTGGCTGTCAAAGCGGAATATCGCTCTCGGGGTTTCGGCAGCCGCGCCCTCGAAACGCTGAAAGAAAGATATTCCGGCAAAAGGCTGACAGTCGATTTTGAAATGCCGGATAAAACCGCCGCAAACAGCCGTCAGCGAGAGCTTCGCAGAAATTTTTATCTGCGCGGCGGCTTTAAGGAAACGGGATTGTTTCTATCCTATTTGGGAGTCAGCTATGAGGTGTTCTGCTCAGATGAGGATTTTGATGAGCAAGAGTTTAAGCAGATGATGCAAACTATCCGCATTGAGGGCTTTGAGCCGAAATATTTCAAAAAATAATCAAAACCGCCAAAGAGAGCTTTCCCCAAAGACTCTCCTCGGCGGTTTATTTTATCCTTTTCAGTTCTCCGCCGCATCTGCACCGATACAGCTTTGTATCTGTTATCAGGCGGCTTCTTTTCATTCGTGTTATCTCGGCGCCGCATCGGGTGCAGACAAGCCGATATTTCGGCTCGGGCTTTTCCTGTTCTATCCCCAGCCGCTCGGCGGAATCGGTTCGGCTGATACTATACCCATAGGCACTGTTCATCTTTTCGGCATAGCTTTTCCAGCGCTTTTGGTGATTCATGCAGCCGTAGCAGCTATGCAAAAGCTCATGCGCCAAAACCTGCTTTATCTCCCTTTCCTCAGCCGAAAGTGTGTGTAAAGACAGTTCTATCTGTATATCGCCGCTTGAAAGCCGTTTACAGCAGCCAAACCGCTGTTTTGCCCGCCTGTTCACCGCAACCCGCGGCAGAACACGCCCGCTTATGGGAATACCCACCGCTCTCGCCTGTTCTTCCACCTCGCGCAGAAGCTCGTTGAGCCTTTTTTCTTCCATCGACACACCTTTTCCCTCAAAACAGCAAAAGCGCCGACCGTTTTCTTCAGTCGGCGCTTTTAATTTTTACCTTACTTCTTTTTGGAAACGGCGAGTCTCGCCTTCTCGGCTATTCCCTCGGCATTCAAGCCGAACTTATCGAGAACGAGCTGTGCCTTTCCCGAGCGTCCGAACTCATCGTTCACGCCGTGGCGCACCACGGGAACAGGCATATTCTCCGCCACAGTTTCGCACACCGCGGAACCGAGTCCTCCGAGAATGGTAGCCTCCTCACTGGTGACTATCGCACCTGTTTCGGCGGCGCATTTTATCACAAGCTCCTTGTCAATCGGCTTTATGGTGTGCATATCCACCACTCTCGCGGAAATGCCCTCTTTTGCGAGCAGGTCAGCCGCCTTCAACGCCTGCTGAACCATCATTCCAACCGCAATGACAGTCACATCTGTTCCGTCTCTGAGAACAAGTCCCTTGCCTATCTCAAACTTGTAGCCCTCTATCGCGTCGGTCACGGTTTCCACCGCAAGTCTGCCCAAACGCATATAGGCGGGGCCCTTAAAGTTTATCAGCGCCTCAACCGCCTGCTCCATCTCGTTTCCGTCGCAGGGGCTGATAACGGTCATGGTGGGAATAGCGCGCATTATCGCGAAATCCTCTATGCACTGGTGGGTAGCGCCGTCCTCACCGACAGAAAGTCCGCCGTGAGAGCCTACAACAGTGACATTCATTCCGGGATATGCTATCGAGTTTCTCACCTGCTCCCAGGCTCTGCCGCTCGAGAACATGGCAAAGGAATTGATAAACACCTTTTTGCCGCAGGTGGAAAGTCCTGCCGCAACACCGGTCATATTCGCCTCGGAGATTCCCATATTGAAGAATCTCTCGGGATAAGCCTTAGCAAAACCGTTGGTCATGGTGGAACCGGAAAGGTCGGCATCCAGCACCACAAGCTCGGGGTGCTTTTCGGCAAATTTTACAAGCGCCTTGCCGTAGGCGGCTCTGGTAGCTACAACTTCTCCCATCTTCAACCCTCCAATTCCTTGAGCTTGGCTTCAAGCTCGGTCTTTGCCTGCTCATAAAGAGCGTCGTCAGGCGCTTTTCCGTGCCAGCCGACAGCGTTTTCCATATAAGAAACGCCCTTGCCCTTTATCGTCTTTGCGAGTATCATGGTGGGCTTGCCCTTAACGGTTTTCGCCTGCTCAAACGCCTTTTCGATAGCGTTGTAGTCATGTCCGTCTATCTTTATCACATTCCAGCCGAATGCCTCCCACTTTTTGTCGAGCGGCTCGGTGGGCATAACAACAGAGGTGGGGCCGTCTATCTGCAAACCGTTCACGTCGATTATTCCGCAAAGGTTATCCAGCTTGAATTTGGCGGCTGCGAGTCCCGCCTCCCATATCTGACCCTCGGCAATCTCACCGTCGCCCATAAGAGCATAGGTGCGATAATCCTTGTTGTCCATCTTGGCGGCGAGCGCCATACCGACAGCGGCGGAAAGTCCCTGACCGAGCGAGCCGGTGGACATATCAACGCCCTTCATGTAGCGCATCTCGGCATGACCCGATACATTTCCCTCGATAGAACGGAAATATTTCAAATCCTCTATCGGGAAAAAGCCTCTCAGCGCGAGAATGGGATAAAGCGCCGGAGTGCAGTGACCCTTTGAAAGAACAAAGCGATCTCTGTCGGGGTCGTGGGGATTTTTGGGATCCACCTTCATCGTTTCAAAGTAAAGCACTGTGAGTATGTCCATAGCGGAAAGCGAACCGCCCGGGTGACCGGAGGCGCAGTCATGAACCGCCTTAACTCCGGCAAGCCTTGCTTTGGTGGCTATCACAGCCAGCTCGTTTGCACGGGATTGTTCCATAGCTGAATCTTCCTTTCAAAATACTTCTTTCCACACAATATATCACTCAAAGCACGCTCAAATCAAGCTGCTCAAAGTCCGAAATAAGCTCTTTAACCCTGCCGAGCAGCTCAACACAGCCGCCCTCTCGGGTGCTTTCAACGTTGAGGGGCAAAAGCGGGTCATGCAGAGACATTCTCAAAAGCGCCCAGCCGTCATCAAAGCTCAGGCGAACGCCCTCGCAGCTGTCGGGAACAACATGATACCCCTTTTGAGCGGCACGCTTTTCAAACGCGCTCAAAACATCGGCACCCACCTTTTGAAAATCCTCTCCCGATATTTTTATGCGGCGCTCACATTCATCAACCGCGGGAGCCAGCTTTGCCGTCAATTCACCGAGTGATTTTCCCTCTTTCTTTGCCGAAGCTGCCGCAATCAGCAGTTTAACCGCCATATAAGCGCCGTCATCAAGGAAATAGTTTTCTCTAAGCGCTCCGTGACCGGAGGTTTCTATGGCAAGCGGGCAGTTTACTCCCTCTTTATTGAGCCTTATCGCCTCGTTGATGACATTTTTATAGCCGCGCTTAAAGCGGCGGTGGCGCATTTTCAGCTCTCCCTCGAGGAAATCGGTAAGCCTGTCCGATGTCACCGAATCGGTGACTATCGTTGCGTTGGGGTTATCCTTTGCCAGAACAGCCGCCATCATCGCGATTATCGCGTCACGGTTCACTGCCTTGCCGTCAGGCAGAACAGCCGACATTCTGTCAACATCGGTGTCAAAGATTATCCCCAAATCGGCGCTGTTCAAAACAGTGCTGTCGCAGATAGCCTTTATCGCGGTTTTGTCCTCGGGATTTGGTATATGGTTCGGGAAATTGCCGTCCGGCTCCAAAAAGCTGCTTCCCGAGGTGTCCGCACCGAGCGGCTTTAAAACCTTATCGACAAAGAATCCGCCCGCGCCGTTTCCGGCATCAACCACGATATGCAGTCCGGCAAGCGGGTGGTCGTAGTCCTCGGCTAAAACGCCTTTCTTTATCTTTTCCCGCAAATCCTTGCCGTAAATATCTATCAGCGCCGTTTTCTCGGCAGAATACCCGCCAGTTTTCGGCTCAATATCCCCCCCGACAGCCAAAACAGCCTTTATATCGGGCTTGTCAAAGCCGCCGTCACGGTCAAATAGCTTCAATCCGTTGCGGTTTTTCGGCAGATGACTCGCGGTTATCATTATCGCGCCGTCAAAATCGGTTTCGGAATAGACAGTCGAGCAGAACATCGACGGGGTCGAGCAGAGTCCGCAATCGAACGCCCGCGCTCCCTCCGAGCATATTCCCGCCAGCGCCGACTCGGTGAGGCTTTCCGCCGTCAGTCTGGAGTCATGTCCAACGCCTATCCTCAGCGAATCGGCGCTCTTTCGGCTCTTTTCGCTCAAATACCTCACAAAAGCCGCCGCGATTGCCGCCGCGTCATCGGCTGTGAGATTCACCTCGGCACCGCCTTCGATTTTCAGTGCAACACCTCTTATATCGCTGCCGTTTTGCAGAGCAGAGAGGTCTTTT
>CAZNJJ010000078.1:6138-7548 GCA_964573335.1 uncultured Oscillospiraceae bacterium | reverse complement strand
GGGTCCGAACTCAAGCTCTACCTCTTCGTCGCAGTCAAACTTGAGAGCGTAGTTCTTATCAGCCTTGAGCTCAATATCGCCGGTTACCTTATATTCGCTTTCGGTGGAGCCTGCGGGAACCTGTCTCCAGGAGTTCTCCCAGTCAACGTTTACTTCAACGTCGAACTCCATCTTGTCGATGGCAGGATCCTTAGACTTGCTCAGAGTGATGGTGCCGATAACATCGGTATCGTTTACAGAGGTAGAATCCTCATACTTGATAGCGAGGAAGTAAGCGTAGTTGCCTTCCTCCAAACCGTATGCATCAAGCTCAAGATCATCAATGCCGGGATAATATCTATCGTCATCATCGGAGTCGCCGCCTGTCCACTCGTAGGTGGAAGTAGCGCTCCAGCTATCGCTGTTGCAAACCTTCTTCTTTACGATAGAAACGCTCTTAACGAGGTCGTCGCCCTCTTCCCAGTCCTGCTTAATCTTAATGCTGGAAACAGTCTCAGACTCGGTAACAACGGTGTAATAACCCTTCAGATCTGTAAAGCTGTTGGTGCTGGTGGTGTCGGTGATATTTACACCGTCAAGCTTTTCCAAAGTAGAGTCAATGGTAGTGCCGGTCTTCAACTCACTGGGCATCCACTGAATGAGTGCGTAATAAGCGGTGTCGCCATACTCAATAGGCGCATAATACTCATTAGTATTGCTGGTGACAGCATCCTTGTAGAAAAGCATCTTGTCATCGGCACTGTAGCCGTAGGGTCCCTTAAGACCTACTACAGGGAAAAATGCCTTCTTGTCATCAACCTTAACGGTAGTGTCATCGCCATCGGGATTACCGATTTTAAGATCAATAGTAGCACCGCTCTCACCGGTTGCATAACCGGTAACTTCAGTAAGACTGGTAACACTGGGCTGAGCCGCAAAAGCAGTAGCTCCCATGCTTGCTATCATAGCTCCCGCTATAACAGCAGAAACAAACTTCTTCATAAATAGAAATCCTCCTTTTAATCTTGTGAGTGCCGATACCGGAGCTCTCCATTCCGAGTACCGGTTCATACTGGAATTGTAACATACCGAATTTTTATTTGCAATACTTTTTCCTCTGAAAATTGTAAACTAAATGAGAAAATTATGTGATAAAAGTTACATTTTGGTAACACATGAGTAATACTCCGCCGCTCATCTTGCGGAAAACGCTATTAAAGCCTCCCCTTTTCACAAGGGGAGGTGTCACGGAGTGACGGAGGGGTTTTCCTCTGAAAGCCTCCCCTTTTCACAAGGGGAGGTGTCACGGAGTGACGGAGGGGTTTTCCTCTGAAAGCCTCCCCTTTTCACAAGGGGAGGTGTCACGGAGTGACGGAGGGGTTTTCCTCTGAAAGCCTCCCCTTTTCACAAGGGGAGGTGTCACGGAGTGAC
>CAZNJJ010000078.1:0-6038 GCA_964573335.1 uncultured Oscillospiraceae bacterium | reverse complement strand
GGGGTTTTCCTCTGAAAGCCTCCCCTTTTCACAAGGGGAGGTGTCACGGAGTGACAGAGGGGTTCGCTTCAAAGTTTCCTCTCTCTTATCCACCCCTCCGTCTCGCTGTCGCTCGCCACCTCCCCTTGCGCGGCAAGGGGCGGCTTTGCGTTATTCTTTGCGATTTAAAGAACCTAAAGCCTCCCCTTTTCACAAGGGGAGGTGTCACGGAGTGACGGAGGGGTTCGCCGCCAGATACCTCATTGCCTCGCAATATCCCTCAAATCCATGCCCGATGATATGCTCCTCACACGCCATTCCCACATAGGAGCGGTGCCTGAATTCATCGCGCGAATATATATCCGATATATGCACCTCCACCGCGGGGATAGACACCGCCTTTACCGCATCGAGAATAGCAACGCTTGTGTGGGTGTAGGCGGCGGCGTTTATCACCAGTCCGTCGGCATTGCCGTATGCGGCTTGAATTTTATCCACAATGTCGCCCTCATGGTTTGATTGATAGCACTCAACCTCAACCCCCAGCTCGTCGGCGCAGGCGGAAATTTTTTTGAGGAGCGCGTCATAACTTTCTTCGCCGTAGATGTTTTTCTCTCTTATCCCCAGCATATTGATGTTAGGGCCGTTTATCACCAATATTTTCATAGAATCCCTCCTCTGCCGCTTTCGCGGCGCTCTCTATGTCAAAAGAATTGTCTATCTCAAAATCGGCGGCGGCAAGATAGAGTTCCCTGCGCTCCTGCCAAATCCTTTGCGCCGCGCTTTCCCCCTGGGAGAGCGGTCTGCCGTCGGTGGCGAGCTGTTCTATCGGGCGTTTCACCCACGCGATAACGCCGTTTTGCCGCAGAAAATCAATGTTCTGCGGATTTTTCACCGCTCCCCCGCCTGTGGAAATGATGATTCCCGTTCTGCTTCCGGCGGATTTCACCGCCTCACTTTCCATCTCGCGGAATTTTTCCTCGCCGTATCGCTCAAATATCTGCGGAATAGTCATTTTCGCGGCTTGTTCAATCATTTTGTCGGTTTCCGCAATCTCTCTGCCCATGCTTTCGGCGAGTTTTGCGGCGATACTGCTCTTTCCGCTCCCCGGCATTCCTATGAGAACTATGTTGGTGAGCTGCTTTTTCAGCTCGGTTTCTATCTCGTCTATCCTGCCGTTGTCAATCTGCGAATCGGTAAACCGTTCCGCGGCGTATTTTGCCTGTGCCACAAGCATACGCAGTCCGCACCCGCAGGGAATACCGAGCTTTTCCGCCTGCAAAAGCAGAGCGGTTTTCATGGGGTTATACACCACGTCCAGCACGCCGCGCAGCTTTGGAAACTGCGACAAATCAACCTTTTTCTCACCGTTGTTCGGGAACATTCCCACAGGGGTAGTGTTTATGATTATCTCGGTGTCCTTCAACGAGGTGATGTTGTCATAGTTATGCTCGCCGCCGCGAGAGATTATCGTGATGCTTTCGGCGCCGCGGTCGCGGGCGGCGGTTCGCACGGTCAGGCTTGTTCCGCCGCTGCCGAGTATAACAACATTGCTGCCCTTAAAGTCGATTCCAACGCTGTCGGCAAGGCTCAAAAATCCGGCATAATCGGTGTTGTCGCCCAGCAGTCTGCCGTCCGGCAGGGTGGTCAGGCAGTTCACACAGCCGATTTTTTTCGCCGCCTCGGTGAGAACATCACAATGCGCCATCACCGTCTTTTTATAAGGAATAGTCACATTTGCGCCGAAAAGCGTTCTATTCCTCACAAATTCGTCTATATCCTCCCGCGCCACGCTGTAAAGCTCATAGTCGTAGCCGCCCAGGCGGTTGTGTATCAGCTTTGAAAAGCTGTGACCGAGTTTTTCTCCGATAAGACCGTATTTTTTCGAGGGCATAGCCACCCCTCCTCAAACTTCGATATAGTTTCCGAGAAATACAAAGGTGTCGGGACCGTTTTCCAGTTCATCGAGCATACGCAAAACTGCGGGATTCATCACCGAGGCATCAAGGTCAAAGTAGAACATGAACTCAAAATCCTTGCCCGGAATAGGTCTGCTCTCGAGCTTGGTGAGGTTCAGCCCCATCATCGAAAAGCGCGACATCAGCTCCGAGAGGGAACCGGGTCTGTGCGGCAGGGTGAGCATCACCGAGAGCTTGCTTGCGCCGGGGTATATCTCCATATCGCGGGAGATGCAGATAAAGCGGGTGTAGTTGTTGTCGCTGTTCTGTATCGAGTCGGAAAGCACCTTCAAGCCGTAAAGCTCGGCACACTGCTGCGAGGATATGGCGGCAACGTCCTTTCTGTCCGATTCCGCAACCATTTTCGCAGCCATGGCGGTGTTGGCGCAAACATTCACCTTTATCTGCGGATTTCTGCTCAAAAATTCGCTGCACTGACCGATAGCCTGCTCATGAGAATACACCTCGGTTATCTCATTCAGCTCAACATTGGGTTTTGCCAGCAGATTGTGGCTGATTCTCAGCTTTACACTGCGAACTATCGAAAAATTGTGCTTTTTCATCAGGTCATAAACGCCCACCACCGAGCCGTGGGTGCTGTTTTCTATCGGCAGAACACCGTATTTGCAAAATCCCTTTTCCACCGCGTTGAAAACGTTGTCCCACCGCTGAAAATACATGATGTCCGCATGAGGAAAGAGCTTGTCGCAGGCTATCTGCGAATATGCTCCCTCAACGCCCTGGCAGGCTACCACGGCTCTCGTCGGGAAAAGGTCGGGGGTATTCTTCACCGCCTCGTTTATCCTTTCCGAGAGGGGGCTTTCCGCCCCCATGATGCCGTTCTGATATGTGCGGCTCAGTTCAAACAGCGTTCTGAACAAAAGCTGTGTGTAGTCCTCATAAGGCTCGCCCGCCTGCTTTGCCACATTCGCGAGAATTTTTCTCTCCCGCTCCCTGTCAAGAACCGGCAGCTTGTGTTCCAGCTTGTATTTCGCTATGTCGGTGGAAATGTTCATTCTCTCTACAAACAGCTTTACTATCTCGCTGTTTATTTCGTCCATTCTTGTTCTCAGCTCATTGAGTTCCATAGTGTTTTTCCTTTCTCCTCTATCAGCAGGTCGAGTATCACAACTGCGGCAGCGGCTTCCACACAGGGAACCGCCCTCTGCACGATGCAGGGGTCGTGCCGCCCCTCTATGACCAGCGGAAAATTCTCTTTTTTGCTCAGGCTCACCGTCTGCTGTCGGCGCGCAATCGAGGGAGTCGGCTTAAAAGCCGCCCTAAACAGTATCGGCATACCCGAGGATATTCCCCCCAGAATACCGCCGTGGCGGTTGGTGAGGGTTTTTATCTCGCCGTTTTGCATCACAAAGGGGTCGTTATGCTCACTGCCCCTCATTCTCGCGGCGGCAAATCCCACGCCGAATTCTATTCCCTTTACCGCGGGGATACCGAAAACGGCGGCGGCGATTCGGTTTTCGATTCCGTCGTATATCGGCTCGCCTATTCCGGCGCAAAGCCCAGTGACGGCACATTCGATTATCCCGCCCACCGAGTCGCCCTCGGCTTTCGCGGCGAGAATTTCTTTTTGCATCATTTCGCCCTTTTCATCGCTGATAACGGCAAAATCCTTTTGCGAAACGGTCAAAAGCTCCTCACGGCTGACATTTACGGGGTCGAACAAATCATCGCTGATTCCCGCCGCCTCCGCGATATGCGCGCCGACAAAAACTCCCGCCTTTTCCAAAAGCTGAATCGCCACCGCTCCCGCAAAGCAGAGAGGAGCGGTCAATCTGCCGGAAAACTGCCCGCCGCCCCGTATATCGTTTGCGCCGTGATATTTCACGGCGGCGGCAAAATCGGCGTGCATCGGTCTGGGCAGGTCACGCAGCTTGGAATAGTCTCTGCTTCTCGCGTCGGAATTTCTTATCACGGCGCAGAGAGGAGCGCCGCAGGTGACATTTTCCACCAGACCCGACACTATCTCGGGAATATCCGCCTCATTTCTCGCGGTGGAAAGGGCGTTTTTTCCCGGCGCTCGGCGGCTCATAAACCGCTCTATCCTGTCGGTATCCAGTGTTATTCCGGCGGGGAGTCCGTCTATAACGGCGCCTATCGCGCCGCTGTGCGACTGCCCGAACACCGTCACCTTTATCATATTTCCAAAGCTAGATGACATCTGCCACCCCTCCCAATCGTCTGAAATCATCAAAGAACGCGGGGTAGGATTTTTCCACCGCCTGCGCTCCCTTTATCACAACCTCATTGTCGCAGATTACAGAGGCAATCGCCGCCGACATCGCTATCCTGTGGTCGTTAAAGCTGTCAACGCATCCGCCGCGCAGTCTGCCGCTGCCGTTTATTATCAGCCCGTCCTCAAGCTCGGTTACATCGCCGCCCAGCGAGGTGAGCAGGGCGCAGGTGGTTTTCAGCCTGTCGCTTTCCTTTATCCGCAGTCTGGCGGCGTTTGTTATCACGGTTCTGCCCTTTGATGCCGCGGCGCAAACCGCCAGTATCGGAACAAGGTCGGGTATCTCGGCAGCATCTGCCGTTATTCCGCAAAGACTGCCGCCCGATGCCGTTATCAAGCCGCCGCGTTCGATTTTCGCGCCGAATTTTTCCAGCAGCGTCAGAACAGCCTTATCCCCCTGCGCGGAATTTTCATCAAGTCCGCTCACGGAGATTCTGCCGCCTATTCCGCCGGCAGTCAGCCAAAAGGCGGAATTTGACCAGTCTCCCTCCGCGCGTATTCTCGCAGGGGAACGGTAGCTCTGCCCGCCCTTTATGCGATAGCCGCCGTTGTCGGGCAAAAGCTCAATCGTTATTCCAAAGCCGGCGAGGGTTTTTATCGTCATGTCGATATAGCCGGCAGATTCCAGCGCAGTGGTGAGTATTATCTCGCTGTCTCCCTCAAGCAGAGGGAGCGCCAGCAAAAGTCCGGTAATATACTGCGAGCTGATATTCCCCGGCAGCTCAAATCTCCCGCAGGAAAGTCCTCCCGAAAGCCGGATAGGCAGCTTTTTTGCCGAGAGCCGTGTGCCATGCTCGATTAGTTGCTCCACAAGGGGAGAAAGAGGTCTTTCGGGCAGTCTGCCCGAGCCTGTTACAGACACTTCTCCCCCGAGCGCCGCCGCCACAGGCAAAAGGAATCTCAGCGTTGAACCGCTTTCTCCGCAGTCGAGCAGAGCGCCCCGTCCGGCGGATTCTATCCCCGAAACGGTGAAAACATCTTCCCGCCGCTCGATTTTCGCTCCCAGTGCCCGCAGGCAGTCCGCCGTAGCCATTATATCACGGCTGACATCGTTTATCACAACTTCGGTTTTGCCGCGGCAGAGCGCCGCGCAGATAAGACAGCGGTGAGCATCGGATTTGGAGGTAACAGCCGCCGTTTCTCCCTCAAGCAGCCGAGGAGTTATCTTTATATCCACACAAAACGCCCCTTATATCAAAGTCCCATGGCTATCCAGTCTCTCAGCCGTGAGGTTTCCAGCTTTTTCATCGCGCTCTCGCCCTTCTTAACGGGAATCACCATGTATATATAATTTCCCCGCCGCTTTTTGTCTTCAACAGCCGCTTCGGCAAGCTCATCGGCGGAAAAATCACATTCGGTGGGCATACCGCAGCGCTTCATCACATCAAGCAGCTCATCGAGCAGTTCGGGCTGAACAAGTCCCTGCCGCACGCAGGCTCTCGTCATTATCACCATGCCTATTCCCACCGCCTGCCCGTGCGAAATCGAGAGCTTTGAGCATTGCTCTATCGCGTGGCCTATCGTGTGCCCGAAATTGAGCTTGCGCCGCTCGCCGTTATCCCGCTCGTCCGCCTCCACCACCTTACGCTTTATCTCAACACAGCGCGCTATCAGCTCGGATATGTTATCCGGCTCGGGATTTTCGGCTATCATAGCCGCCAGCTCACTGTCAAAGGCAAAGGCGTATTTTATCATTTCGCCCATGCCGTCGAGCCAAAAGCCGTTTGGCAGTGTCTTGAGACAATCGGGGTCACAAAGCACCATTTGCGGCTGCCAAAAAGCGCCCGCCAGATTTTTGCCGGCGTTCAGGTCTATCGCGGTTTTGCCGCCCACCGAGGAATCTATCGCCG
>CAZNJJ010000077.1:0-7665 GCA_964573335.1 uncultured Oscillospiraceae bacterium | reverse complement strand
TTTGATCTCCACCATCTACGCCAACCGCAACGTTGTTATACGAACATTTGCGTTCTGCTGTCTCGGGATAGCGATTTCGACGGGATTGACCGTTATCAACCACCGAGACGCGATTAAAAACGAATATTTCGCCAGCCTTTTTATCATAGCGGCGATAATGACGTTTGTTTTTGTGGTGGCGATGTTCACAGTGGAAAACGAGCGTGCCAAGGTGGAAACGATAAAGCGCAATATGCGAAGTGCCGCCCGCTTAAAGCTCGAGGCATCACACGACAGCCTCACAGGACTCTATAACCGAAAGGCGATACTGGATATTCTCAAAAGCTATATGACGGTTTTTGACCCGCAAAGTGACAATACCCTGCTTATTTCGGTGATAGACATAGACCATTTCAAGCAGATAAACGACACCTACGGTCATTCCGTTGGGGATATAGTGCTGAGAAAGCTCGGAGATATGTTCCGCGTGATGAACAGCGGAAACACCGTTGTCGGCAGATACGGCGGGGAAGAATTTCTTGTGGTGTTCACCAACATCACCGTTGAAGAAGCATACCGCCGTGTAAACGGACTGCGGGAGCGCTTTTCCGACTATAATTTTGAGGAGCTTGACGGCAGACGGGTGACTATCAGCGCGGGAATCGCGGCATATTCCGGCGGCAAGAACCTGATAGAGTTTTTCGATGAAGCAGACCATGCCATGTATAAAGCAAAAACGCTCGGCAGAAACCGCGTTGAACGCGCGCGCTGACCTGTTCCGTTTTTTCAAAAGCCCTGCCTTTCGGCAGGGCTTTTTTGCTGCGAATATCAGCGTTTTTGCTCCGCTGCGCTCAAATCGGCATAAAGAGGGGTAGCCAAGCCGAATCCGCCCGAGACCATAAGCGTCTGTCCCGTGATATAGCGGGCGGAGTCATCTGCCAGAAACAGCGCGGCGGCGGCAATCTCCTGCGGTTTGCCCATTCTGCCAAGCGGAATATGCCGCAGAAAGAGCTGACGGAAATTCTCGCTGAGATGGCGGCTGACCGACTCTGTGGCGGTCATTCCCGGGAGAATGGCGTTGCAGCGAATATTGCTTTTCGCCCCATGAACGGCGATAATTCGGGTGAGGTGGTTTATCGCCGCCTTGCTTGTTCCGTAGGCTATCTGCGAAATATCGGGAACCGCCCCCGCCACCGACGATATATTGATTATGCTGCCGCCGCCCTTTGCCGCCATATATTCCGCCGCCGCACGGCTTGCCGCAAATACACTTCGCAGATTAAGCTCTACTATTTCCGAAAATGTTTCCGTTTCGGTGTTAAAAAGCTCTCTGTCCCTTTTGGAATCGGAAACGCCGAAATTGTTCACCAAAACATCAAGCCTGCCGGAACTGTTTACCGCTTCCTCCACCATTGTGCGAAAGGTTTCCGGTTTTGTGGCATCATTATAAACGCATTTAACCCGCCCGCCGCTCTGATTCAACCGCTCTGCCGTTTGCTCTGCCCGCGCCAAATCCCGCGCCGCCATATAGACAACAGCTCCCCGCTCGGCAAACGCCTCAACGCAGGCTAAGCCTATTCCCCTTGTAGAAGCGGTGATAAGCACCGTTTTATCCTTTAAACTCATTGATTTTCTCCTTTTGTGTGAATTTTCGGCAGGAACAGCACCACGACGATTCCTGCCGCAAGGCAAATCAGCTCCGCCGATGCCAGCTGCGCTATCGAACGGCAAGCCGCCTGCCCGCCCGACATTCCCTCTTTCATCATAGCCGTTATGCTGTTGGTGAAAAACGGAACAAAAACAGCCACCCCAAACGGCGCCGCCAAATCCCTGAAAAGACCGTAGCTCCCTGTTGCCGCGCCCGCCTTTTCGGGCGGTATTTCAAAGAGGGCGGTTTTCATCAGCACGGTAGCGTTTGCGCCGAGACCGAAGCCGAGTATTCCGAGCGAGGTCATCAACGGAAGTGCAGAGCTTTCCTCGGTGAAAAAGAGCATCATTCCGCAGCCGATGCCGGTCAGCGCAAGCGAGAGGGTGAGCAGATATTTCGGCTCAAAGCGGTCTGCCAAAGGTCCGAGCAAAACCGCTCCGAGCGACATTCCCAGATACATGACCGATATTGCATAGCCGGAAACGGTTGAATCTCCCGCTCGGGTGTAGTTTGTGAAAACGATAATATCGGTCATATTCGCCTGCATAAGACCCTGTGTTAGAAAAAGCGCCGCCGCGCTGAGAATAAAAGCCCTTCTCCCTATAAATTCCAGCGGCAGAATCGCATTTGCGGCGCGCCCCTCGATAAAGAAGAGCAGCGGCAGGCTGACAGCCGCCGATATTGTCACTCCCCAAAAGGCGGGGGAGTTAAAGCCGAAATTCTGCCCGAATGACGGTATGCAGAGCATCAGGCTGAAGAATATCAAAATCATAACCGCGCCCGCGCTGTCAAAATTTTCGAGCCGCTTTCGCCTAAGCGACAGCTTTTCGGAGGTGGCGGCAACTGTCGCCAGCGTCACAGCGCAGACAGCCACGCAAACCCACAGCATCGCCCGCCAGCCGTAGGCTGATATTATCAAGCCGCCCAACGTCGGGCCAAACACCACCGAGCCGCTCGAAATGAGCATATACAGGGCAAATCCGCGTGCTATCTGCTGCTGCGGAAATTCGGTGACGATATACGCCAGTATCACCGGTGCCATAAAAGCTGTTCCCACACCTACCGTAAATCTCGCCGCCATCATAAATATCAGCGAATCAGCCAGCGCCGAAAGGATATTCCCCAATGTAAAAACCGCCGCCCCGAGCAGCAGAGCGGAATTTCGCCCGATGATGTCTCCGGCTTTTCCGAGAATTGGGGCGCAAGCCGCCGTTGAAACCGCCTGCGCGAGCGCTGTCCATGTTGTGTTGTTGTAGTCTATGCCGATGTCGCTGACAAAGGCAGGGCCGAGAACCGCCGAAAATCCGCCCACCAGTCCTATCATAAACGCGGCGGCGGCATAGGGAACAAATCCCCGCTTATAATCATCGTTTTTCATTTTTACACTCCTTTTCGGCTAGTATGCCCCGTTTTTTGATGTATTATTTGCAATTTTCGGGACAGACTTTTTGCTGAAAGGAGTGATTTTTTTGAAGCACAGATTCTTTGCCTGCCATCATTGCGGAAATATGGCGGCGCTCATAAAGGATAACGGTGTTCCGCTTTTTTGCTGCGGCGAAAAGATGTATGAGCTGAAAGCCGATTCGACAGATGCTTCTGCCCAAAAGCACAAGCCGGTATACACCGTCAGCGGCAATAAGGCTTATGTCACGGCGGGTTCTGTTGAGCATCCTATGTCAAACGAGCATTATATTGAATGGATATGTCTCGAAACAGATAACGGCATACAGTATATTCACCTCAAACCCGATGACGAGCCTAAAGCGGTTTTCGCCCTATGCGAGGGAGACAGCGTCAAGGCGGTATACGCATTTTGCAATCAACATGAGCTTTGGAGGGATTAAGCTATGTCAATGATAAACAGAGAAGTATCGGATTTCAGCGTTCAGGCATTTCACCAAAAGGATTTCAAAACCGTTTCCAAAAAGGATATTATGGGAAAATGGAGTGTGTTTTTCTTCTATCCGGCGGATTTCACCTTTATCTGCCCCACCGAGCTTGAGGATTTGGCTGAAAAATATGAGCAGTTTAAGGCAATCGGCTGTGAGGTGTATTCCGTTTCCACCGACACACATTTTGTTCACAAGGCGTGGCACGATGCCTCCGAGCGAATCAAAAAGATAAACTACCCCATGCTCGCCGACCCCACCCACAAAATCGCAAAGGATTTTGATGTTCTTATAGAAAACGACGGTCTCGCCGAGCGCGGAACCTTTATCATAAACCCCGACGGAAAGATTGTCGGCTACGAGGTGACTGCGGGCAACGTAGGCAGAAACGCCGAGGAGCTTTTGAGAAAGGTGCAGGCTTGTCAGTTTGTTCACCTGCATGGAGACGAGGTTTGCCCCGCCAACTGGAAACCGGGTGAAAAAACGCTAAAGCCCGGTCTTGACCTTGTGGGGCGGCTCTGATGAAAAATTTATACGACGCGGTGATAGTGGGCGGCGGGCCTGCGGGTCTTACCGCCGCTATCTACCTTGCCAGAGCGAGATGCCGTGTTCTTGTTTTGGAAAAGGAGCAGTTCGGCGGTCAAATTTCCATCACCGATGAGGTGGTAAACTATCCCGGAATAGAAAAAATCAGCGGCAGGTCGCTCGCCGAGAGAATGAAAACTCAGGCGGAGAGCTTCGGCGCGGAATTTCTGTCGGCAGAGGCGCTTTCCTTTGATTTTTCGGGGGACATCAAGCTCACCAAAACCGATAAGGGGGAATTTCACAGCTTCGGCGTTCTGCTGGCGGTGGGCGCTCACCCAAAGCAGGTCGGATTTAAAGGGGAGGATGAGCATAAAGGTCATGGCGTTGCCTACTGCGCCACCTGCGACGGCGAGTTTTTCACCGACAAGGATATTTTTGTGATTGGCGGCGGCTTTGCGGCGGCGGAAGAAGGGGTGTTCCTCACTAAATACGCCCGCCATGTGACGATTCTGGTGAGGAAAAACGATTTCTCCTGCGCGGCTTCTGTTTCCGACAAGGCGAAAAACCACCCGAAAATCACTGTTCTCACCAACACCGTTATGGAAGAAGTATCGGGCGAAAACGGGCTTGACTATGCGCGATATAAGAACACCGTCACAGGCGAGGTGACTGAATTTCGCGCAAAGGGAAACGACAGCTTCGGCGTTTTTGTTTTCGCCGGCTATTCTCCCGCGACCGAGCGGCTCAAAGATATGATTTCTCTGAGCGATGAGGGGTATATCCTCACCGATTCCGCACAGAAAACCGATATAGACGGCGTTTATGCCGCGGGCGACGTTTGCAAAAAGCCGCTTCGTCAGGTAGTTACCGCCGTCGGCGAGGGGGCGCTTGCCGCCACCGAGCTTGAAAAGCACGCGGAAGCGATGCGGCAGAAAACCGGTCTGACAGCGACTGCCCCCGCTGTGAAAAAGAGCGTTTCCGAAAAGGAAAAGGCGAGCGACGATTCCGAGGAAATTTTCAGCGGGGATATTCTGCGGCAGTTGGAGACTCTCTTTTCCCGAATGGAAAATCCGCTTATCCTAAAGCTGCATCTCGATGAAAGCGAGCTTTCAGCCGAGCTGGATCGCTTTATAACCGAGCTTGCCGCCCGCACCGACAAGCTGACTGTTTCGGCAGAGCAGGGCGGCGAGAACACGCCGTTTGTGTCGGTTTGCTATTCCGACGGAGCCGAAAGCGGACTTGCTTTTCACGGCGTTCCCGCGGGGCATGAGTTTACCTCATTCATTTTGGGGCTTTACAACGCCGCGGGAAGCGGTCAGCCGATAGACGGGCAGTTGAAAAAGCGTATTCTAGCTATAAAAAAGCCTGTGGAAATCAAGGTGCTTATCACACTTTCCTGCATGATTTGCCCCGATTTGGTGATAGCCGCGCAGAAAATTGCGGCGATGAACCCTCTTGTCACCACTCATGTGTATGATATTCGCCATTTTGAAAAGCTGAAAGAAAAATATCGTGTGATGAGTGTTCCCTGCCTTGTGGTGAATGACGACAGGCAGTTTTTCGGCAAAAAGAATATCGAGGAGCTTTTGAATATCATTTCCGAATAGCAAAAAGGGTCGTGCAGTTTCTGCGCGGCCCTTTTAAAACATACCCACTTTACAAATTCAAGATTTAATCGTATCATAGAATAAATTCGATGCTACCCGACAATTCCACGGAGGTGTTTTTATGGAAAAGGTATGCAAATTTTTGAAAGACGCCAATGTTTATTATCTGGCAACGGTTGAGGGAGATCAGCCGAGAGTGCGTCCTTTCGGAACCGCACACATTTTTGAGGGAAAGCTGTATATTCAAACGGGAAAATCCAAGCCTGTTTCCAAGCAGATTGCCGCCAATCCCAAATGCGAGATATGCGCTTTTAAAAACGGCGAATGGCTCCGCGTCGCAGCGGAACTGGTTGAGGACGACCGCATTGAGGCGAAAAAGTCGATGCTCGATGATTACAGCAGTCTCCGCAATATGTACGACGAAAACGACAACAACACGCAGGTTTTGTATTTGAAGAACGCTGTCGCCACTTTCAGCTCCTTCACCGCCGAACCCGAGGTACACAAATTCTGATAAAATCTGCCCGTTCTTTTAAAAAGAGCGGGCATTTTTGTGTTATAATTCCGATTGAAAGGAGATGTCGGCATGAAACTTTCACCCGAGGAGAGAGAAGCGATGCAATACGCAATGTTGGACGATTCCACAAAGGTAATCAGCTATCTTGAGGAATTGGAGGAGCGAAGAAAGCCCGCCGAAAGGCTCACACTTCTTTTGAGCGCCACGGGAGTTGTTCTTTCCGCTGTTGCCGCCGTCACGGGAATTATCGCGCTTTTAAAATAAGAAAAGCTCGCCGGTCATAAACAGTTAATCCGACCTATGGTTACAATCACAGGTCGGATTTTCATATCCATATACAAACTTGTTGGCGGCAAGTCCACAGGGGATAAGCGATTTAGCGGCACAAGGGGGTGTAGCCACCTTGACTGAACGAAGTGACGCAACAATCAAGGTCAGGCGGTTTTCTTCTGCTGACAGAGAATGAAGCTCCGCATGACGCACTACTCTCGATAGTGAGTATAGAAGTGCGCCTTTTAGTTCCTAAATGGGGCGTTTGCTTATCTCCCCGACAAATTGGAAGTTGCTTATCAATCAGTATTTTTGTTTTTGAGAGTAATGATAACCAATGTCACAGTCAGAATCGGAATCCACAAAAGCAGACCATAAACTGCACCGATGCCATAGTTCAAATATGTTCCGTTGTGATAGTATATAATCGTCCACACAAGGTCAATTATCACTTCTGATACCAGCAGACCAATCAATACATTTTTGATGCCTTTCTTGGTGCGATTATCTTTGATTAGAAAGCTAATGCCTAAATATATCACAGCACAAACAAACCAAAACAAGAGCCACAGTTCTGCTCCGTAGACTTGTGATAACGAATAAATAGCTGTTACCATATCATCATGCCCCTTTGTCAAATTCCGGTTTAAATTACATTATAGAAAAACGCCGACTCGGTAATCAAATACCAAATCGGCGTTAATTGGTGCACCTTCGGGGACTCGAACCCAGGGCCCACTGATTAAGAGTCAGTTGCTCTACCAACTGAGCTAAAGGTGCATATCTCGACCGCGCTGCGGTCGTATCATTATAAGCCTAAGAGCCTCTCTGTATCAGAGAAGCTCTTTTGGCTTTGTGTCGGCATCGACCTATTTTCCCGGAGCGTCTCCACTCAAGTATTTTCGGCACGAATGAGCTTAACGACCGTGTTCGGAATGGGAACGGGTGGACCCTCATCGTCATAGACACCGACTAAATGCACATCTCTGCACACTCAAAATTGAACAATGAACAATCTGCGAATTAAATGAACCTGACACATTCAAGGTCAAGCCCTCGACCGATTAGTACTCGCTAGCTTAATACGTCGCCGCACTTACACTTTGAGCCTATCAACCCGGTAGTCTTCCGGGGGTCTTACCTGTTTTAAACAGTGGGATATCTTATCTTGAGGACGGCTTCACGCTTAGATGCTTTCAGCGTTTATCCGATCCGCACATAGCTGCCCAG
>CAZNJJ010000076.1:0-7762 GCA_964573335.1 uncultured Oscillospiraceae bacterium | reverse complement strand
ACTGCCTGCCCGCCGTCAGCGGACGTTTATGTCCTCAGGAGAGCCAGTGCGAATCCAAGTGCGTTCGCGGCATCAAGGGCGAATCGGTAGGCATCGGCAGAATCGAGAGATTTGTTGCCGACTATGCCCGTGAGCATGGCTTCTCTGTGGGCGACAAGCCCGATTCCAACGGACACAAGGTTGCGGTTGTAGGCTCCGGCCCCGCAGGACTTTCCTGCGCCGGCGACCTCGTAGCAAAGGGATATGACGTTACCATATTTGAGGCTCTGCACGTTGCGGGCGGCGTTCTTTCCTACGGAATCCCCGAGTTCCGTCTTCCTAAGGAGATAGTAAAGAAAGAGGTTGAAAACCTCGAAAAGCTCGGCGTTACCATCAGAACCGACTATATAGTCGGCAGAACCATTTCGGTTGACGAGCTGTTTGAGCAGGAGGGTTTTGAGGCGGTGTTCATCGGCTCGGGCGCGGGTCTGCCCAGCTTTATGAATATCCCCGGCGAGAGCCTGCTGGGTGTTTATTCCGCAAACGAATACCTCACCAGAACCAATCTGATGCACGCCTATGACGAGAGCTACGCTACCCCCATCTATCGCGGACATTCCGTTGCGGTAGTAGGCGGCGGCAACGTTGCCATGGACGCGGCAAGATGCGCTAAGCGACTCGGTGCGGAAAACGTTTACATAGTTTACCGCCGCAGCATGGAGGAGCTTCCCGCAAGAGCGGAAGAAGTTCATCATGCCAAGGAGGAGGGCATCATCTTCAAGCTGCTCAACAACCCTGTTGCCATTCTCGGAGATGAAAAGGGCCATGTAAAGGGCATTGAGTGCGTTGAAATGGAATTGGGCGAGCCTGATGCTTCCGGTCGCCGTCGTCCGATAGAAAAGGCAGACTCCAACTTCGTTATTGATGTTGACGCTGTTATCATGGCTATCGGAACCACCCCCAACCCCCTCATCAAGAATACCACCCCCGGCATCGAGGTAAACCGCAAGGGCTGTCTCGTTTGCACTGAGGATATGGCTACCACCCGTGAGGGCGTTTATGCCGGCGGTGATGCCGTTACCGGTGCCGCTACCGTTATTCTCGCTATGGGTGCCGGCAAAAAGGCGGCAGCTTCCATCGACGAATATATTAAGAACAAATAATAACAGCTTTTTGTTTGCGTTCTTTAAAAATCCTCCTTTCGGCACCCGAAAGGAGGATTTTTCTGACCCTGTTTTTGATTTGACCATAGAAAGCCACAGACGAGCGATGATAACATTTCGATAAAAGAGGTGGCTTTTGTGGTGTGTTACGGTAAATTCATTCCGGTTGGGGAGCGGGGGATAGAGCCGCCCGACGCTATCGACGAGAGCGGTTTTTCCGATTGCGGCGGCGAGATTTTTCGGATATGGCTTGATGATATTCCGAAACCCGCAGAACCGAAAAATACAGCGGTTCAGCTTTTGGCAGGGGAGGGAGAAGAATGAGCGTTCAAAAAAGCGATGAGCGTGAGCTGGAAACAAAAAAGCAGTTCCTTTCGCGGTTTGGCATAAACGAGCAGGAAATTGAGCGGCTGGAACATGAGATAGAGCTTTGGGAATCTCGCGCGGAGCGGATAACGGTGAGTTTTTCTCCCTTTGTTGACGGCGGCGGGTGGGACGACAGAATACAATCCGCCGTGGATGAGCTGGTTGAGCTGAGGGCGATGCTTTATGACAGGCTGTTGGATTCCACCGCTCTGCGTCTGGATATAGAAAACAGCATATCGGCTGTGAGCGATGAGCGGCTGAGACTGCTGCTGGAACTCAGATACATAGACTGCTTGACATGGGAAAAGGTAGCCGAAAAGCTCAACACCGAATATCGCTGGGTGCTGAGACTGCACAAACGGGCGCTCAACGCGCTGAAAATCTGAACGGAAAAATAACACCGCAGGGAGAATGAGCCTTGCGGTGTTATTTTTCTGCAAAACAGCCGTAAAGAGAGGCGTTGTGCGAAAAGTATAATAATTCGGCGCAAAATAGGCTGATATAACGACACAACATTTGACTAATTCTGTTTTTGCACTATAATATAACAATGTGGCAAACAGTTTTTTGTGATTCCTACAAATAATGAGCTTTTTTCGGGCAAATATGCCGATTCGGTTGACCTATGTGATTTAAAGTGCTAAAATATGAACATTCCGTTACCGAAAGTGCGGAAAAAGCTTGGAGGTAGAAGAGATGTCTGAAAATTTGACCCCTAAGGCGGAAAACGAATACGCCGACATAGAGCAAAAGGCTCAGGCGCTGCTCGAGGAAAAGGATTCCGAGGCGCGCATGAGAACCTATACCGGCTTGTTCGGAAAGCTGGTTACCGTAGGACTTTGCGTTTGGACGGTATTTCAGCTTTATTACAACACGATAGGCGCGATGAGCGCTATCAATCTGAGAGCCTTTCACTGCATATTCCTTTTGGTGTTTACATTTATACTCTATCCGATGCACAAAAAGGAAAAGCGCAGAAGAACTCTCCCCAATCCCATTGATATGCTGCTGATAGCCGCTTCGGTGGGAACATTCGGTTATCTGATTTTAAACTACGACAGATTTTCTTCCAGCGGCGGCAGAGCCACACAGCTTGATTTGATAGTGGCGGGCATTGCAATGCTGGTTGTTTTTGAGGCGGCACGCCGCGCGTCGGGAAACCTCGCGGGACTCGCGCTCCTTTTCCTGGCTTATAACTGGTTCGGTCAGTTTATTCCCGGAAAGCTCGGTCACACCGGATTTACCCTCAAGCGCGTGCTTATCACCCAGTTTTGGGGCACACAGGGCGTTTTGGGAACAGGTATCGGCGTTTCGGCGACCTACATATTCCTTTTCGTGCTGTTTGGCGCATTTTTGAAGCACAGCGGATTTTCGCAGTTCATCAATGACATTTCGCTCACACTCGTCGGTCAGACCCCCGGCGGTCCCGCAAAGGTTGCTGTTCTTGCCAGCGCGTTGATGGGCATGATAAACGGAAGTGCCATTGCAAACGTTGCCACCACCGGAACTATCACAATTCCGCTGATGAAGCGCACCGGTTATTCCAAGGAGTTTGCCGGCGCGGTAGAGGCGGTAGCTTCCACCGGCGGTCAGTTCTGCCCGCCTATAATGGGCGCTGTCGGCTTTGTTATGGCGGAGTTTTTGGGAATCAGCTATACCTACGTTATGATGGCGGCTATAATTCCCGCATTGCTTTACTATCTCGGACTTATATTCGCGGTGCATTTTGAGGCTATGAGACTCGGACTTTCGGGCGTTCCCAAGGAGGAAATCCCCGATGCCAAAAAGGTTATCAGCGCACAGGGACATCTTATCGCTCCGCTGGTAGTGCTTATGGCGATGATGTTTATGGGATATACCCCCCTCTTTGCCGCGGTTATCGCGATATTCGTCACCGTAGCTGTGAGCTGGGTCAAGAAAGAAACCCGCATGGATTGGAACAAGATAGTTCTTGCCTGCTGTGAGGGCGCGAGAGGCGCTGTCGGCGTAGGTGTTTCCTGCGTTATCATCGGCGTTATCATCGGAACCGTTACCCTCACCAGCTTGGGACTGAATATGGGTTATCTCATTCTCAGAATAGTAAACAACAGCCACATCTATCTCACCGGCTTCCTCGTAATGGTGATGAGCATTATCCTCGGAATGGGCGTTCCCGGAGTTGCGGCTTATGTTATCGTTGAGGCGGTTGCAGTGCCGGTTCTTATCAAGGTTGGTGTCGAACCGATGTCGGCGCATATGTTCTGCCTGATTTACGCCTGCCTTTCCAATATAACTCCCCCTGTCGCAATGAGCAGCTATGTTGCGTCCGGTATAGCGGGTTCCAACCAGACCAAGACCAGCCTTATCGCTGTGAGACTCGGACTTGTCGGCTTTATCATTCCCTTCTTCTTCCTCGGAAATCCGATACTGCTTATCGGCGCTTCCGATGCGGGAACCTTCGCTACTCTTTGGGCTTGCTTGACCTCTATCATAGGAACTATCGGTCTTGTAGCGGGTCTTGAGGGCTGGATGCTGACAAGATGCAACTATTTTGAGCGCGCTGTTTTGATAGCGGCTTCGCTCCTGATGATAGACCCCAACACCGTCACCGACTTTATCGGAATCGCGGCAGTGGCTGTTATCGTGGTTTTGCAGGTGTTCAAGAGCAAAAAGCCTGCGGCAGCAGCTTAAATCGTTCCAAATCAGCTATCGCTGTTTTGATAAAAGGATTCTTTTAAAGAAAGAGGAGAAAACAATGAAAAAGATAATTTCCGTTATGCTTTGCGCCGCCATGCTGGTAAGCGCAATGGCAGGCTGCGGCTCGGCACCCGCCGCTTCTTCCGCCGCTCCCGCCGCTTCTGCGGCAGCCTCCGGTTCTGCCGCTGCTGCTCCCGCCGAGCAGCACGCAAAGGTGACCATCAACTTCCCGACAGCAGGCGCTTCCGGCGCGCTCTACGCGGTAGGCGCAGCCATCACCGACCTGTGGGATACCAAGATTGACTACGTTACCGCTTCTTCCCGCGCTTCCAACGGCGGTATCGACAACCTCAATCAGGTTGCCGAGGGCGAGGCTCAGGTTTCTATCGCAATTTCCAGCAACTGCTTCCAGAGCATGAACGGCACCGACAGCTTTGAAGGCGCCGCTAACCCCAATCTTCGTGTTATCGCCGGTCTTTACTTCAACCCCAATCAGGTTGTTGTTACCGAAAAGTCCGGCATCAACAGCCTTGCCGAGGTAAAGGGCAAGCACTTTGCGGTTGCCGCCGCAGGTTCCTCTGTTGAGGGCGAGTGCAAGAATCACTTCACCGCAGCAGGACTCAACTTCCCCGATGACATCAACACCGAGCCGCTCGCATTCGGCGATGCCGCAGATATGCTCCAGAACGGCACCCTCGACGGCGCATGGATAATGAGCGGTGCTCCCGCAGCTGCCGTAACTCAGGCTGCTACCTCCGGCTGCAAGCTGCTCAACATCTCCGATGACATCATCGAGACTCTCAAGAAAGACTACCCCTGGTACGCTCCTTTCACCATTCCCGCAAACACCTACCCCAATCAGACCGAGGACGTTCAGACCTCCGCTATCAAGATGGTAATGTTCTGCTCCGCAGACCTCGATGAGCAGACCGTTTACGATTTGACCAAGACTTTCTGGGAGAATATCGATTCTCTCGGCGAGGCTCAGAAGAACCTCAAGGGTCTTACCGCAGAGGAAGCAGTTAAGGATATTGCCAATCTGCCCCTGCACGACGGTGCCGCTAAGTACTACAAGGAAATCGGCGTTGTTGCCTAACTTTTAAGGGTAATAAAAGCGCTGTCCGATGAGGACGGCGCTTTTACTTTTCGTAAAGAAAATGTTAAAAAATCCATTTTGGTATTGCGGCAAAATCAAAATCAAGGTAATATAGTTATAAAAATTCTTGTATTATGGAGTGTTGCTATGTTAAAGCAGGATTATCTCGCGGAGATAAAGAAAATCAGCCCGAAAAATCTGCTCTGCCTTTTGATTGCGGGCTTGATAAACGCATTTGGCGTTACTATATTCATTTCTCCGGTAAATCTCTACGACAGCGGCATTTCGGGTACATCTATTCTGCTTTCGCAGTTGACTCCCGAGAACTTTTCGCTCTCTTTCTTCCTTATCGTTTTGAATATCCCGCTGTTTTTGTTCGGCTGGAAAAAGCAGGGAACACTTTTTACCATATACGCGATTTTTACGGTAGCCTGCTATTCTATGGGCGCGTGGCTGATAACAGATGTTCTGCCCTTTGATGTGAGCATGGCATCTCCTCTGGCGGGAACCGACCTGTTGCTCTGCGCTCTCTTCGGCGGAATGATTTCCGGTGTGGGAAGCGGTTTGGCGGTCAGATTCGGCGGCGCAATGGACGGCATTGAGGTTCTCGCAGTCATATTCGCAAAGCGAATCGGAATGACAGTCGGTACATTCGTTATGATTTACAACGTTGCGTTGTATGTCGTCTGCGGATTTGTGATGAACAGCTGGATACTTCCGCTCTATTCCATCGTTACATACGGCGCGGGAATCAAAACACTCGACTTTATCGTTGAGGGTGTTGACCGTGCCAAGGCAGCGCTGATAGTCACCTCCAATCCCGAGGAGGTTTGCGCGGCGCTCTCTAACGAGTTTGAGTGCGGAATAACCACTATCCCCGCGCGCGGATACTATTCCGGAAGCGACAAGACAATGGTTTACATCATCGTCAACAGATTCCAGATAGGCAGAATGAGCGCTATCGTGCGCGCGAACGACAAGAGCGCCTACATTTCGATAATAGAGGTTGCCGATGTGCTTTCTGCCGGAGCGAAAAAACCAAAGTAACATATTCTACAATATTTACCCTCTTATTTGTAATAATATGACAGTTTATTTTTAATGCGGAATACCGTTATAATGTTATTGTGAGGATATTCCTCAAAAGCTGTGAGAAAAGAGGAGATTTAAGATGGGCAAGTATATCATCAAGGAAACCAAGACCGGTGTGAAATTCGATCTCGCCGCCGCCAACGGACAGGTTATAGGCTGCTCGGAGATTTATTCCTCCAAGGCTGCCTGCAAAAACGGCATTGAGAGCGTTAAAAACAATGCGCCGATTGCCAATATCGAGGATCAGACTGTTGAGGGCTTTGAGACTAAAAAGCACCCCAAGTTTGAGATGTATACCGATAAGGCGGGCGAATACAGATTCCGCTTGAAAGCCAAGAACGGCGAGATAATTCTCACTTCCGAGGGTTACACCGCCAAGGCAGGCTGTGAAAACGGCATCGAAAGCGTAAAGAAGAACTCCGATTCCGAGACTGTTGAGGCAGAATAAAGAGAAAAAATCCCCCGAATTTCGGGGGATTTTGTTTTAGCTGTCGCTATTTGAATATACCTCGGGACATTCTTTCAGTATCATTTCCCGCAGCTTGAGCCAATCCTCAAAGGCGGCGGGCTTTTGATTGGGATTTCGGAGCAGGGCGGCGGGGTGGAGAGTTCCCATCATGAGAGTGCCCTTCTTATCGAAAAACTCGCCGTGCTGCTGTGTCACCTTGAAATCGGGGGAGATAAGCCGCTGGGCGGCTATTCTGCCGAGACAGACGATGATTTTCGGGCGAATGAGCTTAAACTGCTCCCGCAAAAAGGGGAGGCAGGTTTCGGTTTCGTCGGGCTGAGGGTCGCGGTTTTGCGGGGGGCGGCATTTTACCATATTCGCTATAAAAACGTTGGTATTGCGGGAAAGTCCGACAGCGTCCATCATCTTGTCGAGCAAAATTCCCGCCCTGCCGACAAACGGCTCCCCCTGCTCGTCCTCATGCTGACCGGGGCCCTCGCCTATCAGCATCACCCTTGCGTTTTCGGGTCCAACGCCGAAAACGACATTGGTGCGCTGCTCGCAAAGACGACATTTTCGGCAATTTAAAAGCTCGGAGCGAAGCTCCGCCAGAGTTTGCGCCATTATTTTGACCTCCATTGGGAAAACTGTTGTAAAAAGTATATCACAGCCGAACAGTGTTTGTCACCTGAAAAGCGGCTGTTTGGTTGACAATGGCATCGAAACAGGGCTATAATGAAAACAATGACCCTATATTTGAATATGGAGGACAATTAAAATGGAAAATAAGGTTCTTGTAGAGACCAGCGCACGTCATATCCACGTCACCAAGGCTGACCTGGAAACTCTGTTCGGCAAGTATTTCGTTCTTTCGCACAAGTAGGATCTCTCCCAGCCCGGTCAGTTTTCCTCCAACGAAAAGGTTGAGATAGTAGGACCCAA